>NZ_CP107970.1:4819902-5154804 GCF_036090055.1 Nocardioides sp. NBC_00368
GCCGGCAAGCTCGTTCCGGAGTGGGTCGCCGACGTCCAGGCCCTCTCGCGTTGACCCCTAGGTAATTTCTGTCACGATAGGCCGGTGTTTCGCCAAGCCGTGCTCACGACCGCCCTCATCGTCGCGCTGACCAGCGCTCTCGCCGGCTGTGGCGAGGGGGAGGGAACACTGTCCCAGGCGCGCGACTACGCGAAGGAGCCCGGGAACCAGATCGCCGAGGACGCCCGCGCCGCGATGCACGACATCCGCACCGTCCATGTCGAGGGTGACGTGCTCGATCCGGAGGGCACCAAGATCACCGTCGACCTCGACGTCTCCGCCGAGGACAGCTGCGTCGGCAAGGTCAGCATCGGCGACGGCGAGATCTCGCTGCGCTCCATCGCCGGATCGGCCTGGTACCAGGGCGACGTGGAGTTCTGGAAGGCGATCGCGCCGGCCAAGGGCGAGGGTGAGCGCATCGCCAAGCGGGTCGGCAAGAAGTGGGTGAAGCTCGAGGGCGAGATGGCCAGCCTGCGCGCCTTCTGCAGCATCGACAGTCTCACCGCCCAGATGGTCCCGGCCGAGGCCGAGGCCCAGGCGATCGGCCCGGCGATGGCCGCCGACGGCCCTGCCGTGCGCCTCGATGTCACCCACGGCGAGACCGAGAGCCGGACGTACGTGCTGGCCTCCGAGCCCCACCGGATCGTGAAGTGGACCCAGGGCAGCTCCGGCGAGCTCACCTTCTCCGACTTCGACAAGGAGTTCCAGGTCGAGGAGCCCGCCCCGCGCGAGGTCTTCGACCTCGCCGAGCTGGAAAAGTGAGAACGGCCCGCCGTTATTCTCACTTTTCATAGAAATGTGAGAATAGTGAGTACGCTCGTCTCATGACCGAACGCGGTGTGGCACTGATTCCGGCAGCGGAGCGTGTCGTCGTGCCGTGGCGCCAGAGCATCAAGGGCGGCACCATCGACGACCGTCGACTGGCAGAGGTGACGGTCAGCATTCCTGCGCGCATTTCCGGAATCAGCCTGAGCGTTCCGCCCGGCCTGGCTGCTGAGTGCGACGAGGCTGTTCGGGCGATCGCGTCGCTGGATGCCACACACGGCCCTCAGCTCCGCCCGCTGGCGACGATGCTCCTGCGGGCCGAGTCGATCGCGTCGTCGAAGATCGAGCACGAGATCGCCTCGGTCGAGGACTACGTTCGCGCTCTCCATGGCGCGAAGTCGAACTCGTCGGCGCTCTCGATGGTCCGTGCCACCGGGGCTCTGGATCGGCTCGTCTCGGGCCCGCTCGAGCTCGAGACGCTGTTGGATGCGCATCGACGACTGATGCGTGACGACCCCATCGACGGCCCCTACGCCGGGCGCTGGCGTGACATGCAGAACTGGATCGGCGGTAGTGACCACTCCCCCCGGGGCGCGATCTATGTGCCGCCGCCCCCGGACCGAGTGGGCGGTCTGATGGAAGATCTGATTGCTTTCGCGACCCGCGACGACCTCGCCGTGATTCCGCAGGCCGCGATCGCGCACGCACAACTGGAGGCGATCCATCCGTTCACCGACGGCAACGGCCGCATCGGCCGAGCGCTTGCCGCGGCAGTCGTACGTCGTCGCCGCATCGCTCGCTCGGTGACCGTCCCCGTTGCCTCTGCGTTGGCGGCTCGGCGCAGCGCCTACTTCCAGGCGCTGGACGACTTCCATGCAGGCGACGCGGAGTCGATCATCAGCATCATCGCGACCTCTTCGACCGCCGCCGCTGAGGAAGCGAAGGTGACGGCGTCCAGGCTTGCCGAACTGCCGAATGACTGGCGTGAGCGCGTGGAGCCGAGCAGGGGCAGCGCGGCCGAGTCGCTGCTGGAGAAGCTGGCGGCAGAACCCGTTGTCACCACAGAGGATGTCGAGGAGGATCTAGGTCTCTCCGTTGCGACGACCCATCGGGTCATCGACCGGCTCCGTGGCGCAGGAGTCATTCGACCGCTCACCAATCGCACGCGCAACCAGGTCTGGGGCGCGGGCGACATTCTCGACGAGCTGGCCGATCTGGACGTACGGATCGGGGCCCGCGCGCGGGAGGAATGAACCCCTCGGAATGAATGGGTGGTCGTGAGGATTGCTAAGTAATGTGCCCACCTCGACGACCAGACCAACGCGCAGCTCGGTAGGACTTCGTAGCGAACGCGGGCCGATCCTGCTCGCGGTGATGGTGTCGCTCAGTCTGGTCGCGATCGACATGACGATCCTGGCGACGGCGGTGCCGAGCGTGGTGAAGGATCTCGGCGGCTTCGAGCAGTTCCCGTGGCTCTTCTCGATCTACGTGCTGGCGACCGCGGTGACCACGCCGCTCTACGCCAAGGTCGCCGACCGGCTCGGGCGCAAGCCGGTGATGATCGCCGGGATCGTGGCGTTCCTGGTCGGCTCGCTGCTGTGCGGCCTGGCGTGGTCGCTGACCGCGCTCATCGTCTTCCGGGCGATCCAGGGCATCGGCGCCGGGGCGATCCAGCCGATGGCGATGACGATCGTCTCCGACATCTACACGCTGGAGGAGCGAGCGGTCGCGACGTCGTACGTCGCCTCGGTCTGGGCCACCGCCGCCATCGTCGGGCCAACGCTCGGCGGTGTCTTCGCCGACTACCTCGACTGGCGGCTGATCTTCCTGATCAACCTTCCGATCGGGGCGGTCGCGCTGTGGCTCCTGCGCCACTTCCACGAGAACCGCCGGCCGGCCGCGACGACCGCCATCGACTGGGCCGGTGCCGGGCTGCTGACGGTCGGTGGCATCGCGCTGCTGCTCGGCCTGCTCGAGGGCGGTCACGCCTGGGCCTGGTCGTCCGCGCCCTCCTACCTGATCTTCGCGGTCGGCATCGTCGCCCTCGTCGCCTTCGGGTTCGTCGAGCGGCGTGCCGCCGACCCGGTGCTGCCGCCGTGGGTCCTCGGCCACCGAGTCCTCGCGCCGGCCAACGCCGCGAGCCTGATCGTCGGGGTCGTGATGCTCGGGCTGACGACGTACGTCCCGCTCTATGCCCAGAGCGTGCTCGGTCACTCGGCGGTGGTGGCCGGTTTCGCGCTCGCCGGGATGAGCATCGGCTGGCCGATCGCGGCTGCCACGGCCGGCCGGATCTACCTCGTGAGGGGCTTCCGGGTCGCGGTGGGGCTCGGCGCGCTGCTGGTCGTCGTCGGCGGGTTCGTGCTGGTCACGGTCGGCGAGAACTCGTCGTTCTGGCACCTGGCGATCCCCTGCTTCGTGCTCGGTCTCGGCTTCGGCTGGTCCGTCAACCCGGGCGTCGTCGCCGCCGGGTCGGCGGTCGACTGGGAGGTGCGCGGGGTGGCCACCGGGTCCAACATGTTCGCCCGCTCGGTCGGCTCGGCGCTGGGCGTCGCGCTCTTCGGTGCGGTCGCGAACGGGCTGGTCAGGAGCGAGTACGCCGGGGGAGAGGTGCCGCCGCTCGAAGCCCTGCCTGCTGACGTCCTCGCGCCGGCGCTGCACGTCGTCTTCGTCGTCGGCCTGGTCGTCTCGGTGCCGCTGCTGGTGGTGGCCTGGCGTACGCCGGTTCGGATCCGGCAGGACTGAGTCCAGATTGCATCCTGAGAGGGTTACCACCGAGTAACCACTGCGTCGTAGACTCCGATGCATGCTGAAGCGCGACCACTATGAGGAAGACCACGAGGACTTCCGAGCCTCCGTCCAGCAGTGGCTGGAGCGTTCGGTCAAGCCCCACACCGACAAGCACATCGCCGACAAGGCGCTGCCCCGCGAGTTCTGGCTGGAGGCTGGCGAGAACGGCTTCCTCGGGCTCGCGATCCCGGAGGAGTACGGCGGCGCCGGTGCCGACGACTTCCGCTTCAACGCGGTCCTCGCCGAGGAGCTCGCCAAGATCGGCGCGGCCTACCCGACCTGCGTCGGCATCCACTCCGACATCACCGCTCCCTACCTGGTCCGTCTCGGCACCGAGGAGCAGAAGCAGCGCTGGCTGCCGGGCGTGGCCTCCGGTGAGATCCTGCTCGCCATCGGCATGACCGAGCCCTCGGGTGGCTCCGACCTGGCCGCGCTGAAGACCACCGCGGTCCGTGACGGCGACGAGTGGGTCATCAACGGCTCCAAGACCTTCATCACCAACGGCTACTCCTGCGACCTGGTCATCACCGCGGTCCGCACCGACCCGGAGAAGGGCGCCAAGGGCATCACCCTCTTCGCGATCGAGGCGACCAAGGAGGGCTTCTCCCGCGGCCGCAAGCTCGACAAGGTCGGCATGGAGGAGTCCGACACCGCCGAGCTGTTCTTCGAGAACGTACGCGTCACCGACGCCGAGATCATCGGCGAGCTCAACCGCGGCTTCATCCACATGATGGAGGAGCTCCCGCAGGAGCGTGTCTCGTGCGCGGTCGCCAACATCGCGCAGGCCAAGCAGATCCTGCTCGAGACCGTCCAGTACGCCAAGGACCGCAAGGCCTTCGGCCAGTCCATCGGCGCCTTCCAGCACAACAAGTTCCTGCTCGCCGAGCTGGTCACCCAGATCGAGGTCGCCGAGGCGTACGTCGACAAGTGTGTCGCCGCGCACGCCCGCGGTGAGCTCACCCCGGTCGAGGCGTCCAAGGCCAAGTGGTGGTCCTCGCAGGCGCAGTCGGAGGTCCTCGACCACTGCGTCCAGATCCACGGCGGCTACGGCTTCATGAACGAGTACCGCGTCGCTCGCGCCTGGCGCGACGCCCGCGTCACCAAGATCTGGGCCGGCTCCAACGAGATCATGAAGGAGCTCATCGGCCGCGACCTCGGCTTCTGAGCTTCTCTCGTCGTACGTCCCTGGCGGGCGTCCACCTCCGGGTGGGCGCCCGTCGGCGCATTTCCCGGTGCTTCGACGCTAGGCCCGACGCCCGCAAGACGAAATAGATCCTTAATAGATCGTCTATAATAAAACTATCTGTTACGGTCTCTCTTGCTTCCGCCGAGCAGCCCAATCCATGCAGCCTGACCGGCCGCTTCACCTCCCAAGGACTGATCCACATGACCAAGCCCGCCGAGCCCCGCGTCCTCGCCGATCAGGACCTCAGCGACCTGCTCGCCAGTCAGCAGTTCGGTGTGCTGGCCACGGTCAAGCGCAGCGGCCACCCGCACATGTCGACCGTGATGTACGGCTGGGACCCGATCGAGCGGATCATCCGAGTCTCCACCACCGCCGAACGACTCAAGGCGCGTCACGTGCGCAACAACCCGCACGTCTCCCTGCATGTGAATGGGCCTGACATCTGGTCCTTCGCGGTGGCCGAGGGGAAGGCGGAAGTGTCGGAGGTGACCACCGAGCCGGGTGACGCCACTGGCAGGGAGCTGCTGGCCCTCGTCCCAGGCTTCCAGGATCCGGCCGAGGAGGCCGCCTTCCTGCAGCAGTTGGTCGTGGAGGGCCGGGTGGTGATCAGGCTGCATGTCACGCGCCTGTACGGCACAGCCCTGGACATCGCGCCGGCACAGGGATGACGGAGTCGATCTCCACTTGGGGGCGGACAGACGGCCGGAGCCCGGCATGATGACCGTCATGACTCAGCGTTCCTCCGTCGCCATCACCCACGCGTATGTCGTCCCGATCGCGGGCGAGCCGATCGAGAACGGCACGGTCGTGATCGAGGACGGGGTGATCACGGCGGTGGGCGCCGACGTCGCGGTCCCCGCCGGGATCGACACCATCGACGCGAAAGGCAAGTGGCTGCTTCCGGGCCTCGTCGAGGGGCACGGCCACATCGGTACCCACGAGCAGGGCGAGGGCTGGGCCGGCGACGACACCAACGAGATGACCGACCCGGACGGCGCGGCCCTGCGAGCGATCGACGCGATCAACATCGAGGACGAGGGCTTCCGCGACGCCCTCGCCGGCGGGGTGACCACCGCGGTGATCAAGCCCGGGTCCGGCAACCCGATCGGCGGCCAGACGGTCGCGATCAAGACCTGGGGCGGCCGCACCATCGACGAGCAGGTCGTCTCCGACTCGGTCTCGGTCAAGAGCGCCCTCGGTGAGAACCCCAAGCGGGTCTACGGCGACCAGAAGAAGACCCCGTCGACCCGCCTCGGCGTCGCCAACATCATCCGGAAGGCCTTCGTCGAGGCCCAGAACTACGCAGCCAAGAGGGCGGCCGCCGAGGAGAAGGGCGAGCCGTTCGACCGCGACCTCGGCAAGGAGACGCTCGCCCGTGTGCTCTCCGGCGAGCTCGCCTGGGACCAGCACACCCACCGCGCCGACGACATCGCCACGGCCATCCGGCTGAGCGAGGAGTTCGGCTATCGCCTCGTGGTCAACCACGGCACCGAGGGCCACCTTCTGGCCGACGTGCTCGCCGAGAAGGACATCCCGGTCATCTACGGCCCCATGTTCGTGAGCCGCTCGAAGGTGGAGGTCCGCAACCGGGCCAACCGCAACATCGCTGCGATGGCCGCCGCCGGCGTGCGGGTGGCGATCACCACCGATCACCCGGTCATCCCGATCAACTTCCTGGTCCACCAGGCCTCCTTCGCCGTACGCGACGGCCTCCCGCGCGACACCGCCCTGGCCGCGATCACCACGAATCCGGCGAGCTTCCTCGGTCTCGATGACCGGGTCGGCGCGATCGCTCCCGGGCTCGACGGCGACGTGGTGATCTGGTCCGGCGACCCGCTCGACACCGACCACCGCGCCGAGCGGGTCTTCATCACCGGAACCGAGGTCTACAGCTGGGACAGCGAGGCCGACGCGGGTCGCGGTAGCGGGATCACGCGGGAGCGCACGACGCGGTTCGGGGTCTGAGGATGCGCAACGAACGCCGGATCGACGACGTACCCAAGGGCATGACCCCCACCGACAACACCACCGACCAGAGCACCGACACCGACACGCGCAAGATCCGCCCGGCGGCGTACCTGCTGCCCGTCCTGGCGCTGACGCTGGCCCCGATGTTCGCCGGATGTGGCTCCGAGGCGACCGACCCAGGCGCTAACGTGTCTGACGTGCCCACATCGTCCGACCCGACGCCCGCCGAGGACCCGAAGGTCGCTGCCGCGATCGCCGACCTGGCCGAGCGTCAGGGGGTGAAGAGCGAGGAGATCACCGTCGTCTCCCACGACAAGGTGACCTGGCGCGACGGCAGCCTCGGCTGCCCCGAGCCAGGGAAGATGTACGCGATGGTCCTGACCGACGGCGTACGCGTGGTGCTCGAGGCCGCGGGGAAGACCTACGAGTACCACGGTGGCGAGAGCGGCCCGGTCAGCTTCTGCGAGAACCCGCAGGAGCCCGTCCCCGGCGAGGGAAGCAGTGACGCTCCCCAGTGAGGGTGCCCACGCGGGCCACGAAGACGCCGAGGAGCGGGCCGAGGGCCTGAAGAACCGGCTCAACTGGCTGCGCGCCGGGGTGCTCGGAGCCAACGACGGCATCGTCTCCACCGCCGGTGTGGTGATGGGCGTCGCCGGCGCGACCACGGGCACGACGGCTGTCCTGATCGCCGGTGTCGCCGCGCTGGTGGCGGGCGCGATCAGCATGGCCGCGGGGGAGTACGTCTCCGTCTCGACCCAGCGCGACACCGAGGAGTCGCTGATCGCCAAGGAGCGTCGCGAACTTCGGGAGATGCCGGAGGAGGAGCTGCGGGAACTGGAGGGGTTCCTGCGCGACCGCGGTCTCGAACCCGAGACCGCCGCCGAGGTCGCCGAGCAGCTCACCGATCGGGACGCGCTGCGTGCCCACGCTGTTCTCGAGCTCGGCATCGACGTCGACGATCTGACCTCGCCGTGGTCCGCGGCCTGGGCGTCGATGCTGTCGTTCACCCTCGGTGCGCTGCTGCCGCTGATGGCGATCATGCTCCTCCCGGACAGCGCCCGCATCTGGGGGACCGTGCTCACGGTCACCATCGCCCTCGCCATCACCGGCTGGACCAGCGCGCGTCTCGGCTACGCGCCACCCGGCCGGGCGGCGATGCGCAACGTCGCCGGCGGACTGCTTGCCATGCTGGTCACCTACGTCGTCGGCGACCTCCTCGGCACACAACTCGGATGACCCGGCCCCTGTCGCCGGGCACAATGGGCATCGATGAATCGAATGTTCGTGGCGGTGATCCCGCCGGAGTCGGTGATCGAGGATCTCGACGAGTTCTTGTCCGTACGCCGCGACGCGGCCGCCTTCCGCTGGTCGGCGCCCGACCAGCTCCACCTGACGCTCGCCTTCGCCGAGCACGTCCCGGACAGGTCCCTCGATGACGCGATCGAGCGGCTGGAGACGGCCGCGGGGCGGCGTACGCCCTTCGAGCTGACCATCACCGGCGGAGGTGCCTTCCCCAACGTGGCCGAGGGCAAGGTGCTCTACGCCGACGTCGAGACCGATGCCGCCGAGGAGCTCGACCGGGTCGCCGCCGGGACCAGGAACGCCCTGGTCAAGGCCGGGGTCGAGGTCGACGGCGGACGGTTCCGGCCCCACCTGACGGTCGCCCGGACCGGCACGCCGGTGGAGCTCAGCAACTGGGTGCGGCTGCTCGATGCGTACCGTGGCCCGGCCTGGACCGTCTCCTCCTTCGCACTGGTGCACTCCCGGCTCGGCGAGGGCCCGAGGAAGCGCCCGGCCTACGACGTCGTAGCAGAGTTTCCTTTCGGCTGAGGGGAAGCCCCGGGTGGTAAAGGCCGGGACCCGAGGTCGCTACCGTGTGCGGCTTGTTCTGACCTGACCCAGAGGAGAACCGGACATGAGTCGTCGAGTGGGGCGCAACGCCTACACCGGACTTTTCAACGACGTCGTGCTGCTCGCCGCCCGTGTGGTGGTCGGCGGGATCTTCGTCGCGCACGGCTGGCAGAAGTACGACCAGGGCTTCGCCGGCACCGAGCAGTTCCTGGGCGGCCTGGGGGTCCCGGAGCCCGCTCTCGCCGCTCAGGTCGCGACGTATGTCGAGCTCGTCGGCGGGGCGCTGCTGGCCGTCGGCCTCTTCGCCCCGATCGCCGGGGTGCTGCTCGCGGGTCAGATGGCCGGCGCGATCTGGTACGCCCACCGCACCACCGAGGTCTTCGTCGACCAGGGTGGCTGGGAGCTCCCCGCCGCGCTCGGCGCCGCGGCTCTCGTGCTCGGCCTGGTCGCCCCCGGCCGGATCACCCTCGACCAGCTCCTCACCTGGCCCTTCAAGGCCGTCGCCGCCAAGCGCAAGGCCCGCGCCGCCGAGGCGGCCGAGGCCGAGACCACCGAGGCTCAGCCGTACGTCGAGGAGAAGGTGACGATCAAGGCCTGAGTCGCCGCTGGTCGAGCCGCCGCCCGTGTAACACGTCGTTCGTACGACTACTCGCCCTATTGGAACGACCGGATAGTCCTACGAACGACGTGTTACACGTGGCCGAGCCCCACGAACTGCGCGTTACCCCGACCTGGCGAGTTCAGCCTGCGACGCCGTAGAGCCGGTCGCCGGCGTCACCGAGGCCGGGGACGATGTAGCCCTTCTCGTTGAGCTTCTCGTCCATGGCCGCGGTGACGACCCGGACCGGGGCCTCGATGCCGTCAAGGGCCTTCTCCAGGGCGGCGACGCCCTCGGGGGCGGCCAGGAGGGTGACGGCGGTGATGTCGTCGGCGCCGCGCGAGACCAGGAAGTCGATCGCTGCGGCGAGGGTGCCGCCGGTGGCCAGCATCGGGTCGACCACGTAGCACTGGCGGCCGGAGAGGTCGGCAGGGAGACGCTCGGCGTACGTCGTGGCTTCCAGCGTCTCCTCGTTGCGGACCATGCCGAGGAAGCCGACCTCGGCGGTCGGCAGCAGCCGGATCATCCCGTCGAGCATCCCGAGACCGGCGCGGAGGATCGGGACGATCAGCGGCTGCGGATCGGTGAGGCGTACGCCCTGGGTCGGCGCGACCGGGGTCACGATGTCCACCGGAGCGACCCTTACACCGCGGGTCGCCTCGTAGGCGAGCAGCGTGACGAGCTCGTCGGCGAGACGACGGAAAGTCGACGAGTCGGTCTCTTTGTTGCGCAGCGTGGTGAGCTTGTGGGCGACGAGCGGGTGGTCCACAACGAGGGTCTCCATGGGCTGAACCCTACGATCGGTTCGTCCTAAGGTCACCAATTCCCCCTAGACCCACGGCGGTTTCGGTGTCACTCTGGTCGTGTGTCTGATCAGCTGGAGCAGATCGAGGGTGTTGACTTCGCCGTCGCGATGTATCGCGAGGACGGCGCCTGGGTTGTGCGCGAGCTCGCTCACGACCTGCTGACCGACGTCGAGACTCTGACGCACGCGCTCCACCGCTTCCCGGGCGATGGTGGCGCGATCGCGATGGCGGCGATCGACGAGGACTTCTTCGTGATCGTCCGGGTCTCCGGCGCCGCGACCAGGGTGCTGCTCTCCGACGTGACCGCGGCCGACGAGTGGGAGCTGGCAGCGTCGGCTCTCGACATGCTCGGCCTGCCGCTGCCGGAGGAGGTCGAGGACGAGGAGGCAGATCCTGCCGGTGACCTCAGCATCCTCGCCGACTTCGGGATGAGTGCGGTCGACATGGGCATCCTGATCGACGACATGTTCGAGGAAGACCTCTACCCGGACGAGACGCTCTCCGAGATCGCCCGCGCGATCGGCTGCGGTGAGGCCTTCGACGACGCCGTCGGCCTCATGCCGGCGTGACACCTGCCAACCGATGGGAGGCCCCCATGCGGGCCGCCCTCGAGGAGGGCCGTGCTGCCCTGGCGACCGGTGACGTGCCGATCGGTGCGGTCGTGGTCGACCCCGCCGGTGCGGTGATCGGACGAGGGAGGAACGTACGCGAGGCCGAGGCCGACCCCACCGGACATGCCGAGGTGGTGGCGCTGCGTGAGGCGGCCAAGGCGCGGGGTGAGTGGCGGCTGGAGGGCTGCACGCTCGTGGTGACGCTGGAGCCGTGCACGATGTGCGCCGGGGCCGCGGTCCTGGCCCGGGTCGAGCGGATCGTCTTCGGCGCCTTCGACGACAAGGCCGGCGCGGTGGGCTCGCTGTGGGACGTCGTACGCGACCGCCGGCTCAACCACCGGCCCGAGGTCGTCGCCGGGCTGCTGGCCGAGGAGCAGCGCGCGTTGCTGGAGGATTTCTTCGGGGCCCAGCGAGGCGCCCCCGATTTCGGCGAAGACCCCCCGAGGTTGTAACTTATTCGGCGGTGACGTGTCCGAGCGGCCGATGGTGCAACACTCGAAATGTTGTGTAGGGAGACCTACCGTGGGTTCAAATCCCACCGTCACCGCCAGTCAGACAAGGGCGCTTGACCTGCGACAACGCAGATCAAGCGCCCTTGCTGCATTTCTGAGCGGGCCGGCCGGGTCCGTGCACTTGAAACGTTTGCGGCTCACCGCGGCTCGTCGCCCCCTATAGTCCGGACGGACGTCTTGCCCGCGACCCCCCACTGGAGTTCCGGCGTGCCCCTGTTTCCCTTCCCCCGTGCGGTCGTGTCGATGGTCGCGATGGTGGCGATCTTCCTCGGCGGGTGGGCGGTCCAGCAGACCCCGGGCAACCTCGCCGACATGGTCCGGTCGCCGTTCACCTGGGTGGCGCTGATGTTCCTGGGCATCGGGATCGCGACCGAGCTGCCGGTCACCCGTCACCAGCGCTGGGGTCGCGCACTCGTCACGGTCCTCGACCAGACGGGGGAGCCGATCGGCTACGGGTTCGTCGTCTCGCCGAAGCGGATCCTGACCACCCGGCGGGTGGCCGAGGCCGCGGTCGGCGCCGGCGACCTCGACCGCGACACGATCCGGGTGCGGTTCCCGCACGTACGCACCGCGACCGGCGACGTCAGCGTCGAGGTGCGCCTGGCCGACCACGAGGACGGCATCGTCGCACTCGACGTGGTCGGCGTCGAGCGGCTGCCCCGCCGCGTACTCCCGTTCCGGTTCGCCTCCCCGGTCGTCAACACCAAGGTGCTGCTGCACGACCCGACCGCTCTCAACGGTGCCGGGGTGTGGGTGGAGTCGGAGATCCGGGCCGCCGGGGTGGCGCACGTCCAGGTCAAGACGGTGCTCAACGAGGCCCCGCTCGAGGTCGGCGACTGCGAGGGCGTGCCGATGGTGCATGCCCGGACTGGCCGCCTGCTCGGCATGTGCGACGGCTCGGTCAGCGACGACGACAGGGTGACCCTGGTCCTGATCTCCTCGGCGTTCGCCCGGCTCAACGCCCGGATCAGCCTGCCGCGACGCTTCGCCCGCGCGTTCACCGAGATCGTCGCCGCGGTGGTCGCCTGGCTCGCCAACTGGGTGCGCGCCCACGCGATCATGGCGGTGGTCGGCGCGGTCGTGCTCGCCGTCGTCGGGACCGTGCTGGTGATCCGCTGGATCGTCGGGCCCGGGCCCACGGGCGAGTGCGTCGTCCTCGAGGTCACCTCCTCGACTGAGAAGGACGACCTGGTCCGGGATCTCGCCACCGAGTTCGAGACCGGCCGCGAGGTGGACGGACGATGCGTCGACGTCAACGTCCTGGGTCTGACCTCGGGCGCCGCGATGGAGGCGCTCGCCTCGGACTGGGACATCGAGATCGTCGAGCCGATGTTCGAGCGCAGCCAGACCGGCCGCAGCCGCCCCGACGTCTGGCTGCCCACCTCCTCGATGTGGACAGAGCTCCTCGAGCTCGACACCGAGAAGACGTACGAGACGCTGGGCTCCACGACCGAAAGCGTGATGGTCATCGCGGTCCCGGAGGGGACGGCAGGCGGCGAGGAGGTGTCGATGGCGTGGCTCAAGGCGAAGGCGGTCGCCGGGAAGACCGAGGGCACCGGGTTCGTCCTCGGCCGCGACGAGCCGCTGTGGTCGACCTCGGGGCTGGGCGCGAGCATGCTGACCTACAACGCCGCGGTCCGGGCGAACGCCACCGCCGGAGCGAGCGTGGAGATCACCCCGCAGACCCCGGAGGACGAGACGGTGAATTCCTGGGTGCGTGAGCTCGAGTCCTCGGTCGGCAGCTATGGCGACGAGGCGACGACGTACGTCCAGGACCTCTACTGCGGCATCGTCGAGCCCGTCGACGCGCTGGTGATCCAGAAGCAGCTGGTCGATCTCTACAACAGCGGCCGTCCTTCCGGTGCCGAGCCCGACTGCGACCAGCTGCCGGGCTACGGTGAGAAGAGCCACCCACGGGTGAAGAGGTTCGAGTCGCACATCCCGCCCGAGGGGACCCTGGCCATGGACCATCCGTACGTCCTGATGCCAGGCCTCTCCGAGGCCCAGCGCGAGGTCGCCGAGGAGTTCTACGAGTTCCTCGGCGAGGACGAGGCACAGGCCGCCTTCGTCGAGGGTGGCTTCGAGCAGATCGGATCCGTCGACGAGGACGACACCTTCCCCCAGCCCGAGGCCGAGGCGATCCAGCGGATCCGCGCCGAGTGGGACGGCGTACGCAAGAACTCCCAGGTCATCCTGCTGATCGACAACTCGGGGTCGATGAACGACGAGGTCGCACCGGGGGCCGCCAAGATCGACCGGGTCCAGAGCGCGGCCAACGCCGCGATCGGGCTGCTGGCGCCCAAGGACGAGCTCGCGGTGTGGACGTTCGGGAGCTCCGTGCACAAGACCGCCCTGGCGCCGATGGGCGACCGGATCTCCCAGGTCAGGGCGGAGATCGGGGCCATCGAGGCCGGTGGGACGACGACCCAGCTGCCGTCCGCGGTCCAGGCCGCGCACGACGCCCTCGCGCAGACGAACGACCCCGACAACCCCAAGACGAAGGCCGTCGTGCTGCTCACCGACGGCGCGACCAACCTGACCCCGGACGGCGCTGACGAGGAGGAGAACAAGGCGGCCAACGACGCGCTCGTCGCTGACATCGAGGGCAGCGAGTCACACGTCCGGATCTACACCATCCCCTACGGCAACTCCGCCGACAAGTGCCTCCTCGAGAAGGTCGCCGCCGCCTCGGGCGCCCGCTACTACGGCGCCGGCGCGCGCGAGAGCCTGATCAACGACGTCATGCTCGCGGTCTTCGGCAACTTCGGCACCCAGGCGGCCGCCGCCAACCTCCCCAGCATCGAGGCGAAGGCGAGGATCCCGGCTGGCGACTGCGGCGCCTCCGTCGACTAGTCGACCAGTCAGACGTAGCGGGCCGCCACGGTGGCCGCCCGGGCGCCGTAGCCGCCGCCGAACATGGCCGCGTGGACGAGCAGCGGGAAGAGCTGGTGAAGGCCCTGGCGGTCCTCCCAGCCCTCGGCGAGAGGAGTCTGCTCCTCATAGGCCGACATCATCCGCTCCAGGTGGGGGAGGCCGAAGAGGGCGAGCATGGCGAGGTCGACCTCACGATGACCGGCGTACGCTGCGGGGTCGATGAGCCAGGCGTCGCCGCTCCGGTCCCAGAGCACGTTGCCGTTCCACAGGTCGCCGTGGAGCAGGGCAGGCGGCTCCTCGGGGATCAGCGACGTCAGCTTCCCGACGACCTGCTCGACGCACTCGGCACCGGCGGCGTCGATGGCGCCGCGGTCACGGGCGGCCTTGAGATAGGGCAGCAGGCGGCGTACGGCATAGAACTCGGCCCAGCTGTCGGCGGGCTTGTTGGGCATCGGCAGCCGGCCGATGAACCCGTCCTTGTCGGCCCCGAACTCCGGGACCGGGGTGCTGTGCAGCGCCGCGAGTGCCCGGCCGAGGTCCTCGGCGGTCTCGGCATTGGGGCGGCCCGGCTCGATCCAGCGCAGCACCAGGCAGTCGGGCTCGGCGGCGAGCACCTCGGGGACCCGCACCACCCCTGAATCCTCCAGCCAGCGGAGGCCTCGGGCCTCGGCGGCCACGAAGTCGTCGCGCGCTGGGGAGAGCGCCTTCATCAGCACCAGCGAGCCGTCGCTGAGCCGGATCTTGGTTGCGGTCGAGATGTCACCGCCCGCGACCGGAGATGTGCTCACCACCGCCGCCCCGAGCAGCTGCTCGGCGCGACGGGCGACCGCGGGCTGACGGGTCACGAACCGGGCCTCGACGTGGCCAGGGACGCGACTATCGCATCGCTCGTACGCTCCACCATCGCCAGCACCTCCCGGAATCCTTCGGCACCACCGTAATAGGGATCGGGCACGTCCCCGGGGCCTTCGGGATCGAAATCACGGAACATCTGCAACCCGCCCTCGGGCGTCTGACCAGCCAGATCGGCCAGGTTGTCGGCATCCATGGCGAGCACCAGGTCGTACGTCTCGGGGTCCCCGACCGGCCACTGCTGGGCCCGGTGGCGCTCGGGGTCGTAGCCCGCCTCGAGCAGCGTCGCGGCAGCCCGGCGGTCCATCTTCTCGTCGGCGTGCCAGCCGCCGGTGCCGGCCGAGACCAGCTCCACGTCATCGAGCCCGGCACCGTCGAGACGGTCACGCAGAACCACCTCCGCCATCGGAGAACGGCAGATGTTGCCCAGGCAGACGACCGCGATCTTCATGGCCCGAGTTTTACATTTTGGCCAAGAACGCGGGGCGGATGCCGAATCTCGGGCGCCGGAACCGCTACTCGTCGCTGTCGGGCCAGACCCGGTCGAGGCCCCAGCCGACGATCGAGATGATGATGCCGCCGAGGACCGCCGTCCAGAACCCGTCGACGTGGAAGCCCACCCCGGTCGGGCCGAGGATCCAGGCGGTCAGGCCGAGCATCGCCGCGTTGATCACCAGCAGGAGCAGGCCCAGGGTGAGCAGGATGAACGGGAACGCGAGGAACTTCAGGATCGGCTTCACGAAGGCCGAGACGATGCCGAGCACCAGGGCGACGATCAGCAGCGGCAGCAGCTTCTGCTTGACCTCCTCCATGCCGCTGGTCGGGCCGTCGAAGTAGATCCCGCCGACGAGCCAGGTCGCCACGGCCAGGGCGATGGCGTTGGTGATGAGCCAGGTCACGATGCGCATGTCTGTGAGTCTGGCAGGCTCCGCAGCCCCGCGTAAGGGACGCGCGGGAGGTGTGTCGACTGTGTTACCGCGGGTCAGCGCTCCAGGCGCAGCGCCTTGCAGATGTCGTGGGCGGCGTCGGAGAGATGCTTCTGCAGGAACCGCTCGGCGTCGTGGATGCGGTCGGCGTCGAGGAGGCGGACGAGGGCGGCGTGGTCCTCGGCCTGGTCGTGGGCGTTGCGGCGGATGCGGTCGACCTGGGCGAGCGCGAGCTTGAGCTCGAGGACCAGGTGCTCCTGCATCGCGACCAGCCGCGGTGAGTCGGTCAGGGCCACGAGCGAGAGGTGGAAGGCGAGGTGGCGCTCGTTGAGCTCGCGGTAGGAGGCCTTCTCGGAGTGAACGGCCGTGATGTACGCATCCAGCGATTCGTGCACGGCCCGGCGGGTCTCGGCCGAGGCGTTGAGCCAGTTGCGGACGCCCGCCCCCTCGAGCACCCAGCGGGCGGCGCAGACGTCGCGAACGGAGGCGGCCTCGGGGGTCGCGACGGCGACGCCCTTGTTGGGCGCGCGAGTGGCCAGGCCCTCGGCGACCAGGATGGTCAGCGCCTCGCGGACGGTGGAGCGGCCGACGCCCAGCGACTCGGCTAGGCCGTGCTCGCGCAGCGGGGTGCCGGACTCGAGCTCGCCCTCGAACACCGCCCGGCGGAGCTCGTCGGCGACGCGGTCGACCGTCGATGCGGGTTCGTCCAGGGTGAGCGACTCGAACATGGACCCATTGTCCTATCTGCGTCGGCTTCCGGTGATGACCGTTCGTGCTCTAACCTAACCGCACAGGATTGTCTGACAATCAGTCAATCAGGCAATCCGACGATCATGCTGATGTCAGCCACATAGCAATCAGACCGAGAGGGGTACGCGTGAGCACAACGCTGAGCTGGGGCCGTCACTACCTGATGACCGAGCCGACGCACTACCGCATCGACTACGCCATCAACCCGTTCATGGACACCGAGATCCAGCCGGATCCGGTCCGTGCTCGCGAGCAGTGGGAGACCCTCAAGGCGACCATCGAGGAGGTCGGCGGCCGCGTCGACGTCATCGCGCCGCGCGAGGACAGCCCCGACATGGTCTACGCGATGAACCTCGGCTTCGCGGCCACCCTTCCCGACGTGGAAGGCGGCCGTCGGCACGTACTCCTCTCCCACATGCGCTTCCCCGAGCGCCGGAACGAGACGCGCTCCGCGGCCGAGTGGTTCGCCGTCAACGAGTGGGGGATGGCGTACGTCGGAAAGGACGGTGTCGGTCCGACCTTCGAGGCGGGCGACGTGTTCCCGTTCGCCGGGCACCTGGTCGCCGGCACCGGTCCCCGCACCGACGAGATGGCGCTGAAGACCCTCGCGACCGAGATGAACGTCCGGGTGCTGGGCGTGCGGACGACCCACTCGGGGATGTACCACCTCGACCTGGCCTTCTGCCCGCTAGACGAGCGCCGCGCGATCATCTGCCCGGACGCGCTCGCGCCCGAGTCGGCGCAGGCGCTCCTCGATCTCGTCCCGGAGCCGCTGGTCATCACCGAGGAGGAGGCGCTCAGCACTTTCGCCGCCAACTCCATCGTGATCGGCCGCACCATCGTGATGCCGTCCTGCCCGGACCGCATCCGGCCGGTCCTCGAGGGCTGGGGCTTCACGGTCCGGATCGTCGACCTGAGCGAGCTCCACCTCGGTGGCGGATCCGTGCGCTGCGTCACCAACCCGCTCGACATCGTGGTGGGTCGTGACGTCCCCGTGGTTTACGGGGGCGAGGTCATCCCGACCTAGGATCTCACGATATGAGCACCCCGCAGCCCCGTCCCAGTGTCGCCGCCATGCCTGCGTACGTTGCGGGCAAGCCGCCGGTCGAGCGGCCCGGTCTGGTGACCTACAAGCTCTCCTCCAACGAGAACCCCTACCCGCCGCTCGACGGCGTGGTGGAGATCGCCGCGGAGGCGGCCGGGCGGGTCAACCGCTACCCCGACGCGGGCAGCACCGAGCTCTACGACGCGCTCGCCAAGGCCTACGGCGTGCACGCCGAGGAGCTCGCGCTCTCGACCGGCGCCGTGGCGCTCATCTTCCAGCTGGTCTCGGCCTACTGCGGCCCCGAGGACGAGGTCGTCTTCGCCTGGCGCAGCTTCGAGGCCTACCCGATCGCGGTCCTCGCCGCCGGGGCGACGGCGGTGAAGGTGCCGGTCACCGACGACGGGCGCCACGACCTCGACGCGATGGCGGCGGCCGTCACGGAGCGTACGAAGGTCGTGTTCGTCTGCACCCCGAACAACCCGACCGGCACCTCGGTCACCCAGTCCGAGCTCGACGCCTTCCTCGACAAGGTGCCCGAGCACGTGCTGGTCGTGGTCGACGAGGCCTATGCCGAGTTCGTACGCATGGACGACGCCGTCGACGGCATCGCCACCTACCGGGGCCGTTCCAACGTGGTCGTGCTGCGTACGTTCTCCAAGGCCTACGGGCTCGCCGGCTTCCGGGTCGGCTACGCCTTCGCGCCCGCGCCGATCGCCGCCACCCTGCGGGCGATGGCGCTGCCGTTCGGGGTCAACGTCGTCGCGCAGGCGGCCGGCGTCGCCTCGCTCGAGCGGCAGGCCGAGCTGCTCGCGCGCGTGGATGACCTGGTGGCCGAGCGGGCCCGGGTCGTCGACGGGATCCGCGCCGCGGGCTGGGACATCCCCGACGCCCAGGGCAACTTCGTGTGGTTCGCCTTCGGATCCGCCGAGCGCTGCGCCGCCTTCGCGGCGGCTGCGGACGAGATCGGCCTGATGGTCCGCCCCTACCCGCCCGAGGGTGTGCGCGTCTCGATCGGCGAGGCCGAGGCCAACACTCGTCTCATCGAGCTCGCGGGTTCTTTCCCGAGGGACTGAGGACGGGCGTTTCGCCCAAAGCAGAGGTCCAGCAGCGTGAACGCCGCTGGACCTCTGCTATGTGGTTGCCAGGTGTTGGTGAAGGTGTGCCTCTACGGCAGCGGGAGCTTCCCGAGGATCGAGCTGAGCAGGTCGGTCAGGATCGGGCCGACCACCGGGAGGCTGTTGACGATGCCCAGCAGGCTGTCCGTGACGCTGGGGAGCCCAGGAATGCCCGGGACCGGAACGTCCGGGATCGGGACATCGGGAATCGGAACGTCCGGGACGGGAACATCCGGAACGGGAACGTCCGGGGCGGGAACGTCCGCAGCAGGCTTCTCCGGGGACTCGCTGCCCGGAAGGGGTACGTCCGGCACCGGGTTGTCCGGGACAGGGACGTCCGGAACCTCGGGCGTGTCCGGCACCTCGGGAACGTCCGGGGTGTCTGGGACCTCAGGTGCGTCCGGGACGTCCGGGGTCTCAGGGGTGTCCGGGACCTCGGGTACGTCCGGGGTGTCCGGAGCGTCGGGTACGTCAGGAGTGTCCGGGGCGTCGGGGACGTCCGGGGTCTCAGGTACGTCCGGAGTGTCCGGGACCTCGGGGCTGTCCGGAACGTCCGGAACGTCCGGAGGCGGACAGTCAGGGGCCGGGCTGGCCGGGGCAGGAGATTCCGGCACCGGGCAGTCGGGGACTGGAGGAGGAACGGGGCTCGCCACAGCTGGTGCGGCGGCCGTGGCCAGTGCGAATCCGGCGGCGACAGCGGCGATTCGAGTCCGAGAATTCACGAAATCTCCTTTGTTTGCTGTGAGGTCGTGACTCATGAATCCTGAAGCGAATTGAAGCATAAAGTCAAGAACTTTCTTGAACTTATCGATTCCTATTCCTTCGGTCGATTTCGTGGCGTAAACTCATTCGACCGCTTTCTCTGGGGTCGAAAGTCAGGCAACCCTCACAAGAGGATCCATGCGACTTCATCGCAGGTGAAACGCTGTGTTCTGGTTCCGGCTGGCGCTGCCGCCGCGGCGCCGACAGCCACGGATAAGTCGTCGCGATATCGGTTCTCGGCGCCGATAGGAGGGCTGGTTTGGATGAAACCCCAGGGGGTAATCGGGAAACGCCTGGACACGGGCCGCGACGTTTAGTCGGGATGAAATGCGTTTACCAATCAACGGATTCCGGGCCCTTTGGATCGTCGTCGTGGTAGCTCACTTCGACACCGGATAGGGGTTTGAATACGGCTCGTCGTCGCGCGGTGCCCCGCGCTCGGACCCGGCCGGTCGGCGCGAACCCGGCGGTTCGTTACCCCCGTGCAACCTGGATCGGTCAGGCTTGCCCCCATGTCGATCAAGGTTGCGCTCGAGCATCGAACCACCTACGAGTTCGCGCAGCCGGTCAGGGTCAGCCCGCACGTCGTACGTCTGCGTCCGGCGCCGCACACCCGGACCCCGATCGAGGCCTACTCGCTGTCGGTGACCCCATCGACGCACTTCGTCAACTGGCAGCAGGACCCGTTCGGCAACTGGCTCGCGCGGCTGGTCTTCCCGGAGAAGACCGACAAGCTCGAGATCACGGTCGGGCTGGTCGCCGACATGGTGGTGATCAACCCCTTCGACTTCTTCGTGGAGGACTACGCCGAGAGCTTCCCGTTCGACTACGAGCCGGAGCTGAAGGCCGACCTGGCGCCCTACCTCCGTGACGTGGAGTCGGCGGCGGAGGCCGATGCCTGGCGACGACGACTGCCGGCGCTGCCGGAGGACGGCGTCCGCACGGTCGACTTCCTGGCGAGCCTTAACCGCGCGGTCAACGCGGACGTCGCCTACTCGGTGCGCATGGAGCCGGGTGTACAGACCCCCGACGAGACCCTGCGAATAGGTGTCGGGTCGTGCCGTGACTCGGCCTGGCTGCTGGTGTCGCTGCTGCGTCAGTACGGTCTCGCAGCCCGGTTCGTCTCGGGCTATCTGGTGCAGCTGGCCGCCGACCAGGAGTCGCTCGACGGCCCGTCCGGGCCGACCGAGGACTTCACCGACCTGCATGCGTGGTGCGAGGTGTTCGTTCCCGGCGCCGGCTG
Source organism: Nocardioides sp. NBC_00368 (assembly GCF_036090055.1). Taxonomy (NCBI): domain Bacteria; kingdom Bacillati; phylum Actinomycetota; class Actinomycetes; order Propionibacteriales; family Nocardioidaceae; genus Nocardioides; species Nocardioides sp. NBC_00368. The sequence continues at coordinate 4,840,593 of NZ_CP107970.1, forward strand.
GATCGGGCTCGACCCGACGTCGGCCCTGTTCGCGGGGGAGGGTCACATCCCGCTCTCGGCGACCCCGCACCCGTCCTCCGCGGCGCCGATCGAGGGTGCCACCGACCCGGTCGAGGTCAGCTTCTCCTTCGCCAACGAGGTCACCCGCGTCCATGAGGACCCGCGGGTGACGCTGCCCTACACCGACCGGGAGTGGGCCCGTATCGACGCCCTCGGCGAGGCCGTCGACCGGCGTCTTCAGACCGGGGGCGTCGAGCTCACGATGGGCGGCGAGCCGACCTTCGTCTCGCTCGACGACCAGACCTCCGCGCAGTGGAACACCGACGCCGACGGCCCGCACAAGCGAGAGCTCGCCGCGGATCTGGCCGAGCGCCTGCGCAAGGTCTACGGCAACGGCGGCATCGTCCACCGGGGCCAGGGCAAGTGGTACCCCGGCGAACCCCTTCCGCGCTGGAACATCGATCTGCAGTGGCGTACGGACGGCGAGCCCCTCTGGTCCGACCCCACCCTCTTCGCCGACCCCTGGGCCCCCGCCGAGACGTCGGGCACGTCGGCCGAGACGTCGCGCACGTCGGCCGAGACGTCACTCGATGACGCCTCGCCCGACCTAAGTGACGCTTCGGGCGACCTGAGTGACGCCTCGGCCGACCGGGGTGACGCTTCGGCAGTTGGGGTTCGCATCGCCAGGATCCTCGGGCTGCCGGAGGAGCAGGTGCTCCCTGCGTACGAGGATCCGCTGGCGAAGCTCGCCCAGGAGGTGCGTCAGCCTGCTGGGCCGAAGCCGGACGACGCGGCGAGCCGGGGCGACCTGAACGTCACCGAGCTCGACAAGGAGGTCACCGAGCCGGTCGGGTGGGTGATCCCGATCAACACCGACGACGGGGAGTGGACGAGCCCGCGGTGGCGGTTCCGGCGGGGACGGCTGGTGCTGGCGCCCGGCACCTCGGCGATCGGGCTGCGGCTGCCGCTGGACTCGATCTCGTGGCACGACCCGGAGCTCCCCGGCGAGCCGTCCTACCTGACCGCGGCCGAGCCGCTGCACCCCGAGATCCCGCAGGTCACCGTCACCGATCCCGACGAGGCGCCGACCACTGCGCTGGCGATCGAGGAGCGCGACGGGCTGGTCCACGTGTTCCTGCCACCGACCGACCGGTTGGAGGACTACGTGACGTTGCTCCGGGTGATCGAGCAGGCCGTCACCGAGGCCGGTACGCAGGTCGTGCTCGAGGGCTACGGTCCGCCGCCCGACGCGCGTCTGGCGCGGCTGACGGTCACGCCGGACCCGGGTGTGATCGAGGTCAACGTCCAGCCGACCGGGACCTGGGCGGAGCAGCGCGAGCTGATCACGACGCTCTACGAGCAGGCGCGACAGGTCCGGCTGTCCACCGAGAAGTTCGACCTCGACGGACTCCACACCGGCACCGGCGGCGGCAACCATCTCACCCTCGGCGGCCGGAGCCCCGAGCGCAGCCCGCTGCTCCGCCGACCCGACCTGCTGGCCAGCCTGATCCGCTACTGGCAGCGTCACCCCTCCCTCTCCTATCTCTTCTCAGGCAGGTTCGTCGGCCCGACCAGCCAGGCGCCGAGGTTCGACGAAGGCCGCCCGGAGGCGGTCTACGAGATGGAGATCGCGCTCCAGGAGGTCGCCCGGATCACCCGCGAGCACCCGGAGCCCCGCCCCTGGATGATCGATCGCGCCCTGCGCCACCTGCTCACCGACCTGACCGGCAACACCCATCGCGCCGAGTTCTGCATCGACAAGCTCTACTCCCCGGACTCGTCGAGGGGACGTCTCGGGCTCCTCGAGCTCCGCGGCTTCGAGATGCCGCCGCACCCGCAGATGGCCCTGCTGCAGTCCCTCCTGGTCCGGAGCCTGGTCGCGTGGTTCTGGGAGGAGCCGTACGAAGCGCCCCTCATCCGCCACGGGAGCGCCCTCCACGAGGACTTCCTGCTCCCGCAGGGCTGCCTGCGCGACATCGAGGAGGTCGTCGCCGACCTGCGCCGCCACGGGATCCCGTTCGAGTCGCAGTGGCTGGCTGCGTACGCCGAGTTCCGTTTTCCGCGGATCGGGTTCGCGCGCGTAGGAGAGATCGAGCTGGAGCTGCGCCAGGCGATCGAGCCATGGAACGTGCTCGGCGAGGAGGCCACGGGGTCCGGTACGTCACGCTACGTCGACTCCTCGGTCGAGCGGGTCCAGATCTCGGCGAGAGGGATCGACCTCGACCGGCACCTGGTGACGTGCCAGGGTGTTCCTGTGCCGCTGACCCCCACCTCGTCGTCCGCTGATGCGTTCTATGCGGGCATCCGGTTCAAGGCGTGGAGCCCGTGGTCCAGCCTGCACCCGACCATCGACGTCCAGGCCCCGCTCCACTTCGACGTCGTCGACATCGCCTCCGAGACCAGCATCGGTGGCGCGACCTACCACGTCGTCCACCCGGGCGGCCGCAGCTACGACCACCCGCCCGTGAACGCCAACGAGGCCGAAGCGCGTCGCGCCAGCCGGTTCGAGGCGCGCGGCCACACGTCAGGTCGTCTGAACGTAGCCGAGATGCGTACGCGAGCGGCCAACGCGACAACCCCGGACAACCCCCACACCCTCGACCTCCGCAGAGTGGTCCGCTGAGTCATGTGGTCGACTTCGTGCCGGGTTTGCCGGGTAGTCCAGGGAGTTTTTGTCGCTCTACTGGCCAGTAACCGACGGAAACTCCCTGGACTATCCCCCGCCAGGGGTGCCCGGTGACCGTCCTCCGTGAGTACGCCGACGCCCTCGGCCTCCTCGACGCGACCGACCAGCCCTACGACGAGGTCGTCGGGCCCGACGGCACCCTGCGCCCGGCGTGGAAGCCGATGGCCGAGACGGCCGTCTCGATCACACCGGCCACGCTGAGCCGGATCGGCCACGACGTCGAGCGGTTCCTCGCCGACGACGGGGTCACCTACCTGCGCCCCGGCGCCAAGCCCGAGCCCTGGCGGCTCGACCCGGTGCCGCTCGTCATCGACCCGGCGCAGTGGCGCGTCCTGGAGGTCGGCCTGGCCCAGCGCGCCGAGCTGCTCAACGCGATCCTGGTCGACCTCTACGGCCCGCAGCGCCTGCTCGCGGACGGGATCGTCCCGGCGGCGGTGGTCTTCGGCCACCAGGGGTTCCACCGCGTCGCCGCCCGTGCCAGCAACCATGACCCGCGGCCGCTCGTCCTGGCCGCCACCGACCTCGGCCGCACCCCCGACGGCGAGTGGCGGGTGCTCGCCGACCGCACCCAGGCCCCCTCCGGCATCGGCTACGCGATGGAGAACCGCCGGGTGATCAGCCGGGTGCTCCCCGAGCTCCACCGCGACGCCGGGCTGCACCGGATGGAGCCCTACTTCGCCGCTCTCCGCTCGGCCCTCCTCGAGTCCGCGCCCGGCGACCAGGCCGACCCCCGGGTCGTCGTCCTCTCCCCGGGAACCCACTCCGAGACCGCCTACGACCAGGCATTCCTCGCCTCGACGCTCGGCTTCCCGCTGGTCCAGGGCGCCGACCTGACCGTACGCAACGGCGAGGTCCTCATGCGTGGCCACGGCGACCGGCTGGAGCGGGTCGACGTGATCCTGCGCCGGGTCGACGCGACCTGGTCCGACCCCCTCGAGCTCCGCGGTGACAGCCAGCTCGGCGTCGCCGGCCTGATCGAGGCCGTACGCCGCGGCAACGTGCGCGTCGTCAACGGGTTCGGCGCCGGCGTGCTCGAGAACCCCGGGCTCGTTCCCTACCTTCCCGCCGCGTGCGAAGCGCTGCTCCGGGAGCCGCTGCGGCTCGGTTCGATCGCCACCTGGTGGTGCGGTGACCAGGTCCAGCGTGCGGAGGTCGAGCGGCGGCTGGATGCTCAGACTCCGTCGTCCCGAACCGTGGTGGTGCGGACGCTCGAGGGCGCCATCGTCACCGGGACCCCCGAGGAGCTGCGCGCCAAGATCGCGGCGGACCCGTACCGCTACGTCGGGCAGGAGCAGATCACCCTCTCCCAGGCCCCGACGTGGGCAGAAGGGCACGGCGCGGTCGGCCGGCCGCTGACGCTGCGTACGTTCTCCTTGAGATACGGCTCTGCCTACCGCCCGCTGGTCGGCGGCCTGGCCTCGGTCCGGGCCGACGAGACCGGCCTGCCGCCGTGCAGCAAGGACGTCTGGGTGCTCAAGGAGTCGCCGCAGGACGCTGACCAGGGCCTGGCTGACGTGCTCCCGATGACCCACACCCGCTCGGTGACGGTGCTCGTCCCGCGCGCGCTCGAGGACATGTACTGGTCGGGTCGCTACGCGGAGCGTGCCGAGGACCTCATCCGGCTCATCCTGGCCACCCACGTGCTGGCGGAGGACTTCAGGACCAGGCCGCGTACGTCCGGAGGCGTCAGCCTCGAGGTCATGCTGAGCGCTCTCGACCGGCTGGCCGGGCACGGCCGGGCGGATGCGGATATCGACGCCGAGTTCCGCTCGATGCTGCTGGACGCCGACCGGCCGGGGTCGGCGGCGCAGTCGCTGGCCGGGATGCGGCAGGCCTTCAGCGGCGTACGCGACCAGCTCAGCCCCGACATGTGGCGGATCTTCTCCTCGACCGACCGTGCGGCCGAGGAGCTCCGGAGCAATCCGCACTCGCTGCAGATCGCCGAGTCGGGCGCCGAGATGCTGCACGGGATCCTGGCGATGCAGGGGGTCGTGGCGAGCATGATCCGCGACGAGGGCTACCACTCGATCCGGCTGGGCCGCTTCCTGGAGCGCGCCATGCAGATCTGCCTCCTGCTCCGCGCGACCACGACCGTACGCCGCGGTCTCGAGGTCGACCGCGCGGTGCTCAACGCGGTCCTCGCCTCGGCCGAGTCCGCGGTCACCCACCGCCGCCGCTACCGGGGCTACGTACGCACCGGGGGAGTGCTCGACCTGCTGATCATGGACCGCGACAACCCGCGCTCGCTGGCCTTCTGTCTCGACGAGCTGCGGCTCCACCTCACCAAGCTCCCCGGCTCGACCGGCTCGTCCCGCCCCGAGCGGCTCCTCGACGACATCACCGACATGCTCGACCGCACCGAGGTCGCCGGCCTCGTCGCCATCGGCGGCGTCGGCCGTCCCAACCTGGAGTCGTTCCTCGACCAGGTCCACGCCCAGCTCGTCCGTCTCGCCGACGCCATCACCGACGTCCACTTCGCCACCGGCCCCGCCCCGCAGCCCCTCAACGCCCTCCCTGCGCAATCGCTCACTTGAGCAGAGCACGGCCGTCACCACGAGCGGGCGGCTGGGAGTCCGGCGATGCTCCAGGGAATTGCAGTAGCGAGGATTACATGGGCTCCGTAACGAGGTGACCTCGTCAGGATGCTTGCCACATAAACCGGCGACATTCTCGGGCAAACTCACTTCAAACGGGGAGATTCAAGTGGATTGGTACATGCAACGGCGTGCGTCGCTGCCACCGCTGTCGCAGGGGCCTTGGCGCTCACGCCGACGGCCAACGCCTCAACTCCTGCTGGCGCTTCGTCCGCGGGTTTGGCGGAGCCTGACGCTGACGCCGCACATGCGGTTGAGCAGCCGGCGGGGCACAAGCAGGACATCGTGAAGGTGCTGCTCGCGCACGGCGTGTCCGCCAAGCGAGCAGCAGCAATAGCGGAGGACGACATCGCGGGCGAGGCACTGCTGGCCGCAGCTCCTGTACCAGCATGTGTGACTGCCACGTACTCGAACCCGGCTGGGCCGTACCAGAACGTCAAGGTAAAGAACGGCTGCACGATCAGCGTACGGGTAAAGGTCCTCTGGGCCTTCGCCACCGACAGCGCCTGTCACAAGATCGCCGCTGCTTCGTCGTGGACCGACCGCCATCTCAACCAGACTGGTCCGGATCGCTGGGACGGGATCGCATCATGCTGAGGCTGATCGGGCGGTGCGCCACGGCGCTCGCCGTCACGGCGTCGATGTGGGCGGCCACCTCCGCGCCAGCCAACGCCCAAGCGACTGACGCCGTGAACGGGTGTGGCGCGGAAGTCCTCGACAACGAGTCGGCCTACGTAAAGCCGGATAAGAGAGGGGACAAACTGTGGACGCTCAGGACCACGGAGGGTTCCTTTGTTGTCAAGTGCGGCGATGGCCAGGACTGGGGCGCTGCGCACGTCGAACTGAAGCACGAGGTACCCACTTGGGCGGATGCTCTGACGTGCATCGAGAACGCGATCAACCGAGGTGTGGCGTCGGATGGTGAGAACGGCAAGACGAACTACGTCTACCGGATCAAGGGTGCTGTCGTCGTCGTTGTTGTTGGGATCCAGGGCCTCGTGACCGCATACCCGAAAGGCACGGGGATTGCGAGGAAGTGGCGACTTTGCTCCGCGTCATAGGTTGTTGGCATGGACAGCACGTCTGATCGCCAGCCTCAGGAGCCGTTCCCCCGTCCGCCACGCGGCCGGCGTGTGGTCTGGGCGGGGAATGGGCGACCGGCCATGGAAGGTGCCCCGTTCGCGCTTCCGGGTGTCGTCACACAGGACTTGCCTGACGGCTGGACGCTCGTGTCGTGGCTCGACAAGGACGGCTGGTACAGCCCTGACGCGGTCTACGAGGTGAAGAACCTTCGGGTGGTCTCCGATGCGGAGTTCGACGACCTTGTCCGGGCTGTCCGCGAAAGTCCTGGCTGGCACGGAATCGCCCACAACACTGACATCGATCCGGAGCCTTCGCCGTATCGGGTCGGCGACCCAGTCGAGTGGATCGGTCCAATGCCCGGGGACGCCGATTGGGATCCGCATGTTGATGCCTGGCGGCGGGCGGCGCTCGGCAGTGCATCGGGACTGACTCATCGGCATCCGGGACGGATCGTCGAGATCAAGCACAACGCTGCGCTGCGCGTGCGGTGGATCGACAAGGACGGCGAGTTCGAGGGACAGCGATTCGTCAACCCTGATTTTGTAGAGGCGGTCGACGAGGTGGAAGCCCAGCGTCTGGCGACGCAGCTTCGCGAGTCGGACTGGCCTGGTCTCGACCGCACGTAGATCCCGTGGGGATCCGCATGAGCGGCCGGTCGTGGCGGTCTCGAGCGGGATACGATGCCGCGGGTGAGATACCGGGTCAGCCACACGACGACCTACTCCTATGACGAGGACGTGACGAACTCGTTCGGGATCGCGAACGTGACCCCGCGGGAGCTGCCGCACCAGCACGTCGAGACCACCGACGTACGCATCTCCCCGGCGCCCGCGGACCAGTCGAGCGACGTCGACTTCTACGGCAACACGGTGACGTACTTTCAGGTCCTCGAGCCGCACCAGCTGCTCGAGATCACGGCTACCTCCGAGGTCGACGTCGCCACCCCGGTCTATGACGAGACGAGCTTCGCCCAGCCGTGGGAGCGGGCGCGGCCGCTGGTCGACCCGAGCCTTCCGGGCGCCTGGCGGGCGGCCGACCTGGCGGTGGCCTCGCCGCTCGTGGAGCACACCCGGGAGGCGTACGACTTCGGGGCTGTCTCGCTGACGGAGGGGCGCGGGATCGTGGAGGCGGCGGAGGATCTGATGCACCGGATCCACACCGGCTTCGACTACGACGACACCGCCACGACGGTCACGTCGACGATCCCGGAGATCTTCGAGGCCCAGGGTGGCGTCTGTCAGGATTTCGCCCACCTGATGTTGGCCTGTTTGCGAGCGCACGGGCTCGCGGCCCGCTATGTTTCCGGCTACCTCGCCACCACCCCTCCGCCGGGGAAGCCGCGGCTCGTCGGAGCCGATGCCTCCCATGCCTGGGTGGAGGTGTGGGTCCCGCAGATGAGCGGCGCGGGGACGGGCCAGTGGCTCGCCCTCGACCCGACGAACGACACCAGGGCCGACGAACGCTATGTGAGCGTCGCCTGGGGTCGCGACTATGCCGATGTGCCTCCTGTGAAGGGGGTCATCTACACCGAAGCCACGACCTCGACCTTGACGGTCTCTGTCGATGTGGCCCCCGACCAGCAGGAGTGAAGTTACGGTGTTGCTCGTGGGACAGCCTCCGCAGCGGGCGAGCATCGTGACCCGCGGCAGCCGCTGGCGTCGTGGAGTACGTATCTCCGGAGTGCTGGTGGTCGCCGCGGCTCTCACCGCGCTCACGCTCTGGCTGCTGGCACGTGGCTCGACCCCGTCCGAGGTCACCCGTGAGTTCATGGAGACCACCTCGGTCACCACGCTCTACGAGCTCGCCTCCGAGGAGGGCGACGAGCTCCTCGACGGGGGCGGTGCGCGGGCGATGATCGACGCAGCGGAGGGGAAACGCACCTATGCCGACCCCAACCCGCGCGCGGTGACCCGGTCGATGGTTTTCGGCGAACCCGAGCTGGAGGGTGGCGGCGCCCAGGTCACCGTCAGGGTCTCCTACACCGCTGAGGACGGCCCCGTCCCGGACGAGTCGATGGTCGTCGTCCTGGTCCGTGAGGACGGCGAATGGCGCGTCGGCAGCTGGGGGACGGCCTGAGACGGCCGATGATGGGGACATGCAAGCGTTCACCTGTCGGGAGTGCGGCAACCGTCTCTACTTCGAGAACTCGGCGTGCGTCTCGTGCGGCACCCGGCTCGCCTACTCCCGCGAGGAACGCGAGATCGTCCCGGTCTCACCCGAGGGCCGGTACGTCGACAGCGACGGCTACGTCTGGTGGGTCTGCGCCAACACGCTGGAGACGGGGTGCACCTGGCTGTCCCGCTTCGAGGGCGGGATCTGCTTCTCCTGCGAGCTGACCCGGACCCGGCCCAACGACGCCGCACCCGAGTTCGTCCAGCAGCAGTACTCCCATGCAGAGCAGGCCAAACGTCATCTCGTGGTCGAGCTGGACACGCTCGGGCTGGAGGTCCGCACCAAGGCCGAGGACCCTGTCGACGGGCTCACCTTCGACCTCCTCGCCAGCGATGGCATCGCGTCCACCCCGGACGTGGTCATCGGACACGACAGCGGCGTGATCACCATCGACCTGGCCGAGTCCGACGATGCCTATCGCGAGCACGTCCGGGCAACGCTCGACGAGCCCTACCGCACCCTGCTGGGCCACTTCCGGCACGAGGTCGGCCACTACTACGAGTGGCAGCTGGTCCGTGGACCCGACCTGATGCAGCGGTGCAGCGAGGTCTTCGGGGACGAGTCGGTCTCCTACGAGGAGTCGCTGCAGCGCCACTACTCCGAAGGGCCGCCCGACGGCTGGACGGAGAACTACATCTCCACCTACGCCACGATGCATCCCTTCGAGGACTTCGCCGAGACCTGGGCCCACTACCTGCACATCCGCGACACGCTCGGGTCCGCCGCGGCGTACGGCCTCGCCGACCCGGTGCCGGCCGAGATGCCGTTCCGGCAGGTCGTCACCGACATCTGGGTGCCGCTCTCGGCCGCCCTGAACGTCATCAACCGGTCGATGGGCCACGACGATCTCTACCCCTTCGTCATCCCGTCCGCGGTCCTGGACAAGCTCGACTTCGTGGCCACGTTGGTTCAGGATTCAACACACCCCCTAAGGTGAGCCCCATGGGGGAGCAGGCGACCTACATCCAGCCCGGCAACGAGTTCAACCGGGACATGAACTACATCCCGGACCGGATCACGAAGGACGGGCGGAAGCCGGAGTTCGGGCCGAGCGACGTGCCGCTGTGGCCGGTCGAGCCGGGCCGCTACCGGCTGGTCGCGGCCGCCGCCTGCCCGTGGGCCAACCGGGCGATCATCGTGCGCAACCTGCTCGGTCTCCAGGACGTCATCTCCCTCGGCCTCGCCGGTCCCACCCACGACGCCCGGTCGTGGACCTTCGACCTCGACCCCGGCGGCGTCGACCCGGTGCTCGGGATCGAGCGGCTGCAGCAGGCCTACTTCAAGCGCTACCCCGACTATCCGCGCGGTATCACGGTGCCGGCGATCGTCGAGGAGGCCACGGGCGAGGTCGTCACCAACGACTTCCCGTGGATCACCCACGACTTCGTCCACGAGTGGACCGACTTCTTCGCCGAAGACGCCCCCGACCTGTGGCCGCGGGCGCTCCGCGAGGAGATGGACGAGGTCAACAAGCGGGTCTTCACCGAGGTCAACAACGGGGTCTACCGATGCGGCTTCGCCGGCTCCCAGGAGGCGTACGACGAGGCGTACTCACGTCTCTTCGCGGCCCTCGACTGGCTCGAGGAGCGGCTCTCGGGACAGCGCTACCTGGTCGGCGACCAGCTCACCGAGTCCGACATCCGGCTCTTCACGACGCTGGCCCGCTTCGACGCGGTCTACCACGGTCACTTCAAGTGCAACCGGCAGAAGCTCGTCGAGTTCCCGGCCCTGTGGGCCTACGCGCGCGACCTCTACCAGACCCCCGGGATCGGCGAGACCCTCGACTTCGACCAGATCAAGCAGCACTACTACATCGTCCACACCGATCTGAACCCCACCCAGATCGTCCCCGCCGGCCCGGACCTCTCCGGCTGGGACGAGCCGCACGGGCGCGAGTCGCTCGGCTGAGCGTTCGGGCAGCTCACCCCGCGCCGGGGATGAAGACGTGGCCGGTCGAGGGGTCCGTCGATCCGTCGTGGAAACCGGCGATGACCGCCGGGGCGTCCTCGAGACCGGCGTGCTCGAGCAGCTCGATGGATGGCCGCTCCGGGTGCCCCACATGCTTCAGGAAGCCACGCTCGTCGCGCTGGTAGCGCTGCATGAAGGCACGCGACTGGCCCTCGGCCTTGTAGGCGTCGAGCTGGAGGGCTGCGAAGAAGAAGACGGGAGCCGGGCCCGGGAGGCTGTTGTCCTCCTCGGGGAGATGGTCGGCATGGGTCGACCCGATGAGGCAGTCGAAGGCGAGCTGGTCACCGAAGTGCTCGTGAACCCGGCGGCGCAGGGCGGGGTCGCCTGACAGATCGACATAGACGGTCCGCTTGGTCGCGTCGACGGCGGTCAGATCGGCGTACTCGCGGGTCGCGGTGTAGAGGCCGAGGCCGTTCACGAAGTAGCTGTTGCGGGCGGAGGTGAGCGCGATCTTCGGCGCCGGCGAGTCGGCGAGGCAGTAGGCGGTGCCGTACGCCGTCTTGCTCGACGCGCTCGAGATCACGAACTGCTCGGCGTCGAAGAAGTCGCGATCACGGAGGTAGTCGGCGGCGGTGTAGGAGGTGATGAACAGGGGGCGGTAGATGGCCGTGAGGCTGTCCTGCCGGGGATCGGTGTCCCGAGGCTGGAGCTCGTAGAGGTTGTAGACGTCGGGCGTGCCGGTGCGGTGGGCGGCACCGTCGACGAAGCTTCGGGCGGTGACCCTCGTGGGTCGCATCGTCAGGTGGGTCGCGATGGGGAAGTAGCCGAAGACCCGCGTCCCCACGGGAACGTCGGCAGCTCTCGACTCGATGATCTCCGCGAACCCCCATGCCGGCATGCAGCCGTATCCGTCCTGCTCCGCGGGGAAGAGGTTCCAATAGCCCAGGGCGTCGCCGTAGACCGCGTAGGTCATGTTGTTCGTGGTCAGAGCGAAGCGTTCGATCCGCGCCAGCACCTCGCCCTCGTCGAGCTGCGGTGCCGGGACGTCCACCAGATCGGCCACTCCCAGGTCGCTCTTGAGCGACTCCACGCGGGCATGTCGCGTCATCGTCTTCCTCATCTCGTGGGTCGGGACCGGGTCCGGACAACGTACTAAGCGCTTGCTTAGTTGTCTACCTCCGCCAAGGGCTCTTGACAGGGGTGATGCGCGTCATCAAAATCAGCAGGAATCCTGTCAATCAGGGTCTTGCCAAAGGAGATGTCTCGTGCGCCTCACTCGTTCCCTGACCCTCGCCGTCGCGGTGTGCGTCGGTCTGGTCGCCTCCCCGCTCGTCCCCGCGGCCGCTGTCGAGACCGCGTCCACTACCCTCACCGGGTCGCTGCCCAACGGCACGACCTGGCAGGCCGAGGTGCCCGAGGACTGGGACGGCACGACCGTCCTGTACGCCCACGGTTTCCGGATGGGTTCGGAGAACCCCGCCTGGGACGCCGGCTTCTCGCCGACCGCACAGGCATTGGTCGACCGCGGCACGGCGGTGGTCGCCTCGTCGTACGCCACGACCGGCTGGGCCCTCGGCACGGCCGTGCAGGACCAGATCGACGCGCTGTCGGCCTTCGAGGCCGAGGCCGGGGACTCCGAGCGGGTGATCGCGATGGGCCGGTCGATGGGCGGCCTGGTCACCAGCCTGATCGCCGAGCGCCCGGACGCCGGCGTCGACGCTGCCGTCAGCACCTGTGGCCCCGTCGGTGGCGGCGTCGCCCTCAACAACTACCAGCTCGACGCCGCGTACGCCGCGGTGCGACTGCTCGCGCCGGACGCGGACGTGCCGCTCGTCGGATTCACCTCGCCCGAGGAGTCCCAGGCGACGGTGGACACCATCGCGAAGGCGCTGGACGAGGGGGCCGACAGCCCGCAGGGACGCGCCCGCGTCGCGCTGGTCGGGGCGTTGCTGAACGTCCCGACCGAGCTTCCGGGGGTCGACCGGAGAAACCCGGAGGAGCTGGCCGCGGCCCAGGCCGAGCTGGTCCGTACGACGCTGCCGGAGGTGATCCGGCGGCGCAGCGCCATCGTCAACGCGGCCGGAGGTGACAGCGGCTGGACCGCCGGCGTCGACTACCAGCAGTTGCTGCGGCAGTCCGCCCAGCAGGATCAGGTCCAGGCGCTCTACCGGGGCGCGCGCCTGAGCCTGGGCGCCGATCTGCGCCGACTCACCCGGACCGCCGACATCGAGCCCGACGCGGACGCCCTCGGCTGGATGACCGCGACCTCGGTGCCGACGGGCGAGCTGAGGGTCCCGGTGCTCGCCACCCACACCCTCGTCGACGTCCTGGCGCCGGTGGAGTACCAGGAGGAGTACGCCGAGACGACCCGGGACGCAGGCCGGTCCTCGATGCTGCGCCAGGCCTACGTCGACGCCGTCGGCCACTGCGCGTTCACCGTCGCGGAGAACCTCGCCGCGGTCGAGGCGGTCGAGCGACGGCTCGACACCGGACGATGGGGCACGGCCGCGACCGCGGAGGCTCTCGACGCCGCCGCCGAGCGGTACGGCGAGGGCCGATACGTACGCTTCCGGCCGGCCGAGTTCGTGAACGACCGGACCTGGGGAGCCGAGGGCTGAGGGCGGCGCGCGCCTGCAACGTGACGCGGCGCTGAAACGGGCTATTCACACTTTCGCCAGCCCTTCCCTCACTGCGGGCGAGTACCGTTTGGCTATGCCGATGTGCCACGGATCACAAGCCCGTGATCGGCGTAGCCAGCGGTGGCAACCCCACCCCGTGTGAAGGAAGCGTGATGACTGAATTTCTGGATCCGAGTCCCAGCCACACCGACATGGTGCAGCTGCTGAACCCCGAGGGAGAACGGGTTTCGCACCCGGACTTCGAGTTCTCACCCGACCGACCTGAGGACGAGGCCGTACGCGGCTTCTACCGCGACATGGTGCTCACCCGTCGCCTCGACGTCGAGGCCACCGCGCTGCAGCGCCACGGCGAGCTGGGCCTGTGGGCACAGCTGCTGGGCCAGGAGGCCGCGCAGATCGGCGCGGCCCGCGCGCTCGCACCCCAGGACTTTGTCTTCCCGACCTACCGTGAGCACGGCGTGGCCTGGTGCCGCGACGTCGACCCGATGCAGCTGCTCGGACTCTTCCGGGGCACCGACCAGGGCGGCTGGGACCCCGACGAGCACAACTTCGGGCTCTACACGATCGTGATCGGCGCGCAGACGCTGCACGCCACCGGCTATGCGATGGGCGTGCAGATGGACGGCCTCGTCGGCACCGGCGACCCGACCCGCGACACCGCCGTCGTGGCCCACTTCGGCGACGGCGCCTCCTCGCAGGGTGACGTCAACGAGGCGATGGTCTTCGCCGCCTCCTACAACGCCCCGGTCGTCTTCTTCTGCCAGAACAACCAGTGGGCCATCTCCGAGCCGGTCGAGCAGATGGTCAAGGTGCCGCTCTACAAGCGCGCCCAGGGCTTCGGCTTCCCGGGCATCCGGGTGGACGGCAACGACGTGCTGGCGACGTACGAGGTGATGAAGTCCGCGCTCAAGCGGGCCCGCGAGGGTGGCGGGCCGACGATGATCGAGGCCTACACCTACCGGATGGGCGCCCACACGACCACCGACGACCCGACCCGCTACCGGCTCTCCGACGAGGTCCAGGCGTGGAAGCTCAAGGACCCGATCGCGAGGGTGGAGGCCTACCTCCGCCGCGGCGGCGGCGCTTCGACCTCCTTCTTCGCCAAGGTGGAGGCCGAGGCCGAGGAGCTCGGCGAGCGTCTGCGCGCCGGCATCCACGCCCTGCCCGAGCCCGATCCCGTACGCCTCTTCGACAACGTCTACACCGAGCTGCCCGACGAGCTTCGCGAGCAGCGTGACGGCTACGCGGCGTACCTCGCCTCCTTCGACCTCGAGGGGGCCTCGCGATGACCAAGATGACCTTGGCGAAGGCGCTCAACGCGGGACTGCGGCGGGCGATGGAGGACGACGACAAGGTCGTCCTGATGGGCGAGGACATCGGCCGGCTCGGCGGTGTCTTCCGGATCACCGACGGGCTGCAGAAGGACTTCGGCGAGGCGCGGGTCGTGGACACCCCGCTGGCCGAGTCCGGGATCGTCGGTACGGCGGTCGGGCTCGCGCTGCGGGGCTACCGGCCGGTGGTGGAGATCCAGTTCGACGGGTTCGTCTACCCGGCCTACGACCAGATCGTGTCGCAGGTGGCCAAGCTCCACTATCGCAGTGGAGGGCGGGTCGCGATGCCGATGGTCATCCGGATCCCGTTCGGCGGCGGGATCGGCGCCGTCGAGCACCACAGCGAGTCGCCGGAGGCGCAGTTCGCGCACACACCGGGGCTCAAGGTGGTCGCCTGCTCGGATCCCGTCGACGCCTACTGGATGATCCAGCAGGCGATCTCGCACCCGGACCCGGTCATCTTTCTGGAGCCGAAGCGGCTCTACCACTCGACCAAGGCCGAGGTCGACGTCGACGCGACGCCCGGTCCGCTGTTCGCCTCGCGGGTTCTACGGGCCGGCTCGGATGTGACGGTGCTGGCGTACGGGCCGACCGTGAAGACGGCCCTGACCGCCGCCGAGGCGGCCGCGGGGGAGGGCAAGTCGCTCGAGGTGATCGACCTGCGCACCCTCTCGCCGCTCGACGTGGCTCCGGTCTACGAGTCGGTGCGGCGTACGGGGCGTGCGGTCGTCGTCCACGAGGCCCACGTCAACCTCGGCCTCGGCGCCGAGCTCGCGGCCCGGGTCACCGAGCAGTGCTTCCACTCCTTGGAGGCGCCGGTGCTCCGTGTGGGCGGGTTCGACACGCCCTACCCGCCGGCCAGGGCGGAGGAGTACTTCCTCCCCGACCTCGACCGGGTCCTCGATGCCGTCGACAGGAGCCTCGCGTGGTGACCTCCGAGTTCAAGCTGCCCGATGTCGGCGAGGGCCTGACCGAGGCCGAGATCGTCGAGTGGCACGTCGCCGTCGGCGACGTCATCAAGGTCAACGACCCCGTCTGCGACATCGAGACCGCCAAGTCCGTCGTCGAGCTCCCGTCGCCCTACGCCGGGGTGGTCCAAGCGCTCCTCGTCGAGGTCGGCACCGAGGTCCAGGTCGGCACCCCGATCATCCGCATCGGTGACTCCGTCGAGACGTCGGCCCCGTCGCCCGAGACGTCAGCTCCGTCGCACGAGACGTCAGCTCCCGAGCCGACGCCGGTCGAGACCGACACAGCAGCCGACGAGCACGAGCAGCCGCTCACGCTGGTCGGTTACGGCTCCAAGGAAGACGCAGTCGTACGCCGCAACCGCACCGTCTCCGCGCCGGCAGCCGCCGCGGGCACCGGTGTGCTGGCCAAGCCGACCGCTCGGAAGCTGGCGCGGGACCTGGGCGTCGACCTCGCGACCGTGACCCCGGAGCGCGAGGACGGGGTGATCACCACGGCCGACCTGGAGGCCCTGACGAACGCCCCGGCCCCGTCGGAAACCCCAGCCACGTCGACCGGTGGTGAACGTCGTGAGCCGATCAAGGGCCTGCGCAAGCAGATGGGCCAGGCGATGGTCGACTCCGCGTTCACGCTGCCGCACGTGACCATCTGGACGACGATCGACGTGACCCGTACCTCCGAGCTGGTCGCGGCCCTCAAGGCCAACCGCGACTTCGCCGAGATCCGGGTCAGCCCCCTGTTGATCGTGGCCAAGGCGACGCTGCTGGCGATGCGGCGTACCCCGATCATCAACTCCTGGTGGGACGAGGCCGCTCAGGAGATCGTGTTCAAGGAGTACGTCAACCTCGGCATCGCCGCGGCCACCCCACGAGGCCTCCAAGTGCCGAACGTGAAGGGCGCCGACCGGATGTCCCTGGTCGAGCTGGGCGCGGCGATCAACGAGCTCACCGATGTCGCCCGCACCGGGAAGACCCCGCCCGCCGACCAGACCGGTGGGACGTTCACGATCACCAACATCGGCCCGTTCGGCATCGACGGCGGCGCCCCGATCATCAACCCGGGCGAGTCCGCGATCCTCTCCGTCGGCGCGGTCAAGCGCCAGCCCTGGATCGTCGGCACGGGTGACGACGAGCGCATCGAGCCGCGCGACGTCTGCACCCTCGCGCTCAGCTTCGACCACCGCCACATCGACGGCGAAGCCGGCTCCCGCTACCTCGCCGACGTGGCCAGGATCGTCGGCGACCCGAGCACGGCCCTGTTGTTCTGACCCGTTCGACAATCGCTCCACAGAACGCCAATTCGCTACCTCGAGGGGTATGGGATCTGGCACGATCCTCAGGCCCGCGCTGACGCGGGCCTGAGGATCTTCTGGAGGCAGGAATGGTGCTCCTGACGGGGCGCACGCTGCTTGCCGGGATCGTCGCGACGGCCGCCTCGGCGACCGTTCTCGTGGCGAGTCCCGCGAGCGCGGCGACAACATCCACCGGCGTACGCTGCACGATCGTCGGTACGTCCGGCGGTGATGTCCTACGAGGCACATCGAGGCGCGACGTCATCTGCGGTCGCGGTGGCGGCGACATCATCTACGCCAAGGGCGGGGACGATCTCGTTGACGCCGGATCGGGCGGGGATCACATCTATGCCAGCTACGGCGCCGACCGGGTGCTCGCCGGGAGCGGCGAGGACTGGATTCACGGCGAGGCTGGCCCGGACAGCCTCAACGGGGGCACCGGGCAGGACAACATCTGGGGCGAGGACGGCAGTGACGTCATCTCCGGTGGCGACCACTTCGACGTGATCTCCGGCGGCGCGGGGGCGGACCGCATCTCCGGCGGCGCTGCCGGCGACAGCATCAGCGGCGGGACGAGCGGAGACGCCATCTCGGGAGGCGCAGGGTCTGACTCCGTCAACGGAGGCGACGGCAACGACTCGATCTCCGGTGGCGATGGCAACGACCAGATCGCCGGAAGCTACGGCGACGACCAGCTCCACGGGAACAACCACCTGGACACCGTCAACGGTGGCCCGGGCCACGACCGGCTCTGGGGCGAGAGCGGCGACGACACCCTCAACGGTGGCGACGGAAACGACAAGCTGTCCGGCGGGACTGGGCTGGACGACGTCCACGGCAACGCCGGCACCAACACCTGCTACTACGACGTCTACGACTACCTCTACGGGTGCTTCCGCGACGCCAGCGCGCCGGTGATCGTCGAGGCTTCCCTGTCCCCGACGACGGTCAACTCCGACTCCGGCGACACGAAGGTCCGGGTTCGGGTTCACGTGAAGGACGACCTTCGTGTCTCCCGGGTCCAGGCATGGGTCTCCGGACTCGCCGACGACAACCCGGCGCAGCTCTACACCCACTTCATGCCGATGGTCTCCGGCGGCGTGCGCGACGGTTGGTGGCAGGGGTATGTCACCGTGCCCAGGTGGACGCCCGGGGGGAGACTGACGTTGGAAGCTTCCGCGATCGATACGGCGGATCGCATGTCGGACTCCACGGCCGCATCGATGCAGGTGACCAGCACCAACCCGGACACCGCGGCGCCGCTGGTGAAGCTCAAGAGCCTGAGCGCGACGTCCCTCGACGTGCGCACCGGCGCGAAGACCATCAAGGCGGTGTTGTCGGTGACGGACCGGATCGGCGTGACCGAGATGAACGGGTTGAGAACCCTGACCATGTGCATCGCCCGCACGATGGACGACGACGCGATCTGTGGGTCTGTCGCGTCGCGTACGGCTGGGACCATCTACTCCGGTGAGTGGACGGTGAGCCTGACGGTCCCGAAGGGAACCCCGAGCGGCGTCTATGACCTCCAGATCAGTGCGGAAGATCGCATCTTGGTCGGTGAGGAGTATTACGGTCCGCACCTCTACCAGGAGCGGGTCGACAAGTATCCGAGCTCGATGCATCCGGAGCAGGAGCTGCCGGGCGCGACCTTCAAGGTCACCGGGTCCTGACCCCGCCGAGACGTCAGCAACGCCGGTCGAGTGGGCACCTCGGTGCCCACTCGACCGGCGTACGTGACGCCTCGACCGGTTGGGGTCAGGCGGGGATGTTCCGGCGGCGGAAACCGACGAAGGCGGCCAGGAACAGCACCAGCGCCACGGCGCTGAGGCCGATCATGTGCGAGGCCTCGATGGGCTCCTGCGGGTAGCGGCCGACCCACCAGAAGGGGGAGATGCCCGCGACCGAGTCCGGGAGGTCGAACAACGGCCCGAACATCCCGGTGATGCACGTGAACGCGAAGAGCGCCCAGATGACCGGCGTGATCTTCGGGACCCAGGCATAGAGCGCCGCGGTGAGCGCCATGTAGACCGCGACCGCCGGCAGGAACGCCGCGCCGCCCTTCAGGAACGTCCCCAGCTCGACCTCACCGTTGACCAGGGCACCTGCCCACAGCGCGAGGGCTCCCGAGATCATGGTCAGGACGAAGGCGCCCACGGCCACGACCGCGAGGTGTGACGCGAACCAGCGACCGCGTGAGACCGGCTTGGCCAGCGTGATCTCCAGCCGTCCTTCGGTCTCCTCCGTCTTGGCTCGCAGGGTGGTCGCGATCGCGTACCCGGCGGAGGCCAGTGCCGCGTACAGGATCATGATCGCCAGGAATCCGGTGAGCGGGTCGTCGCCGAACATCTCGGTCCCGCCGGGCACGTCCTTCATCATCTCCTCGACACCCTCGCCGAGGTAGGTGCCGGTCGCCCCGAACATCACGAACGTGCCGAGGAACCACCAGAACAGAGCCGTACGCTGCTGACGCCACGCCATCGCGATCGGGGACGAGAGCGTCCCGGTCGCCTCGGCCCTGCCGGAGCCGCCGGCGAGCAGCGCGCCGTCGAAGTCGCGCTTCGAGGCCAGGAACGCCCCGAGGGCGAGGAGCACCACGACGGCCACAACGCTCAGTGCCAGCGGCCACCAGCGCAGGTCGACGTACGCCCTCATCTGCTGCGTCCACGCGATCGGCGAGAGCCACGAGAGCCAGGTGCCGTGCTCGCCGGGCTCGGCCTGCAGATCGCCGATGCCGCGCACGAGCACCGCGACGCCGAGCACCGCGAGCGCGAGGCCGGTGGCGCCGCGCCCGTGGGTGGTCAGCTGCGAGGTGACCAGCGCCACGGCGGCGAAGACCAGGCCGCTGACGGCGATCGCCGTGGACAGGGCGAAGGTGTCCTCGACCGCCAGGTCGCCCGCGGAGATGAGCAGGGCGCTTCCGAGGACGGCGAAGACGACGTTGGCGATGACCACCGTCAGCAGCGAGGCGGCGACCGCCGCGTGTCGGCCGACCGCGCCGGACCGGACCAGTTCCGCCCGCCCGCTCTCCTCCTCGGCGCGGGTGTTGCGGACGACCTCGAACATGTTCATGATCCCGAGCAGCGCGATCATCCACAGCGTCATCTCGTTGGCGAACATCGCGCCGATCGTGTAGTCGTCGAGTCCGTAGTTCGGCCCGCCGAGGAAAACCGACGCGGGCTGCTGCATCAGGTCGGCGCGTCCCTGCCGGTCTTCGGCCGTCGGGTAGACGGTGCTGAGCGCGGTGACGAAGTAGGCGTACAACGCGAGCAGCGAGACGGTCCAGACGGTCAGCCGCACCCGGTCGCGCCGCAGCATGAAGCGGGTCAGGTGCCAGGT
This sequence comes from Nocardioides sp. NBC_00368, assembly GCF_036090055.1. Classification (NCBI taxonomy): domain Bacteria; kingdom Bacillati; phylum Actinomycetota; class Actinomycetes; order Propionibacteriales; family Nocardioidaceae; genus Nocardioides; species Nocardioides sp. NBC_00368. The sequence goes on from NZ_CP107970.1 coordinate 4,860,602, forward strand.
GCCGGCGAAGGAGGTCAGTGGCGTACGCCGGGGGAGGGCAGGAGCAAGCGTGCTCATCACGCCTCCTCCGTCTCGATGACGTCGCCGTAGTGCCGCATGAAGAGCTCCTCGAGCGACGGCGGCGTGATGGTCAGGCCGCGTACGTCGAGGTCGGTCAGCGTCTTGAGCACGTCGCCGACGGCGTGGTTGTCCACGTCGAAGGCGACCCGGGTTCCGGCGCCGTTCTGGCTGGTCACCAGGTCGTTGACGGCCTGCAGGCCGCTCAGGGCCGACGGGTCGCCACCGACGGTGGCGACGACGGAGGACCGGGTCAGGTGGCGCAGCTCCTCGAGCGTGCCGGACTCGACCGCGACCCCGGCACGGATGATCGTGACGGTGTCGCAGACCTTCTCGACCTCGCTGAGGATGTGGCTGGAGAGCAGCACCGAGGAGCCCTCGGCCTTGGCCTCTCGGGCGTACTCGGTGAAGACGGCCTCCATCAGCGGGTCGAGACCCGAGGTGGGCTCGTCGAAGATGTAGAGCTCGGACTCGTCGAGAAAAGCGGCCACCAGGGCGACCTTCTGGCGGTTGCCCTTGGAGTACGTGCGAGCCTTCTTGGTCGGGTCGAGCTGGAACCGCTCCAACAGCTCGGCCTTGCGTGCCTTGCGGCGCGCCTTGTCGCCGGCCGGCTTGAGGCGGGTGAGGTAGTCGATGCACTCGCCGCCGGTCAGGTTGGGCCACAGCGACACGTCGCCGGGGACGTACGAGATCCGCTTGTGCAGCTCGACGGCGTCACGCCAGGCGTCGCCACCGAAGAGACGGGCGGTGCCGGCGTCGGCGCGCAGCAGCCCGAGCAGGATCTTGATGGTGGTGGACTTGCCGGCGCCGTTGGGGCCGAGGAAGCCGGCCACCTGGCCGGGCTGGACGGTCAGGTCGAGGCCGTCGAGGGCCTTGAAGGAGCCGAAGGACTTGTGCAGGCCCGCGATCTCGACCGCGGGGATGGTGTCGGACATGGGAACTCGCTTCCGCGTTGGGAGGAATGGGAGGACGTACGCCGACGGGGCGGGGCGTCATTCGGACGCGGGCTCCGTGGCGGTGTCCTGCGGCGGGTCCGGAACGTAGAGCAGGTATTCGTCGAGCATGCGACGGTTGGTGAAGAAGCCCTCGGAGTAGAGCTCGAGCATCGGAAGGTAGCTGGTCATCAGGAAACCCCGCACGAGCCCGCTGATGTCGCTGGGGTCTTCCTGCGGGTTGAGGGTGAGCTCGAGCATGAGCGTGCCGAGTGCGGAGAGCACCAGGTAGCGCGCTCGCGCCGCCTCGTCCAGGCTCGGCTTGACCAGGCCGGCGTCGACGCCGTGCTTGGTGTAGCCGACCGCGTCCTCGATCATCTGCTCGATGAAGCTGCGGCCGACCGGCCCGCCGTCCTGCAGCGAGCGGAGGACGTAGCCGAGCAGCGGTGCGTACTCGTCCGTCGCAGCGAACCGGTGCAGGATGCTCTGTCCCGAGGCCAGCTCGTCGATCGACTCGTTCTTGGCCTTACGGATCTCGGCGAGCACCTGCTCGTCGCACTCGGCGTGGAGCTCGTCCTTGGAGCCGAAGTGGTGGATCACCAGTGCCGGACTGACCCCGGCGTCGCCGGCGATCGAGCGGACCGAGGCGCCGAAGCCGTCGCGCGCGAACCGCAGCACCGCCGCGTCGCGAATTCGCTCGCGCGTGGTCGGATCGGCCGGGGCTGAACGCATGTTCAAATGCTAAACAGGTGTTCAGCCCCGGCGCAAGGGGTTAACCGATCAGTTCGTGGTCCAGCCGAAGTCGACCGCGATCGGGAAGTGGTCGGAGAGCATCAGGCCGGAGCCGTCCTCGCGGAAGTCGGCGTCCAGGTTGCGGTAGGACGTGGCGCTCAGGTCGACGCCGCCGCCGTCGCGGTAGAGCACCTTGTCGACGACCTCGCACTCCACCGGCGGGTTCGAGCCCGGGCAGCTCAGGGCCGGGCTGCCGCGGTCGGGCTCGTCCCCGCTGCGTACGAGCTCCACCCAGGCGTCGGTGAGACCGTTGGTCGCGGCGAAGTCGGAGATCCGGTCGCCCTCGGTGGTGTAGCGGGTGTTGGTGTCGCCCATGACCAGGACGGCGTGGCCGGCGGAGCGCTCGGAGATGTACGCCGTGAGCTGCTCGAGGTTGTTCCGGCGAGCGGCCTCGTCCAGGTCGTCGTCACCGGCATCGGCATGCAGGTTGTAGACGTCGATCCAGGTGTCCGGGGCGATCTGCGCGCGGTGGAACGTGAACCCCTTCGGGGTCAGGCAGTCGGCCTGGTTGATCCAGCAGCGGTCCCAGGTGACGCGGTCGAGCGCCTCGTGCGGCTGGTGGTGCAGGCTGTTCAGTCCGCTCCCGAACGGCACCCCGCCGGACGTCGGCGTGCGGTGGGCGTGCACGTCGGTCGCGTAGAGGTAGGCGTGGTAGTTGAAGTCCTCCTGGACGTTGACGATGTCGAACCCGGCGATCCGCCGGCCGATCTCGTTGGTGGCGCTCTTGCGCGGTGTCGGGGCGCTGGAGAGGAACTCCGGGAGCCCGGCGATGTTGTAGGTCAGCGCACTGAAGCTGCCTTCGGTCGCGTGGGCCGGGGCGCCGAGGAGGGGGAGGGCCGCGGCGAGCGAGGTCGTGGCGGCGAGGGCGAGGAGACGCTTGATCTGAGGCACGAGAAACTCCGATCGAGTGTGGGGTTGTCGGCTCGTGACGAGCCCACCCATCGTGGCGGAGTTCGTGGTGCGTGTCCGCAGATCTCCTGCGTACGTCCTCAGCCCGCGTAGCGGGCGGCCCGAGCCGTCGGTTCGCCCGGTCCGGAGGCGAGCAGCGCGAGCAGTTCGTCCTCCAGGACCGCGCCGACCCGGCGGCAGAACGCCTCCGGCTCGTCGGCGGCGTCGGGGGACTCCGCGACGATCCGGTCGACCACGCCGATCTGCTGCAGGTCGACGGCCAGCACCTGCTGGGCCTCGGCCATCTCGGCGGCATGGTCGGAGTCGCCGTGCACGATCGCGCTCGCACCTTCGGGCGGCAGCGGGGAGAGCCAGGCGTGCTGGGCCGCGACCACGCGATCGGCGGGGAGGAAGGCGAGCGCCCCGCCACCGTTGCCCTCGCCCAGCATCAGGCTGAGCGTCGGGGTCTCGACGTTGACGAGCGTCCCCAACGTACGCGCGATCTCGCCGGCGATGCCGCCGTTCTCCGCCTCCGCCGACAGTGCGGCGCCGGGTGTGTCGATGACCGTCACGACGGGGAGCCCGAGCCCGGCGGCGAGCTTCATCCCGCGCTGTGCCTCGCGCAGCCCCTCCGGTCCGAGCGGCTGGTGGGCCTGCTCGCGCCGGTCCTGCGCCAGCACCAGGCACGGCGCGGACCCGAACCGCGCCAGCGCGATGATCAGACCCGGGTCGCGCTCGCCCTGCCCGGTGCCGTTGAGCGGCACGACGTCCGAGGCCGCGATCCGGAGCAGCGCCCGGGCCCCCGGCCGGTCCATGCGCCGGGACCGGGTGATCGCGTCCCAGGTGTCGACCGCCGAGAAGTCGCCCGCGTCGGCCGAAGCGTCACGTACGTCGGCCGACGCGTCACCCGCTGACCTCTCGGCCGACGCGAGCGACGCCTCGGCCTGCGCGCCTGACTTCTCGGGGCGCAGGGCCAGGATCCCCAGGACGCGGTCGACCAGCCCGGCGAGCTCGTCGGGAGGTACGACGCCGTCGACGAGGCCGTGCGCGAAGAGGTTCTCCGCGACCTGGACGCCGGAGGGGAAGGGGCGGCCGTTGAGCACCTCGTAGACCTTCGGGCCCAGGAATCCGAGGAGTGCACCGGGCTCGGCGACGGTGACGTGACCCAGCGATCCCCAGGAGGCCATCACGCCGCCGGTCGTGGGGTGGCGCAGGTAGACGAGATAGGGGAGACCGGCCGCCTTGTGGCGGGTGACCGCCTCGGCGATACGCACCATCTGCACGAACGCCGGGGCGCCTTCCTGCATCCGGGTGCCGCCGGAGGCCGGACCGGCCAGCAGCGGCAGTCCTTCGCGCGTCGCCCGCTCCACGGCCGCGATCAGCCGCTCGGCCGATGCTCGCCCGATCGACCCGGCGAGGAACCGGAACTCGGAGAGCACGACGGCCACCCGACGCCCGGCGATCCGGGCCTCCCCGGTGACCACCGACTCGTCCGTGCCTGCTCGCTCCTGTGCCTTCACCAGGTCGGCGGCGTACGCCTCGGGGAGGTCGCCGTAGGTCGGCGGGGTGTCCCAGGACGTCCAGGTCCCGGCATCGAGGACGAGGTCGATCAGCTCGCTGGAGGTCAGGCCCATGTTGCGACCATACCCCGAGTTGGCTCATTGGCTGAGCCTCTGTCCATCTGCGGGCACTTCGAGATGCGGGCCCCGGACGCGCTAACGGCCCCAAACGGCGTACGTCGGGCGTAGTTAACCGGAAAGACACGCTCCTGACCTGCGAAAACCGTTGGTAGGTGGAGGGTGTTCGCTCTATTCTGGTAGCACCCGGTCTCACCACCGGGCACAACACACCTGACCTTTGAAGGGCCCACGCATGAGCACGCAGCACTCGACCACCGCCCCGGCGGCCTGGTCGCTGACCGCTGCGCACGAGCGCGACCCTCATGCCCGCGGGAGCCGACAGTGACCTGGGTGCATAGCCGCACCGGATCACTCCGGGCCGCTCCTGCGAGACATGTCTGTCTCGTCGGGGCGGCCCTTTTTGTTTCTGTCCGATCAGCACGCGATCTCTATCCGACTCTCCTGGGAGGTAACCGAATATGACCACGACCATGGGCGCCGTGACCCTGTATAACGCCTCCTTCGAGCCGCTCGGGAGGGTCTCGTTCAAGCACGCCGTGCGGATGCTGTTCCGTGAGGTGGCGGTGGTTCACGAGCAACAGGGCGACAAGATGATCGGGCCACACCCATGGCCCAAGGCGGTGCGGCTGGTCCGCTACATCGCCATGCATTGGATGTACCGGCCCGCCGGCTACTCCCGGGAGGGAGTGCTCAAGCGCGACCAGCATCGTTGCGCCTATTGTGGCGGCCATGCCCGCACCATCGACCACCTGCTGCCACAGTCACGCGGCGGGAGATGGACATGGATGAACACGGTCGCGGCGTGCAGCAGGTGCAACGGCCGCAAGGGCAATCGCACCCCCGAGGAGGCCCACATGGTTCTTCGGATCGAGCCGTACGTACCCACCCGCGCGCAGCTCGCGGCCATCATCTGAGCGTGATGTGCCGTTTTCTGCCCGCGGGCTGGGCAAATTCGACGTGTCGACTTGACGCATCATTAATAAGTACGATGGACTAACAAACATGTCCAAGGCGAGACGGCGTACGTTGCGGCCGATCGGAAAATTGCTGCAGGAGGATGCGCGGCGTCATCACCGTTCTCTGGTGCTCCAGCACCTCTTCGCGGTGGGTCCGGCGAGCCGCGCCGACCTGGCTCGCGCCTCCGGTCTGACCCGGGCGACGGTCTCCGATCTGGTCGGCAGCCTGCTCGAGGACGGGCTGGTCGAGGAGCTCGGGGCGCCGGTGGAGAGCCGGGTCGGGAAGCCGCCGATGCTGGTCGGGCTGGCCGCCGACTCCACGCACATCGTGGCCGTCGACGTCTCCGGCGACGACCAGGTCGCCGGAGCCGTGCTCAACCTGACCGGCGACGTCATCCGCCACACCACCAGGTGTCGCGAGGGCCGCACCGGAAGTGACGCGGTCCGGCTGGTGAAGGAGCTGGTCACCGAGCTGATCGCGAGCACCGACCGGCCCATCCTGGGCATCGGGATCGGCAGCCCCGGTGTCGTCTCTGCCGACGGCACCGTGATCGCCGCGCCCAACCTGGGCTGGACCGATGTCGCCCTGGCCGAGCAGGTGCGCCGCGAGACCGGGCGGCCGACGTACGTCGCCAACGACGCCAACACGGCAGTGCTGGGGGAGTACACCTTCGGGCAGTCCGGCGACGGCGGCCTGATGCTCGTCCGGGTCGGCACCGGTGTGGGTGCGGGGCTCGTGCTCGAGGGGGCGCTGCTCCACGGCTTCGTCGACGCGGCCGGTGAGGTCGGGCACGTGACCGTCGACCCCGACGGACCGCTGTGCGCGTGCGGCCGCACCGGCTGCCTGGAGACCTTCCTGGCGGTGCCGCGCCTGCGGGAACGTCTGGAAACGGCCCACGACGATGCGCTCGTGGAAGCCGGAGAACACCTTGGAAAGGCATTGGCGCCTGTGGTCGGAACGCTCAACCTTCACGAGCTGGTCCTCTCCGGACCGGCCGATCTTCTCGACGGGACGCTGCGCGAGACCGCCGACCGGATCATCCGCGAGCGGACGATGCCGGTCAGCGGCGAGCCGCTGGAGTTCCGTACCTCCACGCTCGGCGAGGACGTCGTCATCGTCGGTGCCGCGGTGCTCGTCCTCGCCGGTGAGCTGGGGGTGTCGTGATGCCTGAGACCTCCCTCGAGACGCTGGCCCTGCGCGTCCAGGTGCCCGCCTTCGCCGGGGCGACGCTACCTGCCGACTACGCCGACCTGCTCCGCGACGGCCTCGGCGGCATCTGCCTGTTCGGCACCAACACGGCGGCCGGCGAGGAGTCCGTACGCAGCCTCTCGGCCGAGATCCGGTCCGCATCCGCCGAGGGTGGCTGGACCCCGGTGGTCACCATCGACGAGGAAGGTGGCGACGTCACCCGTCTGGAGGCGCTCACCGGGTCCTCGGTGCTCGGGGCCGCGGCCCTCGGCGCCGCCGACGACCTGGCGCTCACCGAGGAGACCGGCCGAGCCATCGGGGTGCGGCTGGCCAGGGCGGGCGTCAACCTCAACCTGGCCCCCGTGGCCGACGTCAACTCCAACCCCGACAACCCGGTGATCGCGACCCGGTCGTTCTCCCACGACGCCGGCATCGCGGCCAAGCATGTCGCGGCGTGGGTGAAGGGCCTGGAGTCGACCGGGGTCGCCGCCTGCGTCAAGCACTTCCCCGGCCACGGCGACACCGGGCAGGACAGCCACGTCGCCCTTCCCGTCCTCGAGGCCACGATGGAGACCCTGCGTGAGCGTGAGCTGGTCCCGTTCCTCGCGGCCGCCGAGGCCGGAGCCGCCTCGGTGATGACCTCCCACATCGTGGTGCCGGCGCTGGACCCGGAGCTCCCCGGCACGCTCTCCGCGCCGGTGCTGGGGCTGCTGCGCGAGCTGGGCTACGAGGGCCCGATCGTCTCCGACGCCCTCGACATGGCGGGTGCCTCGGAGCCCCGCGGGATCCCGGCCGCTGCGGTGCTCTCCCTCAAGGCAGGGGCCGACCTGCTCCTCCTCGGCCCCGAGAAGCCGACCTCGCTGGTCCACGAGACGACCGCCGCGATCGTGGCCGCGGTCGAGTCCGGCGAGCTCGCGCTGGAGCGGCTCCAGGACGCGGTCGCGCGTATCGACCGGCTGCTCGCCGACCTCGCGGGGGCGCAGCAACGGCCCGACGGCGCGCTCGACCCGCGGTTCGAGGAGCGCTCGGTCGAGGGTGCCCGTCGCGCGCTCGCCGCGGCCAGCGACCTCACCGGGATCCCGGACCTGGCCGGTGCCAAGGTCGTGACCGTCGACACCGAGGCCAACATCGCCGTGGGCGACGTGCCGTGGGGGCTGCCACCGGACCTCGTCGTCCGGCCCGGCGACCCGCTTCCGGATCTCCCCGACGCACCCCTCATCGTGCAGGTACGCGACGCCCACCGGCGTCCCGAGGTCGGCCGGACCGTGGCGGAGCTGCGGGGCGCGGCGGTGCTGGTGGAGTGGGGGTGGCCCGGGACGTACGACGGAACGGGGGTGCCACGACTGTGTCCGCAGGGCTACTCGCTGCCCGGTGTGACGGCCGTGACCGAGGTCCTTCGACGAGCGGGCTGGAACCGTTCGACAAGCGAAGGACACCGCCGGTGAACGGCGCACGGGTCGGCCTCGACATCGGAGGCACCAAGATCCACGGCATCGCGATCGGCCCGGACGGGGCGGTGCTGGCCGAGGACCGCGCCGCCACCACCCTCGGTGCCGAGGGCGTCGTCAAGAGCGCGGCCGCGGTGGTGGCGAGCCTGCGTCAAGCACTCGACGGCGGCGAGATCAGCTCGATCGGGGTCGGCATCCCGGGCATCGTCGACACCCGCGCGGGCACCGTGAAGCATGCGGTCAACCTGGGCCTGGACGGCGACGCCTTCCCGCTCGCGGCGCTCCTCGGCGAGCGGACGGGAGCGGTCGTCACGCTCGAGAACGACACCAACGCGGCCACCCTCGGTGCGCACGCGGTCGAGGACGTCGACGACCTGGTCTACCTTTCGCTCGGCACCGGCCTGGCCGCCGGTCTCTACCTCAGCGGCGCGCTCCGCCGCGGCTTCCACGGAGCCGCCGGCGAGGTCGGGCACCTCCCGGTCGACCCGGAAGGCCCGGTGTGCGGGTGCGGACAGCGCGGCTGTCTCGAACTGGTCGCCTCGGGCGCCGCGCTCGCGGCCGCCTGGCCGACGTCCTCCGGCCACCCCGCCGCGGCGCTCTTCGCGGCAGCGGCCGCGGGTGACCCGGCAGCCGTCGAGGTCCGCGACCGGTTCGCCAACGGCGTCGCCGCTGCCGTACGCGCCCTTGCCCTCGCCGTCGACCCCGAACGGGTCGTCATCGGCGGCGGCGTCGCGTCCGTCGGCGAGCCGCTGCGGGAGGCCGTCGCGGTCGCGCTCACCAGGCAGGCCGAGAGCTCACCGTTCCTCGCGTCCCTGGAGCTCGCCTCGCGCCTGCGGGTGGTCTCGGCCGCCCCTGTCGCCGCCATCGGCGCCGCTCTGATCACGCCGATCACCCAGCCGATCACATCGACGATCACATCGGCGACCGCGCCGCCGATCGCCCCGACGAAGGACTGACATGGAAGTAGTTGTCCTCGACACCGCCGCCGAGGTCGCCTCTCTCGCCGCGGACACCATCGAAGACGTCGTACGCCGCCGGGCGGCCGCCGGCACCCCCGCGGTGCTCGGCCTGGCCACCGGCTCGACGCCCCTGGCGACGTACGAGGAGCTCATCCGCCGCGCCCGGTCGGGGAACGGGCCCGCCTACGAGGGCGTGCAGACGTTCAACCTGGACGAGTACGTCGGCCTCCCCGACGGGCACGAGCAGTCCTATCTGGCGACCATCCGGCGGGAGTTCACCGATGCTATCGGCATCCCACCCGAGCGGGTCCACGGTCCCGACCCGACCGAGGAGACGCTGCCGACGGCGGGGGAGCGCTACGAGGCGGCGATCGTGGCCGCGGGTGGGATCGAGGTGCAGATCCTCGGCATCGGCTCCGACGGCCACCTGGCCTTCAACGAGCCCGGCTCGTCGCTGGCCTCGCTGACCCGGATCAAGACGCTCACCGCCCGGACCCGGAAGGACAACGCGCGCTTCTTCGGCTCGCCCGACGCGGTGCCGCGCCACGTACTCACCCAGGGGCTCGGCACCATCACCCGAGCCGGCCACCTGCTGCTCCTCGCCACCGGGGAGGGCAAGGCCGAGGCGGTCGCCGCCGCGGTCGAGGGTCCGGTCTCGGCGACCTGCCCGGCCTCCGTCCTGCAGCTCCACGGCCACGTCTCCGTCCTCCTGGACGAGGCCGCAGCCTCCCGCCTCGTACGTCGCGACTACTACCGCGAGGTCTTTGCGGGGAAGCCGGACTGGCAGGGACTCTGAAGCCCGCTCAGAGGGGCTCGGCGGCTACTTGCTGACGCACGCCTGAGCGGCGCCCTGGGAGACGTTGCCGTTCTCGCCGAGGGAGCGGACCTGGATGCAGACCTTGGTAGCGCCGTTGAGGCGTACGACCGCCTTGGGGCGGCTCACGCTGCCACTCGTGGAGTTGTCGCCGACCCACTTGTAGCCGGTCGCCCCGGGGACGCCGGACCAGGTGAAGACGGCGCGGTTCCCCTCGAGCGTGCCCTTGACCTTGCCGGGGGCGGCGGGGCCGGTGACACCGGGCAGGTCGGTCTCGACGGGCGGGGGCGGGACCTCGTCGGGCTTCTCGTCCTCGCCTCCGCGGGAGAGCACGATGCCGATGACCGCGGCGATGAGGAAGAGGACGACGACGCCGATGATCGCGGGCGTCTTGCTGCGGGACTCGGCCGGGCGCGCGCCGGTGAGGACGGACGGGCCCTCCTCGGTGCGCGGGTAGCTGAACCGGGTGCGCTCGGCCGAGGCCGAGCCCGGGTCCGCCACCGGTGCCGACGCCAGGGATGCCGGGGGCTGGGTGATCGGCGCCTGCGCGATGACCTGGGAGGGCGGCTTGAGCTCGGTGGCCTTCTCCAGCTCCGGGTCGGCAGGCGGGGAGGGGAGGTGGGCTCGGCCGGAGCCTGTCGTCGGCCCCTCGCCGCGAGAGGCCGGCACCATCGGGACGACCGGGATCGACCCGGTGCCGCCGGCGTCGCGGTCGAGCACCTGCACCTCGGTGCGGCCCAGCCGGAGCTCCTGCTCGATCCGCTGGAAGTGGCGGGCCAGGTCGAGGACGGTCCGCGGCCGGTAGGTCGGGTCCTTCGCCATCGCCTGCTGCAGGACCCGGTCCAGCGACGGAGGTACGTCAGGCCGGCCCGTGGCCGGGGGAGGGGTGTGCAGGATGCGGGAGAAGACGGCGCGGTCGGAGTTGTTGCCCCGCTCCGCGAACGGCGAGCGCCCGACGAGCAGGTGCCAGACGGTGGCGGCCAGCGAGTAGACGTCGGAGGCGACCGAGCCGTTGGACGCCGAGGTGAGGACCTCGGGGGGCGACCACGGCAGCGAGACCCCGATGTCGCCCTCGTCGTCGCGCGGACGCCCGGCGATGCCGAAGTCGGCCAGGCCGGGAACGTCGTAGCGGGAGAGCAGGATGTTGGACGGCTTGATGTCGCGGTGGATGATCCCGGCGCGGTGTGCGGTCTCGACGGCGGAGGCCATCTGGATCCCGAAGCGGAGCGCGTCCTGCACCTTCATCGGGTTGTTGCGCACGCGGGCACCGAGGTCGGCGTTGGGGTAGTAGCCCATCACCAGGTAGGGGCGGCCGTCCGGCGTCTCGCCGGCGCTGTGCACCGGCACGATGAACGGGTGCTCGGCCAGCTCGGCCATCACCGCCGCTTCCGCGGCGAACTGTGCCCGCTGCGCCTCGGCGAGGTCGGAGGACCGCATCAGCTTCACCGCGACCCGGACCTTCGGGTGGTGGCGCTCGTAGAGATAGACGTCGGCGAAGCCGCCCGAGCCGAGCCGGCCCAGGCAGGTCATCCCCGGGAGCTCGGGGCCGAGCTCGGGGTGTGGTGTCTGCGTCACCCGAGAACCTCATAGGTCAGGTTGATGGAACCGGCGAGGCTGACCACGGCACCGGGCTCGAGCGCGTACTCCTCCATCGGCCGCATCTGCTGCGGACGCCCGCCGGGCAGGGTCAGGTAGGACCCGTTGGCGGAGCCGAGGTCGCGTACGAGGACCTGCCACTCCTCCAGCCGCACCTCGGTGTGCAGCCGACTGATGTCGGGCAGCATCACCTTCACCAGATGCGGAGGTACGCCACCAGCCTCCGTGTTGCCGCTGGCATCCGCGCGCGGGGACCGCCCGAAGATCGCACCACGGTCGAGGACGACGATCCGCCCGTCGCCCAGCTTGAGCTGGCCCAGCGCGGGGCGCGGGACCGAGACCGGCTGCTGGTGCGGAGGCAGCGTCATCCGGCAGATGCGGCAGGTCGGCGAGTAGGGCGGTGACGCGTGGCCCTGCGGGCAGTAGACCGCCCACACCGTCGGTCCGCCCGCGGGCGGCACCGGGGTCGGCGTCGCGACGTCGCGGACGCGGGTGGCCATGTCGGTGGGTGGGGTCGGCGCGGCCATCGGGGCAGGCGCCGGGGCGGGCGCGGGCATCGGCGGAGGAGGCGCCGCAGGCGGCATCGCGGGCGGCGGTGACGCCTGCCGGTCCGGCGGACCCCAGGCGTTCGGGTCGGGCTTCTTGGCACCCTTCTTGCGCCACGGCAGCCCGTCGATGATGCCCTTCTTCGACTCGGGCGCGGGCTGGGAGGGCGCCACGGGTGGAGGCGGGACCGGGGCCGGGGGAGGGCTCTGGAACGACGGGACGCCCGGCATCGCCGGAGGGGGCGCGGCGGGCGGAGGGGCAGCGGCCAGGTCCGAGCGCCGGATGGTGTGGTCCAGCGGCGGCGCCATGGCCGAGTCGACCTGCTGGTGCACCTGGACGTAGTAGTCGGGGTCGAAGACGACGTCGAGCGAGCGGGCATGGGCGGTGTCGGCCAGCGGCTGGTCCTCCTCCATCCCGCCCCAGGCGCCGTTGGCGAGCTCGGCCCGCTCGGGCACGGCGGCGAAGTGGCCGTCGGCCCACTTGCCGACGACGTCGATGCCGTCGATGAAGACCGGCACCTCGTTGACGACCGCGGTCACCTTGGCAGGTGAGCGCACGGCGTACCGCACCCGCGGGCCCTCGCGCCCGATCAGCGCGAAGCCCGGGGCTCGCGGGCCGTCGGCGGAGAGCAGTCCGGCGATCGCGTCGACCGGGTGGGGGTCGGTCAGTGCGGCCTGCACGCCAGCGACCCGCGGGTCACCCGGCCCGAGCTGCACCAGCGCCCAGCACCGGTCGCCCCTCAACGCCAGCCAGTGCCCAGCACAGTAGGTGGCGGTGTCACTCATGATGCGCCGAGACGTCCGCTTCAGATCGGGTGGAGGCCGACGTCGACAGGTCGGCTTCCGCGGGGGCGGCGAAGAGCGAGGGCGGAGGTGTCACGAGTACCACGGTGACATTGTCGCGCCCACCCGAAGCAACCGCGGCGTCCACCAGCCTTTGAGCCAGGTTGTCGATGCTTCCGCCCACCCCGAGGGTCTTGGACACGATCTCGTGGATCTCGTGGTCCTCGAGCTCGCCGGTGAGCCCGTCGGAGCAGAGCAGGAAGATGTCGTCGGGCGCGACAGCCATCAGCCAGGTGTCAGGCTCAGGGCCCGGGAGGGTGCCCAGCGACCGGGTGATGACGTTGCGCAGCGGGTGGATGCGAGCCTCGGCGGGGGTGATCATCCCCGCCTGGACCATGACGGCCACCTCCGAGTGGTCGACGGTCACCTGGGTCGCGCCTGCGGGCGAGAGCCGGTAGACGCGCGAGTCGCCGACGTTGAAGACCAGCCAGTGGGGCGCGCCCTCGGACTCGACCAGCGCGACTCCGGTCAGGGTCGTGCCCATGCCCTGCTTGTCGGAGTTGCGTGCCGCCTCCGAGGTGATCGCGGAGTTGGCGGCGTGCACGGCGTCGACGATGTCCTCGGGAACCGGGCAGATGGACGCGAAGCGGCTCTGAAAGGTCTCCACCGCGAGCGCGCTGGCGACGTCGCCACTGGCGTGACCGCCCATCCCGTCGGCGACGACGGCCACCGCGGGCAGCATGACGAACGAGTCCTCGTTCACTTCGCGGACCCGGCCGACGTCAGTCGCCCCCGCGGCACGCAGGGCTGGGTATGCGGTCATGCGGTTTCCTTTTATCGGACATCCCGGTCAGGATGGGAAATAGTGACGCTGGAAGCGGACACTTTAGAACATCACGTACGGTATCCGTGAGCGTGTTCACTGAGCCGTGTGCCACGTTTGGCTCATTCGTGTGGCTTCAATCCCGAGGCCCGCTTAGAGTAAGCCCGGCCCATGTGTCGGCTGGCCATTTGCACGGAAGGACTTGGGGAGAGTCTTGGTGGCACGTTTCGGGATGGCGCCCGGGTGGATGCGGCGTCATCGGACCTCCATCGCGTCCTGGACCGCTCTTGCCGTGGTTGCGGGCGGTTTGACCGTCTATGCGATCCAGTCGACGGGTTACCCCGTCCACAAGGCCGATCTCGACGACGGCGGCATCTGGGTGACCAACCAGTCCTGGGGCACCCTGGGCCGGCAGAACCGTCCCGTCGCCCAGCTCGACGGCGTGGTCTGGGCCGGCAACGAGGCCGGGTCGAGGTCCGAGCGCGCCGGTCTCGACGTCGTGCAGAACGGCATCGCGGTGGCCTCCGTCGACCGTGACGCCCGCACGATCACGCCGGTCAACACCAAGCTCGCCGAAGGTCTCGACGACGACGCGGTGACCGTGAAGGACAGCCGCGTGGTGATGGGCGGCAACACCATCGGCGTCGCCGAGCAGAAGACCGGCAAGGTCTGGCTCACCTCGGTCGACCCGACCACCGGTGTCGGTGACCTCTCGGATCTCTCCGCCTCCACGAAGCCCACCGAGACGGTCGGCGCGGACACGGTCCTCACCGTCGGCACCGACGGGACCGCGTACGCCGTATCCGCCGGCAAGCGCACGCTGACCGCCTTCGCGCCCGACGGTGATCGGTTCGCGAAGCCCGAGGAGACCAAGCTCCCGAAGGCTCCCGAGTACGCGGAGACCCCGACCTCGGCGACCGTCGTCGGCGACGAGGTGATCACCCTCGACGGCGTCGGTTGGCTGCTCGGCGCCTCCAAGGGCTCCGACGTCGCCCAGGACTTCGGCGACACCGCGGAGAGCGCGGTGCTCCAGCAGCCCTCCGTCAAGGCCAAGGAGGTCCTCGTCGGCGACGGGGAGGGCCTCAAGGCCGTCGACCTGCGCAACGGCGAGATCCGCCGTATCGCCGAGTCGGCCGGCGACCCCGCGGCCCCGGTGCGGCTGCGCGACTGCGTCTTCGGTGCCTGGGCCAACGGCTCGACCGGATCGGTGGTGACCCAGTGCGGCGAGGGCGAGCCGGTCCTGGGTGAGATCCCGACGCTCGGCCCGGCCGCCGAGCTGGAGTTCCGGGTCAACCGCGGCCAGCTGGTGCTCAACGACCTGCGCAACGGCGATGTCTGGGAGATCGACGGCGCCGACATCAAGAAGATCTCCAACTGGGAGGCGTTCCAGCCGCAGACCCAGAAGCAGAACCAGAAGAAGGACAAGCAACAGCAGCAGACCAAGGCCGCCCAGGCGCCGAAGGCCAAGGACGACCAGCTCGGAGCCCGAGCCGGACGCACCACGGTCCTGCACGTCCTCGACAACGACTCCTCGGCCAAGGAGTCGATCCTGAGCGTGGTCTCGGTCGGGAAGGCCTCCGTCAAGGGCGTCGAGGCCACCATCGCCCCCGACAGGCAGTCGATCCTGGTCACCACGCCGGAGTCGGCCGAGGGGAAGAAGACCAGCTTCAAATACACCGTCGACGACGGGATCAAGGGCAAGGCCGGCCAGGACGACGCCAGCGTCGAGCTCTCCATCGAGGGCTCCGGCGGCACCGGCAAGCCGACCTTGCGCGAGCACTACACACCGACCGACTACACCGTCGCCGCTGGCGGCACGGTGGAGATCCCGGTGGTCGGCGACTGGCGCGACGAGCGCTACGGCGACCCGATCACCGCGCAGTCCCCGACCGCCTCCAAGGGCAAGGCGAGCGTGACCCCGGACGGCCTGATCCGCTACACCGCGGCCACGGACGCCACCGGCAACGAGAGCCTCGGCTACCAGGTCAGCACCGGCGGCAAGCCCTCGAAGGACAAGGTACGCATCAACATCGTCGCCGGGGCCAACACCGCCTCCCCGGAGCCGAAGGACGACGTCGCCGAGGGCACCCAGGGATCCTGGGTGACGATCCGTCCGCTCGACAACGACATCCCTGGCGCCGACCCGTCCAACCTCGACGCGAGCCTCACCCTCGCCGGTGACGTCCCGCCGAAGGGCGGACTCGAGGTGAGCACCGACCGGGAGACCGGTGTGGTGCGGGCCCGCGGAAGCTCGCCGGGCACCTACCAGCTCAGCTACAACGCCGGGTTCGGGGCGGCCAAGCCTGCCTCGGCGAAGATCCGTGTCGACGTGAAGCCGGCCGCCCAGGCGGCGGACGAGCCGATCGCGACGCCCGACACGACCGCCGTGCTCGGCACCTCGACCCGCACGCTCGACGTCCTCGCCAACGACTACGACTCCCGGGGCCGGCTCCTCGCCGTGACCCATGCCGAGCCGGTCGGCGACAGCGACCTGACGGTCGCGGTGCTCGACGGCCGCTGGCTGCGTATCCAGGCGTCCAAGCCAGACATCGACCCGTCCACCCAGGCCATCCGTTACACCATCAGCAACGGCGCGGCCGAGGCCGAGGGGTCGGTGACGGTGAGCCAGCGCCCGGCGCTGCGTGGCGCCGAGAACGCCCCCGAGGCGGTCGACGACGAGGCCACGGTGAGGGCCGCCGACTCGGTCTCCATCCCGGTGCTCGACAACGACTCGACGCCCTCGGGCGACCCGGTCGGCCTGGTGGTCGACCAGACCATCGAGACCAAGGGCCAGCTGCAGGTGCTGGGACAGCCGACGGTCGGCGAGGCCTACATCGACGGCAACCGGGTCCGCTACGTCGCCCCCGACGACGTGAAGGGTCCGGTCGACGTCGACGTCCGTTACGTCGTGCAGAACACCGGTGACCCCTCCGCGGAGCACTCCTCGGGCAACATCCGCATCCACATCAAGCCGCTGCCGAAGAAGAAGGCCGACAACTCCGCGCCCGCGCCGAAGGCGCTGGAGTCGCGGGTGGTCCAGGGTGACGAGGTGACGCTGCGGCTGCCGACGGTCGGCACCGACCCCGACGGCGACTCGGTCTCGGTGACCCGGATCAACAGCGCGCCGTCCTTCGGCCGGGTCCTGGCCCACGGCGCCAACACGATCACCTACCAGGCCTTCCCCAACGCGGCCGGCACCGACGAGTTCACCTACGAGGTCAGCGACCCGTTCGGTGCCGTCGCGACCGGCACGGTTCGCATCGCCGTGGTCGCGCCGGGTGCGCCGCAGCGTCCGGTCGCCGTCGACGACCTGGTCACGCTCGACCCCGCCAAGAAGCTGACCTACGACGTGCTCGCCAACGACCTGCGTACGCCGGGGACGGAGCTGCACCTGGCCTCGACCGACGCGACGGAGGGGTCCAACGTCAAGCAGCGCTCCGACGGCATCGTCACCGTCCAGGGAGGCTCCGAGGAGCCCTTCCAGCACGTCCCCTACCGCGCCACCACCGGCCTCCACGAGGACACCGGCGAGCTCGCCATCCGCTATCAGGAGGGCTACGACAACCCGCCGATGGCGGGGATCGTGGTGGCCCACCCGGAGGGCGACTCGTCGACCACGACCGTCGACGTGATGACCAAGGTGACCGACATCGACGACGCGCTCGAGGACCTCACCGTGGATGCGGTCAAGGGACCCTCGGTCGGCGAGGACGAGGCGAAGCCGAAGATCGACGACGGCAAGGTGACCCTGCCGGTGGGTGACACCACTCGGGTGTGGACCTACCGGGTCACCGACCCCGACGGCGCCCAGGCGGTCGGCTCGATCTACGTCCCCGCCCGTCCCAAGGACGCCCCCTACCTGAAGCCGGGCTCCGAGCTCCAGCTGAACCCCGGCGAGACGAAGAACGTCGACATCACCGACTACGTCGAGGACCCCGAGGGCGACCCGGTCGTGCTGACCACCACCGACAAGATCGTGGCCGCGCCCGAGGGCATGTTCAACACCGGTGACACCACCGCGACGACCGTGAAGGTCACCGCCGGTGAGACCAAGGGTCCGGCGACCCTGACCTTCGAGGTCGCCGACCGCGAGAAGATCACCTCCGCGGACGCCCATCTCTCGGTGATCTCACTGCCGGTGCAGATCGGCAAGGAGGAGCCGGAGATCAACTGTCCGAGCACCCCGGTGGAGGTCCCGGAGAGCGGCAACGGCGCGCTGGTCGACATCGCCGCCATCTGCCACGTGTGGACCGCCGACCCGGGTGATGCCGACGACCTCGACTTCACCGCCGAGGTCGGCGACGGGCTCGACGGCGTCGAGGTCAAGCCGGAGGACGGCGGCCTGCGACTCACCGCCGAGCACGCCGACGCCGGTGCCCAGGGTGCCCTGGAGATCGGGGTGGAGGGCACCGACGCGACCGGCCAGCTCCTGGTCACCGTCATCGCGCTGCCGGCACCGTCGCTCTCGCCGATCAAACCGCTGCAGACCGAGGCCGGGAAGACGGTCGCGATCGACATGGCCAGCTATCTGCAGACACCGGTGCCGTCGGAGTCGCAGGAGATCGTGGTCACCAAACTCGACCCGGTCGACGGCGACTCGCCCGACATGGGCAAGGTCAGCGGCTCGAAGATCACCTTCAACACCCCCGAGGAGGGGCACGGCCACTATCGCTACGCGATCGAGGTCAGCGACTCCGGCAAGGACTCCAAGCGGGTCAAGGCCACCGGGGTCATCGAGGTGGACGTCATCGACGTCCCCGGCGCGCCGACGGGGCTGCGTACGACCTCCGACTTCCTCTCCAACGTGGTCGCGCTGTCGTGGAACGCACCCAAGGACAACGGCGACGACCCGATCCAGCGCTACGAGGTGGAGGCCAACGGCGACCACGTCCAGGACTGCCCGTCGACGTCGTGCAGGATCACCGGGCTGAAGAACGGCGTCGTCTACGACTTCCGCGTGCGCGCGGTGAACTCCGTCGGCCCGAGCCGTGAGTGGAGCAACTCGGCCGAGGGCGAGCCCGACGCCTACACCGGTCCGGTGCAGAACCTCCGCGTCACCCGCCAGCGCGACCACAAGGTCGAGCTGAGCTGGAGCAAGCCGGCGCCGTGCGACTGCTCCGACGTGCAGAAATACCGGATCAGCTGGCCGGGCGGTGGCATCAAGGACATCTCCGCAGGTCAGACCACCTATCCGGCGGCGGTCAGCTCCAACGGCGACCCGGTGCAGTTCACGGTCGTGCCGCTCAACGACAAGGGCATGAAGACCAACAAGGGTCCGACGGCGACGGTCGAGGGGATGGGTGCCGGCAAGCCGGACACCCCGGCGACGCCGACCTTCGAGTGGGCCAACACGGCCAACAACTCCGGCAAGGCGGTCACGGTCTCGTGGAGCCCGGTCGCGGCCAACGGCCCCGCCCCGGTCACCTACGAGGTACGCCGCACCGGCGGCACCGGCGAGAAGATCGTCTGCTCCTGGGTGACCGAGACCAGTTGCCGCGACGACGTCGCCAACGACGGCACGATCTACACCTACGCCGTCCGGGCCCGCAACGCGGAGGCGACGTCGCCCCGGGAGACCACGTCCGGCGGTTCGCCGGAGGCGCACATCTCCAGCTACTCCGCGGGCGGCAAGGTCGAGGCGGCCGCGACCCCCGACGCGGTCTCCTTCGCGAGCGCGACGCCGACCGGTGCCAACGGCACCGCGGAGATCGTCTTCACGCCGCGGGCCTCGCACGGCAAGACCAACCGGGTCGAGTGCGTGCGCAACGGCTCCTCGTGCGGCAGCTGGACCTACCCGCCCGAGGGCGCGGGCCAGCAGACCAAGACGATCACCGGCTTCACCAACGGCAACTCGACGCAGGTCCAGCTGCGGGCCTGCAACGACTCCTCCGGCGGCACCGGCGCGGGAGATTCCTGCGGCCCCTGGTCGTCGAAGAACGTGACCACCTACGGTCCGCTGGGCACGCCGTCGATCTCGGCGAGCGTCGACGGCAACAAGGTCAACTGGCGGGTCAGCTATGACCCCAACGGCAAGGCCGCGACCGTCACCGTCAAGCGCGGTGGCACCGAGGTCGCCCAGTTCGGCACCGGCACCGGTGCGGGCAGTCGGTCGGGCACCGACACCGCACCCAACTGGGACACGTCCTACACCTACACCGTGACGATCAGCGACTCGCCGCGGGCGAGCAAGTCCGACTCGGTCACGGTGCGGACCGACCCGCCGCCGGACCCGATCCTCGAGGTGAACAAGGCCGGCGAGTGCTCGGGCGCCGCGTGCCCCGAGCCGGACGTGGCCTGTGGTGGCACGTGCTGGTACGTCGGCTCGACCATCACCGACCTCGCCTTCCCGGGCAAGACCTGGGAGTGCAGCACCAACGCCACCACCTCGCGATGGAACGTCACCATCGGGAGCAACGGCAGGGGCTCCGGCAGCGGCCGCGGCTGGGTCGGCGCCAACACCCCGTTCCGGGTGACCTGCACGACCAACGGGCGACCCACTCTTTCGAAGAACGTTACGTGGTAGGAGACAAGAAATGACCGTCACGCACGAGCAAGCGCGCTGGTTCCACGAGACCTTCGAGAAGCTTGCCGACAACGTCGAGAAGGCGGTGCTCGGCAAGCGCAACGTGATCCGCCTGGTGCTGACCGCGCTGCTCTCCGAGGGCCATCTCCTCCTCGAGGACTACCCGGGCACCGGGAAGACCCAGCTCGCCCGCGCCCTGGCCAACACGGTCCAGGGCTCGCACGCGCGCATCCAGTTCACGCCCGACCTCCTCCCGTCCGACGTCACCGGTGTGACCGTCTACGACCAGGGCAAGGGCGCCTTCGAGTTCCACCCGGGCCCGATCTTCCACTCGATCGTGCTGGCCGACGAGATCAACCGCGCCTCCCCGAAGACGCAGTCGGCGCTCTTGGAGGTCATGGAGGAGGGCCGGGTCACCGTCGACGGCGCCACCCGCGAGGTCGGCCGCCCGTTCATGGTGATCGCGACCCAGAACCCGATCGAGCAGGCCGGGACGTACCGGCTGCCCGAGGCGCAGCTGGACCGCTTCCTGATGAAGACCTCGGTCGGCTACCCCGACCAGAACGCCACCGTCGAGCTGCTGATGAACTCCTCGGTCCGCGACCGCGCCACCCTGGTCACCCCGATCATCACCGCCCCGACCGTCACCCAGATGGCCGAGATGGCCGACCAGGTCTACATCGACCCGGCCATCGTCGCCTACGTCTCCGCCCTGATCGACGAGTCCCGTCGCCACAAGCACGTACGCCTCGGCGCCTCCATGCGTGGCTGCCTCGCCCTGGTGCGCACCGCCAAGGTCTGGGCGCTGGCCGAGGGCCGCTCGCAGGTGCTGCCCGACGACGTCAAGGCGCTCGCCGAGCCGGTGCTCTGCCACCGCCTGATCCTCGACCCGGAGGCCATGTTCAACGGCGTCACGGTCGAGGACGTCATCGGCGACCTGCTCACCTCGGTCCCGGCTCCCACCGAGCGTGTCGCCTGAGATGAGCAGGCTCAGTGTCCGCAACCTCGTTGCTGACCTGCGGAAACGATCAGCCCCGGTAGTCTCCGGGGCCGGTTCGGTCTACTCGTTCGTCGCCGACCGGGTCCGTCCGTGGTTCGGCACGGTGACCTCGATCGGCTGGGGTGTGCTGCTGCTCGGCGCGCTGGCCTGGGTCGCCGCGACCGCCCTCGGCTGGATCGAGGCGGCCGTGGTGGCGATGGCAGCGCTGTTCCTCGTGATCGGCGCGGCCTTCTTCATGATCGGGCGCACCCGGCTCGCGGTCGCGACGGTGGTCGAGCCGCCGCGCGTCGCCGTCGGTCAAGCACTCACCGGCGAGCTGCGGGCCCGCAACGAGGCGCGCGGCCCGCTCGTCTCGACGAGTCTCGAGTTCCCGATCGGGGCAGGTGGGGTGACGTACGACCTGCCGATGCTGCTTCCCGGCGCCGAGCACACCGAGCTCTTCGTGGTGCCGACCCAGCGCCGCGGCGTCATCGACGTCGGCCCCGTCCGGACCGTCCGCGGCGACCCGCTCGGGCTCTTCCGGCGGGTGCAGGAGTGGACCGACCGCACCGAGGTCTTCGTCCACCCGCGCACCACCCACCTCGAGCCCTTCGGGGTCGGCCTGGTCCGTGACCTCGAGGGGTCCACGGCACAGAACACCTCGATGAGCGACCTCGCCTTCCACGCCCTGCGCGAGTACGTCCCGGGCGACGACCTGCGCCACATCCACTGGCGCTCCTCGGCACGCCACGGACAGCTGCTCGTGCGCCAGTTCCTCGACACCCGTCGCTCCCACATCGTCGTCATCGTCGACTCCTCGCCGATGTCCTACGACAGCGAGGAGGAGTACGAGACCGCGATGTCGATCGCGGGCTCGCTGCTCCGCCGCGGGATCCTGGACGAGTTCGACGTCTCGTTCGCGACCGGCGACGTGCTGATGGTGCGGGCCACCGCGGCGAGCGGGGGAGGGCGTACGGCCCTCGACGCCTGCTCGCGGGCGACCCCGCAGCCGAGCAACCTGATCGAGATCACCGCCGAGGCGGCCCGGCAGGCGCCGGACGCTTCCCTGGTGATGTTGGTGACCGGGCGCTACCCGGAGTTCGTGACCCTCCAGCGTGCGGCCGGGCAGTTCTCGGTCGACGCCACCACCGTCGCCGTCCGGGTCGACTCCTCCCAGCGCGCCGGCTTCAAGGCGGTCGCCGACCTGCCGGTGCTCACCCTGCCCGACCTCGACCAGCTGCCGATCGTGCTGTCGAAGGGGTTGTCCGGATGAAGAAGCACCAGGCCGTCGACGGCCTCCTCCTCTTCCTGCTCGGCACCATCGCCTTCCTCGGGTTCGACGACACCTACGCCGGCTGGACCTACCTCGTCGCCGGTGTCGCGGGGCTCCTGCTCGGGATCCTCATCGCCTTCGTCGGTCGCGGCCAGCCGGTGGTCGTGCTGGCCGTCGGGCTCCTGGCCGCCTTCTTCGTGCTCGGTGGCGCGGTCGCGCTGCACGGCATCGGCGACCTCTCCTTCCTCCCGGTCCCGGACACGATCGGCACCCTCGCCGACAACTCCGTGCACGGCTGGAAGCGGCTGCTGACCACGCTCCCGCCGGTCGACGGCGGGGCGCTGCTGACGATCCCCTACATCCTCGGCCTGGTCGCCGGCTGTGTCGGCTTCGCGCTCGCCGTGCGGGTCAAGGCGGCGCTGCCGCCGGTGCTCGTCGCGTTCGCGCTGATGGCCGGGGTGATCCTGCTCGGCGTTCAGGACCCGTCCAAGACCGCCCTGCTCGGCGCGCTCTTCGGGGCGATCGCGATCACCTGGCTCTGCATCCGCGGCATGCGGGCCCGTGCCCTCGCCGCAGGCGGTGGCCGTCGGCTCTCGCGGACCGCGATCGGCGCCGCACTGTGCCTCGGCGCAGCCGGGCTGGCCTTCCTCGGCGGGCCGCTGCTGCCGGGTCTCGCGCCCGAGCGCACCGTGCTGCGCGGCGAGATCGAGCCGCCCTTCAACGTCGGGCAGTACCCCTCGCCCCTGGCCGGCTTCCGGGTCTACACCAAGGGCTACCAGACCCCGGAGGACGACCGCCGGCTCTACGAGAAGGAGCTGTTCACCGTCTCGGGCCTGCCCGAGGGGACGCGCGTCCGGGTCGCCGCGATGGATTCCTACGACGGCACCGTCTGGCGCGCGGCCAACGACTCCGGCGAGACCGAGGGCCCCGACGACACCTTCCAGAAGATCAGCTCGACCCTGCGCAACCCGCTCGCCGACGGCAAGCAGGTGCGCGGGACGATCACGATCGGGGAGGACTTCGGCGGCGTCTGGGTGCCTCTGCCGACCGCGCTCACCCACATCTCCTTCGACGGCCCCGACTCAGACTCGTTCCGCTACAACCTGGCCACGTCGACCGGTGTGCTGCCGTCCGCGCTGAAGCCGGGCGACTCCTACTCCTTCACCGCCTCGGTGGATGACGAGAAGGTGAGCAAGAAGAGCGAGCCGTGGTCGGGCGGATCGCCGATCGGCGACGAGGCGGCCCAGTTCCAGGCGCTCGCGGCCGAGTACGCCGGTGGAGGTGACTCGCCGATCACCAACGCGCTGGCGGTGGCGGAGAAGCTCAAGGCGGAGGGCACCTACACCGACGGCGAGCCGCCCAACCAGCAGTACCCTGCCGGCCACTCGCTGCGTCGTCTCGCCGACTTCACCGCCAAGGGCGGCCAGCTCGCCGGCAACGACGAGCAGTACGCCGCTCTGATGGCCGTCCTGGCCAACCAGGTCGGTGTGCCGGCCCGGGTGGTCCTGGGCGCGGTCGTCGGCTCCGACGGCGTCGTCCAGGGCAAGGACATGCACGCCTGGGTCGAGCTGCGGATGTCGGACGGGTCCTGGGCGACCCTGGACTGGTCCGAGTTCATGAACACCGAGAAGCCGCCCGAGCAGAACGCCCCTCAGCCCGAGGAGCTCGTCACCGGCAAGGTGGTCCCGCCGCCGGCGCCGGTGCGCCCGCCCGCGACCTCCGGCGACCCGCTGGACGAGTCGGTGAACCAGAAGGCCAACTCGCGTCCCGACGGGTTCACGCTGCCGGGATGGCTGATCGCCGTCTTCACGTACGTCGGTATCCCGCTGTTGCTCATCGCGGCCGTGTGCGGGGCGATCATCGGCGCCAAGATCTGGCGCCGACATCGCCGGCGCACGCGCGGCACCCCGGTCGCCCGTCTCTCCGGTGGCTGGCGAGAGACCATCGACCATGCCCGTGACTTCGGGGTGGGGGTGCCGGTCGGGGCGACCCGCCGTGAGCAGGCGTCCGTGCTGGCCACCTCGCCGGGCCTGGACGGTGCGCCGGGGCTGGCGCTGCTCACCGACAACACCATGTTCGGCGAGGCCGGACCGGACGATGCCGAGGTGGCCGCGTTCTGGGAGCAGGTCGGGACGCTTCGCTCCTCGGTCTCCGAGTCGCGCACCAGGTGGCAGCGCATCCGGGCCGCGATCAACCCGCTCTCGTTGTTGCCCGCTCGGCTGTGGCGCAAGCGCTGATCCTCGACGTCGGTGCTCAGGTCGGGTCGAGGTCGACCCCGCTCCGGTCCGTCGTCGACGGTCGTACGAGCGGCCTGACGGCGGGACCGTCGAGAACGGAGCCGTCGGGGGAGAACCGGGAGCCATGGCAGGTGCAGTCCCAGCTGGTCTCGGCGGCGTTCCAGTGCAACGGACAGCCGAGATGGCTGCACCTGGCACTCACGGTGTGCACCGCGCCCACCGGGTCGCGGTAGCCGCCGACCGTGTGGCCGCCGACATCGACGAGTCCGCCTTCGCCCGGCCGCAGGTCGGAGAGCGAGCGGACCTCGGGGTCGTGGCGACGGCCTGCGATGAGCTCCTGGCCGACCTTCAGATTGTCCTTGATGAGTCGGGCGACGGCCCGGGCGTCGCCGATTCGGGCGGCGTCGAAGACGGGCAGCCACGGATTGTCGGTGCCGGCAAGAAGATCGGCCAGCATCATCGCGGCCGCGGTCCCGCTGCTCAGGCCCCACTTCTGGAAGCCGGTGGCCACGAGAACCAGTTCGTTCCCCGGCGAGCGGCCGACGTACGGCACTCGGTCCGGGGTGGTGTAGTCCTGGGCCGACCAGCGGTAGTCGATCGCCTCGACGTCGAAGGTGGCCCGGGCCCAGATCTCGAGGTCCGCGTACATCGCCTGGGTGTCGGGCTCGGCACCGGTCTCGTGGCCGTTGCCGACCACGATCAGGCCGTTCGGGCCGGGGTCCAGCCACGGCCGTGTCGAGTAGGTGGGCGCGTCGAGACCGATCGCCATGCTGGTCGGTGCCGGGCCGCGTAGGCGGGCAGCCAACCCGTAGGAGCGGGACGGCCTCGTCCGCGCGAAGAATCCGCCGAGCAGTCCGGGCGGCAGCAGCGTGGCGACGACGACCTGTTTCGCCACCACGGTCGCGGCGGACGTGGCGAGCTCGACGGTTCGGTCGCGCTGCTCGTCGATGGCCGTGACCCGGGCATCCTCGAATATCAGTCCTCCGGCCGCGGTGAACGCGGCGGCGAGACCCGCCATGTACCTGCCGGGATGGAAGTGGAGCTGGTTGTCGAACACGACCGCGGCCTCGACATCGAAAGGCAGATCGGTGCGGTCGGTCACCCGTGCCGGCAGTCCGAGTCGAGCAGCTGCCTCGGCCTCGTCCTCGATCCGGGATCGTTGTTCCGGCGACCGGGTGTAGGCCACCGCCGGAGCGCGGGTGAGGTCACATCCGATCTCCAGCTCCGAGACGAGGTCGGCGACCTTCTCCACCCCTGCCCGCATCGCGTCGGCGTACCGGCGAGCGCTGTCGTCGCCGAGCCGTTTGACCAGGTCGGCGTAGATCAGGCCATGCTGTGCGGTCACCTTCCCGGTGGTGTATCCCGTGGTGCCGTCACCCACGGTCGCCGCCTCCAGCACGGCGACCTGCATGCCGCGCCGCTGGGCGAGCAGCGCGGTCGTCAGACCGACGATGCCACCACCCACCACCGCGACGTCGACCGAGAGGTCGGCGTCGCGACTGGTGTCCAGGCTGGCGAAGCCGGGCCTCTCGGCCGTGGCCAGCCACACGCTGTTGTGCTCCATCAGGTACGTCCTCTCCGTCGACGTCCGGGTGGAGCCGCGAGCGTCTCCCCGGAACCGTTCGGTCAGGGTGCGATGTGGCTCCCGGAGTGCGGCGTACGTCCCAGTGCCAATCCGAGCACGACCATGCCGGCACCGAGGATCAGGTGGAGCCAGTTGTCGGCATCGTTGATCGGCACGAAGTTCGCGGCGCTCTGGTGGTCGATGGCCAGGCCGTAGATCCACAGGACCAGGTAGACCGCGCCGCCGCCGATCAGAAAGCCGCGGGCTCCGTTCCAGGTCCTGGCGAGCAGGAGGCCGGCGACTCCGAACAGCAGATGCACGATGTTGTGCAGGATCGACACCTGGAAGATGCCGAGGAGCTGGGCTTCGGACTCGTGGCCGGCGAAGGTCATCGAGTCGTAGTCGGTGGTGACACCGGGGATGAACCCGAGCACTCCGACGAGCAGAAAGGTGCCGCCCACGACCGTCGCGGCCGTCTGCAGCGGCGTCGCGGTCATGGACCGATAGTCAGATATGTCAGTCATCCCTCGGCGGTACCCCGATGGTGAGATCCCTATGCCGATGAGCCCGGCAAAGCGGAAGGTTTGCGTCCGGAACCGGGCCTAGCCTCAGCCGCATGACGACCATCGACACCACCCGGCCGGTCGAGATGACGCCGGTCATGGACGAGACCGGGACGTTGCTCAGCACGCTCGACAGGATTCGGCGTACGTTCGCCTGGAAGTGTGGAGGACTGACCGACGAGCAGCTGCGCCAGCGGCTGGAGCCCTCGAGGATCACGCTCGGCTGGCTCCTCAAGCACCTCGCGTTCTGCGAGGACCACTACTTCACCGCGGTCCTCGCCGAGAGCGGCTACCCGGAGGTCTGGGCACCGTACGGTCCGGGGGAGGAGGGCTGGGACTGGAAGACCGAGGCCGAGGACACGGCGGACGGGCTGATGGCCCTCTGGGAGGGCGCGGTCGCCAGATCGCGTCGCTCGATCGCCGTAGCCCTCGACCGGGACGGGATGGACACGCTCGCCACCAACGCCGAGTGGGGCATCGAGGCCAACGCCCGTCGCTACATCGCCGACATGATCGAGGAGTACGCCCGCCACACCGGCCATGCCGACCTCATCCGCGAGTCCATCGACGGTCTCGTCGGCGAGGACCCGAGGGACGCCGAGTGACATGGCGGGGATCCGCGGTGTCACCGGATGGATCGGCGTCAACCTCGCCTGCACCGACCCGCCCACACTCGCCAGGTTCTATGCAGACCTGTTCGGCTGGGAGATCAGCAGCTCCGAGCCGGCGTGCGTCACGGTCCTCATCCGTGACCCGTCGGGCAACGGCACCCACAGCAACCTCGCCTTCGAGCTCGACCGCCACTACCGCCGGCCGGTCTGGCCGAGCGAGCCCGATGCGCAGCAGCAGATGGTCCATCTGGACATCGGCGTCACGGATCTCGCGCCGGCGGTCGAGGACGCCGTCGGCCTGGGCGCGCAGGTCGCGGACTTCCAGCCCCAGGACGACGTACGCGTCATGCTCGACCCCGAGGGTCATCCCTTCTGTCTCTACCTCGACTAGCCCAACGCCACCGTGAGGGCCAGGATCGTCGCGGGGTCGTCGAGCCGGTCCCCGTACACATCGCGTAGCTGTCCGATCCGGTAGCGGACGGTCTGGGGGTGGATGAAGAGGTCGGCGGCGACCTCGTCGCGCCGGCCCTGGTGCAGGAGCCAGGAGCGGAGGGTCTCGGTGAGCTTCTCGGCGGTGGCGGGGCGCAGCTCGGCCAGGGGAGCGAGGACCTGGGCGCGAAGGTCCTCACGGGCGTCGGCGTCGGCGGAGAGGACGAGCTCGACGAGGTGCTGCTCGGTGTCGGAGCCGAGGCCGGCGAAGTGGGCACGGCGGGCACGCTCGTAGGAGATCCGGGCCTCGCGCCAGGGCTTGGCCGGACCCACGACCGATCGGCGGCCCTCCAGCGCCTTCATCAGGGCCCGGCGTCGGCGACCGTGGGCGTCGGGGACGAGCAGCAGGGTGTGGTCGTCGAGGTCCTGCAGGTCGTCGTGCTCCAGGGTGGCCTGGTTGACCTTGGCGAGGATGGTGCCGACCTGGGAGTTGGGGACGAGCACCGCGGTCAGCGTGCTCGGCGGGGTCCACTCCGCCCGCACTGCCGCGTCGTCGAGCTCCTCCGGCGTCGCCTCGGCAAGCAGCTTGCGGGCCAGCCGCTCCCTCAGCTGTCGTTGTACGCGTCCTGTGGTGGCACGTTCGTCGGCGTGCCCGGCCGCGGAGGCCTCCGAGATCTCGTCGATCCAGGCGAAGACCAGCGCCGAGAACTCCACCAGCATCGCCGGGGCCATGCCGCCCTCGACGGCCTTGCCGGCGAGCTCTCGCCAGGCGACCCGGGCGCCGATGCGGTAGGCGGCCAGCAGGGCCTCCATCGTGCGTCCGCTCCTGGCCTCGCCACGACCCAGGTCGTAGGCGCCCTGCAGCGCCGGCGGGGTCGCTGCCGACACGTCCGCGGGCAGGCCGCTTCCGGAGGCGAGCGAGAGGAAGCCGCCCAGCGCCACGCCCACCGCGGTGCGGATGGTCTCGCCCATGTGCCCGGAGAGCGCGTCCTGGTACGGCGGCACCTCGGCGATGATCGCGGAGACGACGTCCTCACCGACCTGGGGGAGCACCGCGCGGATCGCGGCGACGATCTCGGGCGTCAGGTGGACGTCATAGGAGGAAAGTGAGGGGATCTCTCGGGAACTTTTGTTCGTCACGTATAAATCCGCCTATCAGATTCACGTCGCTGACACAGGAGTTTACCTCGCACAAATAGCACCATGGAATACATGGTTGAGATGTCCACGTCCCCCGCCCTGTTCGCCCCGGGCGAGGCCAGGCGCCCCGCATGGCGGGAGCGGTTCTCGCGCAAGGCGTGGGAGGTCGCCGAGACGATCGCCACGCCCCTGGCGCCGGCCGACTACCTCGACATGTTCAACCCGCTGCGACCAGGCGCTGACCTGCGCGGACGCATCGTCAAGGTCACCCCGGAGACCGCCGACGCGGCCACCATCGAGATCAAGCCCGGCGCCGACTGGGCGGGCCACACGCCCGGTCAGTACGTCCGCGTGGGCGTCGACGTCAACGGCGTACGCCACTGGCGGGCCTACTCGCTGACCCACGGCCCTCGCAAGGACGGCCTCATCTCGATCACCGTCAAGGCCGTCCCCGACGGCAAGGTCTCCAATCACCTGGTGCGCCGCCTGCGCCCGGGCAAGATCGTCCACCTCGAGCAGGCGGCCGGCGACTTCGTGCTGCCCAGCGACCTGCGCGGCCACAAGTTCCTGATGGTCACCGCCGGCTCCGGCGTGACCCCGGTCATCGGGATGCTGCGCAACCTCTTCCCGGTCACCGACGAGGGCGTGGTCGAGCACCAGCGCCTCGACGTCACCGTCGTCCACGTCGCCCCGAGCCGTCCCGACTCGATCTTCATCCGCAACCTCGAGTCCCTCCACGAGGCCGGCGCGATCCGCCTCGTCACCCGCTACACCGGCTCCGAGGGCCGCCTCGACATCGATACCCTCACCGAGCTCGTGCCCGACCTGAAGGAGCGGAAGGCCTACGCCTGCGGTCCGGCCGGGCTCCTCGACAACCTCCAGGCCTGGTACGACGCCGAGGGCCTGCCGCTCCAGACCGAGCAGTTCCGGCTGGCCACGGTCGTCACCGGCGAGGGTGGCACGCTCACCTTCACCGGCAAGACCGTCGAAGCACCTGGTGACAAGCCGATCCTCGACGCCGCCGAAGAGGCCGGCGTCCTCATGCCGAGCGGCTGCCGTATGGGCATCTGCTTCGGCTGTGTGCTCCCGATGAAGGAGGGCGCCGTCCGCGACCTCCGCAACGGCGAGCTCACCGTCGCCCGCCCGGGTGAGACCGGCCCCGAAGGGGTACCGATCCAGACCTGCATCTCCGCCGCCGCCGGCGAGTGCGTCATCGACCACCCCGCCTCCTGAGCATCCCCCCACACGACGAGAAGTGAGACAGCCATGACCATCGCACCTGATGCCCCGGCCTACACCGGCCCGATCGCCCACCTGACCCGCGAGGACATCGAGCAGCTCGGCCGTGAGCTCGACGCCATCCGCCAAGAGGTCATCGACACCCGCGGCGAGCGCGACGCGGCGTACATCCACAAGGTCATCAAGGTCCAGCGCTCGCTGGAGCTCGGCTCCCGCGCGGTCCTGCTCGCGAGCATCTTCCCGCCGGCGTTCGTCGTCGGCACGGTCGGTCTCTCGATCGCCAAGATCCTGGACAACATGGAGATCGGCCACAACATCATGCACGGCCAGTGGGACTGGATGCGTGACCCGAAGATCCACTCCACCGTGTGGGAGTGGGACAACGCCTCGACGAGTGAGGGCTGGAAGCACTCCCACAACGAGCTGCACCACACCTACACGAACATCGTCGGCAAGGACAACGACCTCGGCTGGGGCATCATGCGCGTCGACGAGGAGCAGCGCTGGACGCCGGCGAGCCTGTTCCAGCCGGCGATGAACTTCATCAACATGTGCATCTTCGAGTACGGGATCGCGATGTACGACCTCGAGCTCGGCCGGGTGATCCGGCAGAAGAAGAAGGGCCGCCGCCCGTCCGCCGAGTGGCAGATGGCGGCGAAGCGTACGGTCGCCAAGGTCCGCCGTCAGGCGTTCAAGGACTACGTCGCCCACCCGCTCGTCTCGATGGTGACCCTGTCGGGCCCGACGACGCTGCTGGCCAACGTCATCGCCAACTTCACCCGCAACGTCTGGACCCACTCGGTGATCATGTGCGGTCACTTCCCCGAGGGCGTGGAGACCTTCGAGCTCAAGGACATCCCGGAGAACGAGACCCGCGGTGAGTGGTACGTCCGGCAGATGCTCGGCTCGGCCAACATCTCGGGCTCGAAGTTCCTGCACGTGATGACGGGCAACCTGTCCCACCAGATCGAGCACCACATCTTCCCGGACCTGCCCTCGAACCGCTACGCCGAGATCGCGCCGAAGGTCCGCGCGCTCTTCGACAAGTACGGCCTCAACTACCACACCGCGCCGATGCCGCAGCAGGTCGCTTCCGCGTGGCACAAGGTGCTGCGTCTCTCGCTGCCCAACGGCTTCCTCGAGTCCACCAACGTGCGCAACGCGCCGAGCCAGCTGGTGAAGCTGGTCAAGGCCGTCCGCGGCGACACCCGCACCCGCCGTCGCCTGCTGAAGGAGTTCGAGGCGGCCGGCGCCGCTTCCGTCGGCAAGGCCATCTGAGTCGATACGACGGGGAGTTCTGCAGGGATTACCGACCGGTAACCCCTGCAGAACTCCCCGTCGTACGCGTCAGGCGTCGTAAGCGCCCGAGGCGATGTCGGCCAGCAGGGTCGGGCCTGTGGGGGTCCAGTCGAGGGTGTTGCGGGTCTTCTCGGAGCTTGCCCAGGCGTCGAAACCGAAGAACGTGCTGATCCAGCCGAAGTGGGCCTCGGCCTCGCCCGGGTCGATCGAGGCCGTGGGCAGGCCGAGCCGACGGCCGATGGCCTCGGCGATCTCACGCGTGGGGATGCCCTCCTCGGCCGCCGCGTGGGCGCGGAAGCCCGCCGGCGCCTTCTCCAGCGCGAGCCGCACCATCCGGGCCGCGTCGGCTCGGTGCACGGCGGGCCACCGGTTCTGGCCGTCGCCGATGTAGCCGGCGACGCCGTGCTGCCGGGCGATCGATGACAGGACCGCGACGAAGCCGTGGTCGCCGCCCTCGCCGTGGACCGAGGCGGCGAAGCGCAGTGCCACGGGACGTACGCCTCGGTCGGCGAAGCCGAGCGCGAGGTTCTCGCTGCCGCCGCGCATCGAGTCGGGGCCGTGGTTGGGGTTGGCGTCGTCCTCGGTGAACGGCCGCCCGGTGACGTCGCTGACCAGCCCGGAGGCGAGCAGGAACGGCTTCCCGGTGCCCTCGATCGCGGTGAGCATCGCCTCGACCGTCGCGTGCTCGGTGTGGCCGGCGCCGGCGTAGTCGGAGAAGTCGTGCTTGAAGGCCAGGTGGATGACACCGTCGGCAGCCTTGGCGGCGGTGGCGAGCGAGTCGGGGTCGTCGAGCGAGCCGCGGTGGACCTGGACGCCCTTCGCGTCGAGGGCGGCGGCGCTCTCGTCGGAGCGGGCCAGGCCGGTGACGGTGTAGTCGTGAGCGAGCAGCTCGTCGGTGACGGCCGAGCCGATCCAGCCGGAGGCTCCGGTGATGAAGATGTTCGTCATGCTTCCTCCAATGTCAGTTTCTGACATCAACAGTAGCACTGGATGTCAGAAACTGACATCACGCTAGGATGGAGCCATGGCGAGATGGGAGCCGGACGCGCGTGGCCGGATGCTGTCCGCTGCCCTGGACCTGTTCGCCGAGAAGGGCTACGACAAGACGACCGCCGGCGACATCGCGGCCCGCGCCGGGGTGACCGAGCGCACCTTCTTCCGCCACTTCGCCGACAAGCGCGAGGTGCTCTTCGCGAATCCCAGCCCGCTCGACGACGTGGTGGTGAAGGCGATCGCGGCCGCCGACGAGCAGGCGACCCCGCTGCAGATGGTGCTGGGCGGCGTACGCGAGGCGGCGGTCGGGATCGCCGACGCGCGCAGCCGGGAGCAGGCCGCCCAGCGCGCCCGGATCGTCGAGTCGACCCCCGCCCTCCAGGAGCGTGAGCTGCTCAAGATGGCCGCCATGACGACCGCGGCGCAGGCCGCCCTCGCCGAGCGTGGCGTGGGTGAGCCGACCGCCGCGCTGGCCGCCTACAGCGCCGTCGCCGTCTTCCAGGCGGCCTTCACCCGGTGGGTGTCCGGGGCCACCGACCTCGGCCTCCCCGAGTGCGTCGACGAGGCCGCCGCCGCGCTGCGTGCCCTGACCTAGGTGAGACGTTGGTGAACACCTGGGTCACACCTGCCCCACGGTGAGGAATGTCGTATGGACATCACCCGCCTGGACCGGTAGACAACTAGCCACTATGGAGAACGAGTTGATTCCCGGAGCTGAGTCGCAGACCGCGGTGCGCAGCTATGTGACCGCCAACAAGCCGAACCCGTCGGCGCTCGCCGAGGGCCTGTGGGTGTTGCCTCCCGACGTGCTCTCCAGCGGTGACCGCGCGGTGCTCTTCGAGCAGTACAAGCTCTACGTCGCCGAGGCCGAGCGGCTCAGCGTGCGACGGACGATCACCAGCGCGTTCTTCCTGATCCTCAACCTCGGCGTCCTGGTCGCCGGCACCGCGCTCGTGGCCAGTGCCCCCGAGCGGCCGTGGCTGTTCACGGTCGCGCTGATCGCCGCTTCCGGCCTGTGCCTCGGCTGGTTCTGGATCATCCGCTCCTACCGGCAGATGGCGAGCGGGAAGTACGCCGTCATCTCCCACCTCGAGAAGCAGCTGCCCGCGGCACCCGGCGTCGCGGAGTGGTCGGCGGTCGG
The DNA here is from genome assembly GCF_036090055.1 of Nocardioides sp. NBC_00368. NCBI lineage: Bacteria > Bacillati > Actinomycetota > Actinomycetes > Propionibacteriales > Nocardioidaceae > Nocardioides > Nocardioides sp. NBC_00368. Next base: position 4,894,015 of record NZ_CP107970.1, read on the forward strand.
CCTCGGTCGCGACAGCTCGCGCTACCTGCCGATGAGCAACATCGAGGTGTGGGCACCCGCGCTCTTCGGGTTCTGCCACCTCGCGACGTACGGCCTGCTCTACCTGCCCTAGCCGAGAACCCTCACGTCGAGGGGGGTCTCCCCGGCCGGTCCGACGGCGTACGCCACTCCGTCCGGCCGCTCGCTGAGCACCTCGACCAGCTCCCCGTCGCGCCACAGCAGCGCGACGCCGTCATCGGCGGCATAGCCGGACGGCAGCGCCCCGGAACCCACGAACCGGACGTACGTCTCCCGCCGGTCCGCCTCGCCGAGGTAGTGCGGGCAGAACGAGCCGGGGAGGAAGCCCAGACCGTCGGGAAGCGGCGCGGTGGGGCCGAAGGAGTCGGTCGAGGAGGCCTCGTACCAGCAGTTGGCCCCGGCCGAGATCCCCGCCAAAATTGTCCCGCCGGCAGCGGCCTTCTCCAGGAGGGCGGGCAGCCCGTGCAACCGCCAGACGGCGAGCAGGTTGGCCGTGGAACCTCCGCCGACGTAGACGATGTCCTGGTCGAGCAGCTGCTCGAGGGCGTTGATCGGGAGCTCGTGCCCCTCGGGTGCCTTGTTGAACAGCGACAGCACGGTCGCCTCGGAACGGTCGGCGTACGCGGCGAGGAACTTGTCGTGGTAGCTCTCCGCGTCGCCGCTCGCGGTCGCGATGAAGCAGACCTTGGGTCGATCCTTGCCGCTCAGCCGGTTGAGCTCGGCATCGAGCGGGGAGAAGTCCTGCCCGTGCACCTCCGGCATCGAGAAGCCGCCACCGCCCAGGGTCAGGATCGTTCCGCGCATGAGGCTGAGTGTAGGGACACAGAAGGCCCCGCCGGAGTGGGTTTCTTCCGGCGGGGCCTCTGAAGGTGTGACTGCTACTTGACCCTGACGGTCACCGTCTCGGTGATCGCCTCGTTGTTGCGGTCACCCGAGTAGGCCACCTCGTAGGTGTGCGTGCCTCGGAGCGCCCGGAAGGTCGCCTCCTCCTTCTTCAGGGTGAAGCGGCCCACGCGGATGCCGTTCTCGCGGACGACGATCTCGCCGGTGGCGCGCTTGCCGTCGACGGTGATCTCGACCTTGCCGCGCTTGGGCGAGGTGGCGGAGATCTCCGGGACCGCCTTCTCGGTGCAGTAGCTCACCGAGACGTTGTCGATCGCCCAGCCCCTGGCGCCGCCACAGCCGTCGCGACCGAAGTCGAAGCGGAACTGCACGGTGTCGCCTGCGGCCGCGATGGAGTCGAGCTTCACGATGGTGGTGCCCCACTCACCGGTGAAGCTGTTGCCGTCGGAACCCGTCCAGGCCGGCTGGCCCTCCATGAAGCCGCTGTCGGCGCTCATCGTGCCGCCCGGCGCGTTGAAGGCGTACGCGGCCTGGTCGACGACCTTGAACTCGCCGCCGTTGACCGAGGCCTTGACGTTGCCGCCGTCGTAGCCCCACTCGGTGAGGACCGAGTGGTCGAAGCTCAGCCGCGGCGAGAGGCCGTCGGGCACGGTGAGGGTCGGGCTGACGAGGCCGTTGCGGCTGGTGATGTCACCCGTCGCGGACCCGCAGGCGCCCTCGTTCGGCCCCGGCGCGAACGCAAGACCGCTGGTGTTGCCCTCGACGTCGGAGCCCGCCTCCCAGGGGTAGTCGTTGCCGGGGACCAGGGCCTCGGCGTCCTGGGTCCAACCGGTCAGACCGTCCTCGAAGTCCTCGGTGTAGGTGGTGACCTCGTTGGTGCCCTCGCCACACAGGGCGGGGGTGTTGGGGTCGAGCATCGGACCGAAGTTGCACTGGACCGGCTCCTTGGTGAGCTCGGTGGCCGTGTTGGCCGCCGCGACCGCCGCGCAGTCATCGGCCGTGATCGGGTCCAGAGCCGGAGCCGTGGCCTCGCCACCCGGAGTCTCGCCGCCGCCGGTCTGCGGCGTCGAGGTGCCCAGGGTGAGCTTCTTGAGCGTCGTCACACCCATCAGGTCGGCGCAGGAGGAGACCATCGCCTGGGCGTACTCGGGGAAGCCCGAGGTCGGCGTCAGGTAGTTGGTCTGGGCGTGCCAGATCAGGTTGGCGGCCTTGTCCAGGCCGATGCCGGCCACGGTGGTGTCGTTGTAGGCGCCACCGTCCACGAGCAGGGCGTAGTGGTGGTTGATGACGCCGGAGTTGACGTGGACGCCGCCGGAGTCGGTGGCACCGTCGCAGTGGTATTCCTCGTCGGAGACCTTGCCCGGGTCGCCGTAGCAGTTCGGGTTCCACATGTCGCGGATCGCGCCGCCGAAGGCGGTCGAGTCCTCACCCATCAGCCAACGTACGGACTCGTCCTTGGACTCGGTCGAGGCGTCCTTGATGGTGATGTTGACGGTGCCGGTGGCGTTCTTGATCTTCTGGCCGGTGGCGTAGTCGGTGGTCGCGCCGTAGATGTCGGAGTTGCCGGAGATGCTGCCGATCGACTGTCCCTGCAGGAACGCGATCACGACGCCCTTGGCGCCTGCGTTCTTCGCGTTCGCCACCTTCTGGGTGAACGGGCAGGTGCCACGGTCGACGAGCACGAACTTGCCGCTGACGGCGGCGGCGTTCTCGAGCGGCGAGCAGCCGTCGGTGGTCGTCGGGCCGCCGCTGTTGGCGGCGTCGAGGCCGACCACGATGTCGCTGGTCACTCCGGCGGTCGGGTAGACCGGACCGAAGTTGGCGGCAGCGGCCGGGCAGTCCCCGGCGACGTCGGCCGGCGAGTTGATCGTCAGCGTGATGGCTCCGCGCGTGGAGGAGGAGCACTTTCCGTCCGTACGAGCCACGTCGTCGGTGGTGTTCTCGCGGGCGTTGAGGAAGTCGACCGTGTTGCCCCACATGTCGGAGTATGCCTCGTTGAGCGCACCCGACTGCCACTGGTAGATCAGGCCGGAGGTGTGCTCGGTGTAGGCGTGGCCCCACTCGTGTGCCACCACGTCGTCGGAGGTGACCCCGGAGCAGTAGTTGGTGGTCTCGCCGTTCCAGTTGGCGTTGGGGCACGAGATCGCCGGGTCGTTGTTGACCGTGACCATCTTCGCGCCGTTGCCGTCGTAGGAGTCGCGACCGAAGGTGTTCTTGAAGAGCCAGTAGGACTCGCCGGTGCTGGCGACCTCGTTCTGCTGGTCCTGGTCGAGCGTGCCCGGGAAGGCGTCGTTCTCGCGCCAGACGGTCGCGTCGTCGGTGGTGTCAGGGGTGTTGTGCTTCTCGACCAGCTCGCGGTCGGTGGCCGCGTGGATCATCGAGTAGCGGTTGACCGCCTTGCCGCTGGCGGCGTCGAGCACGAGGGTCTCGCGCACGGTGGACTTGTTGGACACCTCGATGACCCAGGCGAGCAGGCTCTTGCCGCTCACGCCCTGGGCGGCGCCCATGCGGTAGACGTTGAGGTCGGCCTTGACGACCTCGACGCCGCTGGTGTCGACCTTGCTGTCGGGGTGGGCCTGAGCCGGCTTCGCCTTCACCAGCTCGAGCGCCTTGGCGCTGGCCTTCTCCTTCGACCACTTCGGGGTCGTGCTGAGGTCGAGATCGGGGGCGGCGAAACCGTTGACCGAGGTCAGGTCGCCGGACTTGTCGACGTGGGCCTTCAGGACGCCGCCGAAGACCGGCACGCCGTCGTAGGCCTGCTCGAACTCGACCGTCCAGCCGGCTGGGGTGGTGGTGACCTTCGACTGGTCGAGCTGGTTGGCCTCGGCGCCGAAGACCGAGGCGTACTCATCGAGGTACTCACGCGCCTTCGCGGCCGCTTCGGACTTCGAGTCGGCGGCCATGCGGGGCAGCAGATCGCCCTGGGTGGACACGAAGCCGATCAGGCCGGTCGCGCCCTCCTTCTTGAGGGTGACGGTCTGGTCGGCCGTGGCCTTCAGCTGGTCGATGCCGCTGGGATCCGGTTTCGCGGCGACCGCGGCGACCGGTGTGATCACCAGGCCGGCGGCGACGAGCGCAAGGCTGATTCCCTGCTTTCCGAGCTGCACGGGTTTGCTCCTCTCGGGGATGCGCCGCGTCAGGTCGCGGCGTTTCGCATCGTAGAGAGATTTGCGCCGAAGAGGGGTGCAAACGCGAATCACGAGTCCTAAACGATTCCTCCTCTGGAGATCCTCAGGCGAGGGCCTCAGGGGCGATCTAAGGTAGTTTCCCGATGCGCGGGCCTACCTCAGGCGCAGATTCTCGAGGGGTGCCCTTGGAGATCATCCCGCCTTTGTACGCCGCCGGCCTGCCGTGCCACGGAGACGACTCTGCGTTGTGGTTCTCAGAGTCCCCCGCCGCCCTCGAGGTGGCCAAAGACCGCTGCCTCGACTGCCCGGTGATGCGCGAGTGCCTCTCGGGTGCTCTCGCGCGCTCTGAGCCTTGGGGCGTCTGGGGCGGCGAGATCGTCGAGCGCGGCCAGGTGGTCACCCACAAGCGCGGCCGCGGCCGACCCCGCCGTCAGGCCGCTTAGGCGTGCGCTGACTCGAGTCCCAGGCTCTCGGCGAGCTTCGCGACCTGGGCGGGGGCGGCGTACGCCTCGATCTCGGTGATCTGCCCGTCGACCACGGTGAAGGACATGACGCTGTAGAGCTTGCCGTGGAAGGTGACGATGACACCGGCGGAGCCGTTGACGAGGGCGTCGTGGGTGATGCGGTCGGCGTGGGCGTACATGACGGCGTTGCCGGCGACCTTCGCGGCTCCGCGGTAGGTGGTGATCCCGGTGCCGAGATCGGCCCGCAGGACGACCTCGGGGTGGAGGGCACCGATCAGCCGGTTCAGATCGCCGTCCTGGGCCGCGGCGAAGAAGGCGTCGACGACCTCGCGCTGCGCGGCGACATCCGGGTGCGGCGTACGTCCTCGGACCCGGCGCCGCGCGCGGCTGGCGAGCTGGCGGGTCGAGTCCGAGGAGCGGTCGAGCATCGTCGCGATCTCGTCGAACGGCACCGCGAAGAGATCGTGGAGTACGAAGGCCAGCCGCTCGTCCGGGGAGAGCTGGTCGAGCACGACCAGGAGAGCGATGCTGACCGAGTCGGCGAGCATCGCGCGCTCCGCGGGGTCCTGGGTGGTGGCGTCGTCGAGCACGACCGTGGGCTCCGGCAGTCGATCTTCGAGAGGCAGTTCGCCGCGGGTCTTGCGCGAGCGGAGCATGTTGAGGCTGACGCGTGCGACCACGGTCGTCAGCCAGCCGCCGATGTTGTCGATCTCGTCCGCGTCGGTCCGGCTCAGTCGGAGCCAGGCGTCCTGGACGGCGTCCTCGGCCTCGGAGGTCGACCCGAGCATCCGGTAGGCCACCCCGAACAGATGCCGCCGCTCCTCCTCGAAACGCTCGGCCAGCCACTCCTGCTGCATCGTTCACTCCTGGTTCTCGAGGTCTCCGGGGTCTTCTCGCCCCCTGGACCCGACACGTGAAGCAGACCAGATGTGACCGATCCGGGGAAGAATCTTTTCTTTCTCGGACCCGTCACATCCGTCCGTTCCGACGGGTCGGGGATGGCATGAGCAACCGAATGAAGAACCCAGCAGAAGTCATCCCGCAGGCCTACAAGGGCATCGGCAACCTCCTCGCCGCTGTCGCGGACGGCGGCCTCCCTGAGACCACGACCGAGCTGATCGCGATGCGCGTCAGCTCGCTCAACGGCTGCGCTGCCTGCCTCCAGGGCCACGCCGTCCGGGTCGACGAGGTCGGTCTTCCGATCGAGAAGATCGTCGGCCTCGCCGCCTACCGTGAGTCGCCCTTCTTCAGCGAGGCCGAGAAGGCGGCGCTCGCTCTCGCCGACGCCGTGACCCGTCTGGCCGATGCCGAGGAAGCCGTGCCGGACGAGCTCTGGCGCCAGGTCACCAAGCACTACGACGAGAGGCAGACCGCCGCGCTGATCCTCTGCATCGCCACCCACAACCTCTTCAACCGGGTCAACGTGACCGTCCGGGAGGACGCAGAGCACCCCTTCTGGATGCGCTGACCAGCCGGGCCCGCGCCAGCTGTAACACGTTGTTCGTCGGACTATCCGGTCGCTCTCATAGGGCGAGTAGTCCTACGAACGACGTGTTACACGTCCGGGAAGCGCTAGCTCAACGCCGCAGTGACCACCGCCTTGGCCTCCTCCTGGACCTTCGCCAGGTGGTCGGCGCCGCGGAAGGACTCGGCGTAGATCTTGTAGACGTCTTCCGTCCCGCTCGGGCGTGCGGCGAACCAGGCCGACTCGGTGGTCACCTTGAGGCCTCCGATGGCCGCGCCGTTGCCGGGCGCCTCGGTGAGCTTGGCGGTGATCTCCTCGCCGGCCAGCGTCGTCGCGGTGACGGCCTCGGGGGAGAGGGCCGCGAGCTTCGCCTTCTCCTCGCGCGAGGCGGGGGCGTCGATCCGGGCGTACGCCGGCTCCCCATGTGCAGCGACCAGCTCGGCATAGCGCTCCGACGGCGACTTCCCCGTGCGCGCCAGGATCTCGGAGGCGAGCAGCGCCAGGATGATGCCGTCCTTGTCGGTGGTCCACACGGTGCCGTCGAAGCGGAGGAACGAGGCGCCGGCCGACTCCTCGCCACCGAAGCCGAACGAGCCGTCGATCAGCCCCGGCACGAACCACTTGAACCCGACCGGCACCTCGACCAGCGGCTTGTCGAGCGCTCCGGCGACCCGGTCGATCATCGAGGACGAGACCAGCGTCTTGCCGATCCGCGCGGTCGCTGGCCAGTCCGGACGTGCGCCGCCGAAGAGGTGGTCGATGGCGACCGCGAGGAAGTGGTTGGGGTTCATCAGCCCGGCGTCCCGGGTGACGATGCCGTGCCGGTCGGCGTCGGCGTCGTTGCCGGTGGCGATGTCGAACTCCGGGGTGCTCTCCAGGAAGCGCACCAGCTCGGCCATCGCGCTGGGGGAAGAGCAGTCCATCCGGATCTTCCCGTCCCAGTCCAGCGGCATGAACCGCCAGGTCGGGTCGACCAGCTCGTTGACCACGTTGAGATCGATCTTGTGCCGCTCGGCGATCTCGGCCCAGTAGGCGACCGAGGCCCCGCCCAGCGGATCCGCCGCGATCCGCACCCGGGCGTCGCGGATGGCGGCCAGGTCGACCACGTTGGGGAGGTCGTCGACGTAGGTGCCCAGGAAGTCGTACGCCTCGGCCTTCCGCCGCGCCGCGGCGAACGGCACCCGCTTGACGCCGGCCAGACCGGCCCGGATCAGCTCGTTGGCGCGGGCGGCGATGACCTTGGTGGCGTCGGAGTCGGCGGGGCCGCCGTGGGGCGGGTTGTACTTGAAGCCGCCGTCGGAGGGCGGGTTGTGGGACGGCGTCACCACGATCCCGTCGGCCAGGCCGGGGCCCGACAGACGGCCGGCGTTGGCGCGAAGGATGGCGTGCGAGACCGCCGGGGTGGGCGTGTAGCCGTCGCGATCGTCCACCAGGACGCGTACGTCGTTGGCGACCAGCACCTCCAGCGCGCTCGCCCACGCGGGCTCGGAGAGGCCGTGGGTGTCACGCCCGATGAACAGCGGCCCGTCGATCCCCTGCGAGGCCCGGTAGTCGACGATCGCCTGGGTCGTGGCCAGGATGTGCGTCTCGTTGAAGGCCGACCTGAGCGAGGACCCTCGATGCCCCGAGGTGCCGAAGACGACTTGCTGCGCCGGATCCTCGGGGTCGGGCTGCAGGTTGTAGTAGGAGGCGACCAGGTGAGGTACGTCGACCAGGTCGGCGGGCGTAGCGAGCGTTCCAGCGCGTGGGTCAGCCATGTGTCCCATCATGCCTACTGCCCCGTAGTCTTCTCCCCATGCCCCTCGTCACCACCGAAATCAACGACGGCATCGCCCAGGTGCGTCTCAACCGCCCTGACAAGCTCAACGCGCTGACCCTCGACCTGCTCCAGGAGCTGGTCGACACCGCCAAGGAGCTCCGCAAGAACCACGACCTGCGCGCGGTGGTCATCGCCGGTGAGGGGGACGCGTTCACCGCCGGTCTCGACTTCGCCTCGGTGCTGCGCGACCCGAAGAAGATCGTCGGTGCGTTCATCCCGGTGCCCTTCCGCGGCACCAACCTCTTCCAGGAGTCGGTCTGGGCGTGGCGCCGGCTGCCGGTCCCGGTGATCGCGGCCGTCCACGGCCACTGCCTCGGTGGCGGCGTACAGATCGCGCTCGGCGCCGACTTCCGTATCGCCGAGCCCGACTCGCAGTGGTCCGTCCTCGAGGGCAAGTGGGGCATCATCCCCGACATGACCGGCATCCGGTCGCTGTCGGAGGTCGTCGGCATCGACACCGCGAAGAAGCTGACCATGACCGCCGAGCAGTTCTCCGGCGAGCGCGCCTACGAGCTGGGCCTGGTCACCGAGCTCTCCGCCGACCCGGTCGCCACCGCGACCGCCTTCGCCCGCAAGCTCTCCGAGCGCTCCCCGGACCAGCTCGCCGCCGCCAAGCGCCTCTTCAACGACACCTGGTACGCCCCCATCAAGCGCACCTTCTCCCGCGAGCGCATCGAGCAGCTCCGCCTCCTCTTCGGCGAGAACACCAAGATCGCCCGCGAGGCCGCCTTCAAGCGCGAGAAGCCGACCTACAAGCCCCGCCGCTGACCAGAATCAGCCGAGTCCTCAGTTGTGGCGGCCGAATCTGTAGTTGTGGGTGACGAGAGTCGAGTTTCGTCGCCCACTTCTGCGGTTTCGGCCGCCACTTCTGCAGTCTCGGCCTGCGCCGCCAACGCCTCGGCGTGCTTGCGGCGACGCTTGATCTCGCCCTGGGCGAGGACGAAGGCGAGGATGACGGGCCAGACGTACTTCAGATGGTTGGCCGCCCACTTGACCCACTCGGGAACCTGTACGTCCGGTAGGTCCGGCCAGGGGATCGACGGCCACGGGATGCTGGGGAGGTCGGGGAGCGGCAGGTCGGGGAGGTCCGGAAGGTTCGGGAGTGGGAGGTCGATGTCCGGGAGCGAGATCCGGGCGAGGATCCACGCGACGACCATCGCCGCGACGATGCCGCCGACGACTCCCGCAGCACCGCCGAGGGTCTCGATGAGCGCATAGCGCCTGGGATGCTCGATCACCCGGCGTTCGTACGCAGCGGCCCGCGACCCCGGCTCCGGAGTCAGGTCGACGCCGCCGATGCCGGCCATCCCGGCCAGGTCCTCGCCGGGCGCGAAGTAGGTCGCGCGCCGCGGCGTACCGAGCCCGGAGTGGATCACGAGCATGCTTCCGTGGTCGTCGGTCTCGAGCCGGGCCCGGTCGTCGGCGGTCTTCCGGGTGAGGATCTCCTCGCCGTCGACGGTCCACACGAACGTACGGATGATCTCGCCGGTCACCTCGAGATGGTGGGTGTGCCCGGAGATCGTTCGCGACCAGATCTGGACCTTCTTGCTCACCCTGGTGAATCTAGGATCCGGGGCACCGTCGAGGCATCGGCCGGAGGTAGCGACCGGGATCAGACTTTGGTCAGGGGTGGGCCGATCAGGGGTAGGACACCCCCGTGGTCTGCTCGGAGAGCTCCCACAACGCCCGCGCCGCCTCACGATCGCGCGCGAGCCGCGACGCGGTGACCGGCTTCGGCACACCGCGGGCCTCGAAGGCGTCGCTCGGCCCGATGTACGTCCCCGGCTCCAGCCCCGGATAGGTCGCCGCCATCAGTGCCGGCCAGGCGCCCGCTTCGGGGGTCTGCGCCATGGCATGGACGGCGGCCTCGCTGATGCTCGCGATCGGCGCGATCAGCCGCCTGGACGTGCCGTTCGCCATCAGCCGCGTCGAGGCGAGCCCCGGGTGGGCGGCGTACGCAGCGATCGGCAGCCCCGCCTTCTCCAGGCGCCGCTGGAGCTCGAAGGTGAAGAGCAGGTTGGCGAGCTTGGACTGCGAGTAGACGTTCCAGGGTGAGTACCGCCCGACCTGCACGGTCGGGTAGCCGAGCGGCGCCTTGCGGGCCAGCTTGTGCATCATGCTCGACACGGTCACGATCCGCGCGTCGCCGCTCTCGGCCAGCGGCTCGAGCAGCAGCCCGGTCAGCAGGAACGGCCCGAAGTGGTTGGTCGCCATCTGCAGGTCGAGGTCGTCGACGGTGCGCGACTGCGGCGTCGCCATCACACCCGCGTTGTTGACCAGCAGATGCAGCGGCCCACCTCCGTCGAAGGTCGCCGCGGCGATCGCCTCGGCACCGGCCCGCACCGCCTGGAGCGAGGAGAGGTCGAGCGCGACCCGGTCGAGCCTGGCGCCCGGGACTTCCTCGGCCAGGGCGGCCGCAGCCGCGTCGAGCTTCTCCCAGGACCGCCCCGCCAGGATCACCCGTGCCCCGGCGGCCGCGAGGCCGCGCGCGGTGAAGTAGCCGATCCCGCCCAGCGTCGGTCCGGTCACCACGGCGTTCTTGCCGGTCAGGTCAGAAATGTCGGAGGTCGTCCACGGCATGCGGCCACACTAGGCGGCGACTCCACACAATGGACGCATTTGACGGTCGGCCCCGGCCTGTCAGCCCAGCTCGATCAGCCCAGCCCGCCGAGCGCGAGCCCGCCGGCGATCGCGAGCATCATGCACCCGATGAGGCTGTCGAGCACCTGCCACGCCCGCCGGCTGGCGAGCAGCGGACCGAGGAGCCGCGCGCCGTAGCCGAGCCCGGCGAACCAGATGATGCTGGCCAGGCACCCGCCGAGGGCGAACCCCCACCGCGCCGAGCCGTACGTCGCCGCGATCGACCCGTGGAGCACAAGTGTGTCGATGTAAACATGCGGGTTGAGCCAGGTGAAGGCGGCGGCCTTGGCGATCACGCGGGGTAGCGCCTCACGGGGCGCGTCCGCCGCCTCCAGGCCCGACGGGCGCAGCGCCCGGCGGAACGATCCGATGCCGTACCAGCCGAGGAACGCCACCCCGAACCACCGCAGCACCTCGACGGCCCAGCCCGCCCGGGCGACGACCGCTCCCATCCCGCCGACGCCGGCGCAGATGAGGATGAGGTCGGAGACCGCACAGACGCTCACCACGACCAGCACGTGCGAGCGCAGGATGCCCTGACGCAGGACGTACGCGTTCTGCGAGCCGATGGCGACGATGAGGCTGAGCCCGGTGAGGAGTCCGGCGAGGCTGGCGTTGATCACGCCGGCGACGCTAGAGCGCGACCGGCCAACAGACCAGCGAAAGAATCTAACCGAAGATAAGCCACACTTAAGACGTGCCAGCTCTCGACCCGACCCAGCTCGAGACCCTCGTCGTGATCGCCGAGGAAGGCACGTTCGACGCTGCGGCGCGCCGCCTCCACATCACCCCGAGCGCCGTCAGCCAGCGGATCCGGGCGCTCGAGCGCGCGGCCGGTCAGGTGCTGGTGCGGCGTACGACGCCCTGCACGCCCACCGAAGCCGGCGAACCCCTCATCCGACAAGGAAGACAGCTCCGCCTGCTGCTCGCCGAGGCGGCCGCGACCCTGAGGACGGGCGACACCGACGACGACACCGTCGTCGACCTCTCGGTCGTGGTCAACGCGGACACGCTCGCGACCTGGTTCCGCCCGGTGCTCGACGAGGTCGCGACCTGGGAGCGGACCGCGCTGCGGATCACCGTGGAGGACCAGGGCTACTCGGCCGACGCGCTGCGTCGCGGCGAGGTCCTCGCCGCCGTCACCAGCGAACCGAAACCGGTCCAGGGCTGCGCCGTCGAGCCGCTGGGGAGGCTCCGTTACACCCCCGGTGCGGCCCCGGCGCTCGTCGAGCGCCACCGCAAGGGCAGGGGCATCGAGTGGGGCGCGATGCCGATGATCGTCTTCAACGAGAAGGACCACCTCCAGGACGAGGTGCTCGCCGCGCACGGCGCCACCCGGCCACCGGTCATCCACCGCGTCCCGAGCAGCCACGACTTCCACGAGGCCATCCGGCGCGGCCTCGGCTGGGGAATGCTGCTCGACGCCCAGGCCGAGTCCGACCTCGAGACCAGGACGACGATCCCGCTCCCGGGCGCGAAACCGATCGACATCCAGCTCTTCTGGCAGCGTTGGCGCCTCGACTCGATCGCCCTCGACGACCTGAGCGAGGCCGTACGCCGCGCCGCCCGCTCCGGGCTACGCCCGACGCGCCGTCGCTGAACGGGAACGGGTCAGGCCCGACCGCCCGGATAGCCGGCACCGAAGTGCTGGCCCTGAGGGCCGTTGCCCGGCATGGGCTGCCCGGCCGGCGGGTAGTGGCCCTGCGGAGGCGACTGAGGGCCGGGAGGGTAGGGCCCCTGAGGGCCGCCACCGTAGGGGCCGGGGTCGTACTGGCGGTGCTCGACGGCGGTGGTGTGCTGGGACCGGTTCACCGACAGCAGCACGCCGATCACGATCGCGAGGCCGCCGGTGACGACGAAGATCCAGCCCAGCGGCTCGCTGGCGATCGCGTTGGCGACCTCGTCGGGCAGATCCACGGCGCTGGTGAGCAGGACGAGTCCGAGGACCAGCAGGATGATTCCTAGGCCGATGGTCATGGCAGAACTCCAGAGGTTGGGGGCAGGCGCGCCACGCTACCCAGCCGTTTCAGGCCCCCATACCGTCCCCCGCATCACGGACCCCAGCCGTTCAGGCCGTACGCCGCGTCCCGGCCACCCCGCGCGCCGCCACCGCGAGCAGCACCAGCAGGAGCACGCCGAAGGCAATCACGGCGGGCCCGGTCGAGACGTACTGAACCATGATCCCCAACAGCACCACGGGCACCGTGATCCCCACGTAGGCCATCAGGAAGAGGCCGGCCAGCGCCTCACCGCGGCTGTCTGCGGGCGCCACCGAGATCACGGTCGCGACCGCCGCCTTGAACGACATCCCCGACCCGGCCCCGGTGACGACGGCCCCGACGACCAGCACCCAGAACGTGCCGGACAGGAGGGCGCCGACCACGAGGAGGAGCCCGGTGGTGAGTGCGACCAGGCCGGTGACGTACAGCTGACGGCGCTGCCAGCGCCCGGCGAGCACCTGGAAGAGCGCCGCGGCCCCGAAGATCGAGAACCCGACCACGCCCGCGACGACGTGCGAGTGGAGACCGAGCTCGTCGGCGAGGAACGACGGCACCAGCGAGGTGAAGAAGCCGAACATCGCGAACGCCACGAAGCTGGCCGTCCCGGCGGCGAAGTAGGCGCTGCGGGCGTCGGCCGGAACCCGCACCCGCTGCGGCCGGTAGGTCCATCCCGGCTGGTCGGTGTCGACCGTCTCCGGCGCCGCCACCACCGCCAGCAGCCCGACCACCATGAGGAACGCGAAGACCGCGTAGGGCGTGTAGAGCGGCCGCGGCGCCCACTCGGCCAGGGCCCCGGCGACCAGCGGGCCCAGCCCCAGCCCTCCGATGTTGGCCGCGGTCGCGACCACCTCGGCACGGGTTGCGGGAGCCTCCGGCCGCGCGTTTCGGTGCAGCTCGGCGAGATGGGCCGTCGCCGTCGCCGTCAGCATCCCGACGCCCAGCCCCGACAGCAACCGCGCCAGCAGCAGCCAGCCCAGCTCATGGGTGGAGAGGAAGATCAGTGCGGAGAGCACGTTGAGCAGCACCGCCGGCGCCACCACCCGCCGCCGCCCGAACCGGTCCGAGAGGTGGCCGGCGAGGAAGAGCGAGATCGCCACCCCCGCGCCGTACGTCGCGAACACCACCGTGATCGCGAACGAGCCCCACCCCTGCTCGTCGACGTAGAAGACGTAGAGCGGCGCCGGCGCGGCCGCGAAGCCCATCGTCGCGGCGAACAGGAACGCCACCGACCAGAACCCGCGGGCGTGGTGGTGCCGGTCGGCGAGAGGCGCTGCCTGGATTGTCGTCATGCTTCCATGCTCGCCGATCCACGGGATCATCTCCAACGAATCTTGTCGAAGGTACGCATCACCATCTGCGATAGTGAAGAGCATGCAGCCCCACCAGCTGGAGTACTTCGTCGCCGTCGCCGAGACCGGCAGCTTCACCGCCGGCGCAGACCGGGTCGGTGTCGTGCAGTCCGCCGTCTCCGCAGCCATCAAGCAGCTCGAGCGCGGGCTGGGGGCGCCGCTGATCGAGCGCGGCTACCACCGGCTCGCGCTCACCGCCGAGGGTGAGGCGCTGCTCCCACGGGCTCGCGACGTGCTCGCCGGCATCGCGGCTGCCCGAGAGGCGGTCGCCGGCGCCCGCGGCCAGGTGGTCGGCACCGTCCTCTTCGGCACCCTCTCCTACACCGGTCGCTGGAACATCGCCGAGGTCCTGCAGGGCTTCGCCGCCCGCCATCCCGGCATCACCGTGCGGATGCGCCAGACCATCTCCGGCAGCGCCACCAACGAGGCAGACGTACGCTCCGGCGCCCTCGATCTCGCTCTGGTCTCCACGCCGGCGGCCTCGCTGCCCGGGCTGACGCTCACCCGCATCCACGGCGACGAGCTGGTCTTCGTCTGCGCGCCCGACCACCGCCTGGCGCGGGCCGGTGCGGTGACCGCCGCCGACCTCGCCGGGGAGACCTGGGTCGACTTCCCGACGGGATGGGGCAACCGTACGGTCGTGGACACCGCGTTCGCCTCGGCCGGCGTCCCTCGGACGGTCCGCACCGAGGTCACCAGCTTCGAGCTCGCCCGCAACCTCGTCTGCCGCGGTCTCGGCGTCTCGATCGTGCCCCGCGCGTCGGTCGAGGGCGATCCGGGGGTCGTCGCCGTCCCGATCGGTCTGGACTGGTCCTTCCAGCTCGCCGTCGCCAGCAACCGCCGGATCTCTGCGGCCGCTGCACGGCTCGCCGACGCGGTCACCGCCTCCGCGATCTGAGCGGCGGACGACGAAGCGGCCCGCCCGGAGAACCGGGCGGGCCGCAGCGTACGTGCCAATCAGAACCTGGAGATCAGAAGGCCGACTCCGGCAGGTCCATGATCGAGTTGTCGATCGCCTCGGCGATGGCCCGCTCAGCGGTCAGCTTCGGCAGGTTGTAGGAGGCGAAGAACTTCGCGGCGGCGACCTTGCCGGTGTAGAAGTCCTTGTCCTTGCCGGGGTCGCCGGCCAGCGCCGCGAGGGCGATCTCGGCCTGGCGCAGCAGCAGCCACGCGACCACGACGTCGCCGACGGCGAGCAGCAGGCGCGAGGTGTTCTGGGCGACCTTGTAGATGTTGGTGATCTCCTCCTGGGAGGCCATCAGGTCGTTGAACATGTGGCCGACGATCGCGTTGACGTCCTCGAGCGCGGTCGCGAGCAGGGCACGCGACTCCTTGAGCTCGGCGGAGCCCTCGTTGTCGAGGAAGGCCTGGATCTCGCCAGCGATCTGGCCGAGCGCGGCGCCCTGGTTCTTCACGATCTTGCGGAAGAAGAAGTCCTGGCCCTGGATCGCGGTGGTGCCCTCGTAGATCGAGTCGATCTTGGCGTCGCGGACGTACTGCTCGATCGGGTACTCCTGCAGGAAGCCCGACCCGCCGAAGGTCTGCAGCGACTCGGTGCCGAGCAGCGTCCAGGCGCGCTCGGAGCCGTAGCCCTTGACGATCGGGAGCAGCAGGTCGTTGACCGCGGCGGCCAGCTTGTTCTCGTCGGAGCCGTCCTCGGTGAGGACGACCTTCTCCTGCCACGAGGTCGTGTAGTAGACCAGTGCGCGCATGCCCTCGGCGAAGGACTTCTGCACGAGCAGCGAGCGACGCACGTCGGGGTGGTGGGTGATCGTGACGCGCGGGTCGGTCTTGGCGGCCTTGGTCAGGTCGGCGCCCTGGACGCGGGTCTTGGCGTACTCCAGCGCGTTCAGGTAGCCGGTCGACAGGGTCGCGATGGCCTTGGTGCCGACCATCATCCGGGCGTTCTCGATGACGTCGAACATCTGGCGGATGCCGTCGTGCACCTCGCCCAGCAGCCAGCCCTTGGCGGGCTCGCCGCCGCCGACCTGCGGGTCGCCGAAGGTGAGCTCGCAGGTGTTGGAGACCTTGATGCCCATCTTGTGCTCGACGTTGGTGACGTACGCACCGTTGCGCTCGCCGGTGAGCTCACCGGTCTCGTGGTCGAAGTGGTACTTCGGCACCAGGAAGAGGGAGAGGCCTTTGGTGCCCGGGCCACCGATGCCCTCGACGCCCTTCGGGCGGGCGAGGACGAGGTGCATGATGTTCTCCTGCAGGTCCGACTCGGCGCTGGTGATGAAGCGCTTGACGCCGGTGATGTTCCAGGAGCCGTCCTCGTTGGGGGTGGCGAAGGTCTTGCCGGCGCCGACGTCGGAGCCCGCGTCGGGCTCGGTCAGCACCATGGTGGAGCCCCACAGGCGCTCGACCATGATCTCGGCGATCCGCTTGTCGCGGTCGTTGCCGTTCTCGTAGACGACCTTCGAGAAGAAGGGGCCGGCGCCGTACATCCAGATCGCCGGGTTGGCGCCCAGCAGCATCTCGGCGGTCGCCCAGATCAGCGAGTTCGGGGCCACCTGGCCGCCGATCTCCTCGGGGGTCTGCAGGCTCCAGAAGCCGGACTCCATCCACGCGTCGTAGGACTTCTTGAACGCGGCCGGGACCGGAGCGGTGTTCGTCTTGGGGTCGAAGACCGGCGGGTTGCGGTCGGCCTCGACGAACGACTCGGCGAGGTCCTCGCGAGAAAGACGCTCGACCTCGGCGAGGATCTCCTTCGCGGTGTCGACGTCCAGGTCCGCGAAGGGACCGGTACCGAGAACCTTGTCGGTGCCGAAGACCTCGAACAGGTTGAACTCGATGTCGCGGAGATTGCTCTTGTAGTGGCTCACTGATCCACCTTCATAACCTTTGTCGGATGTACCAGTTGCGGGAGCGCCGATCGGCACGCACTACTGGCGGGTAACATCAAGAATAGGCATGCGGTTAAGGGGTGGCAAGCCCGGGGCTACTCACAGGTAGGGTTCTTCGTCACAGCGGAACGCCAGGGGAGCAGCCCGGAGGAGAGCAGGAGTACGCCGCCGGCCACCGCGATCGCGGTCCGTGGGCTCGTCGCAGCTGCCAGTGCTCCGGCTGCGAGCACGCTGACCGGCTGGGCGACCTTCATGGTGATCGACCAGGCCGCCTGCACCCGCGCCATGTGGTCGTCGTCGGTCTCGCGCATCCGGTAGGTGGCGAAGGTCGGGTTGAAGACGCCCGCACAGAGGATCAGCCCGAAGTTGGCGGCCGTGAACCAGACGAACCCGGTCGCCCCGGCCGGGGTGAGCGCGATCGGGACGGTCCAGAGGGTGCGGGCGACCCCCGACCCCAGCAGCACCGCCCGCTCGCCGAGCCGGTGGGTGAGGCGAGGTGCGCACATGGCGCCGAGGATGCCGCCGAGGCAGGGTAGGCCCATGGCGACGCCGTACATCCACGGCTCCATGCCGAGCTCCCGCAGCGTCAGCACGGTCTGCAGCGGGCTGGTCGCGATCACGCACGAGCCGAAGAGGGCGGCGTTCAGGAAGAGCGCGCGCAGATCGGGCCGGGCGAAGATGTAGCGCCAGCCGGCGGTCACCTCGGCGAGCCAGTGCTGCGGCTTCCGTGCCGGTGGTTGCGGCTCCGGCGTACGGATGGAGCGGATGCCGAGCGCGGAGAGCAGGTAGGTCACCGCGTCGACGAGCACGGTCAGCGTCGGCCCGAACGCGGAGACGAGAGCGCCGCCGATGGGCGGCCCCGCGGTGAACGTGGTCCAGAACGTCGTCTCCAGCCGGCTCGTCGCGGCGAGCCTGGCCTCCGGGGCGACCAGCGCCTTCAGGTGTGCCCCGGAGGCGGCGGTGAAGGCGAGCTCGCAGGTCGCCGCGACGACCCCGACGACGCACAGGTGGGTATAGGTGAGCAGGTCCAGGACCCCGGCCGCCGGGATGCTGAGCATCGCCGCGAACCGGATCAGATCGGCGCCGATCATCGTCGGTCGCTTGTGCCGGTGCTCGATCCACGGCCCGAGCCGGATCCCGGCCGCCGCGGCCGCGAACCCGGAGAGCGCCGCCAGCAGGGACACGTGGAACGTGGACGAGTCCAGGACGAGCACCGCGACCAGCGGCAGGGCGCCGTAGGCGATGGTCGACCCCGCCTGGCTCGTCGCCGTCGCCAGCCAGAGCCGGTTGAAATCCCGTCCCGGTGTCGCGGTCCTGCGATCGGTCTCCGAGACGGTCACCCGGCGACCCTATCCGGGCAGGGATCGACGATCCGGTAGAACACGTTTCAGTTTCGGCGTACGATCTGCCGCATGATCTCCTCCGACGCCATCACCTGGAACGCTCCCGACGACGAACACCCCGCACGTACGGCCGGCCAGCGCTCCTATGCCGCCGTCGCCAAGGGCGACCTCGACGAGTGGTTGACGATCTACGCCGAGGACTGCGTCCTCGAGGACCCCGTCGGGCCCTCGATGTTCGACCCCGAGGGCAAGGGCCACCACGGTCACGAGGGGCTGAAGGCGTTCTGGGAGAAGGCGATCGCCTCGGTCCACAAGTTCGAGTTCGAGATCAACGACTCCTTCGCCAACCCCGAGGGCAACACCTGCGCCAACATCGGCCGCATCAAGACCTCGTTCCCCGACGGCAGCCACACCACCACCGACCTGATCATGGTCTACACCGTCAACGACGAGGGCCGGATCAAGTCCATGAAGGCCTTCTGGGAGCCCGAGCGCACGATGGCATCGTTCACCTCCGCCTGAGCGGGTCCTCGGTGCGCGACGTCATGGCGTCCAGTAGATGGCGCTGCTGTTCGGAAACGGCCGAAGGCCGCCGACCTGGTTGCAGGAGTACGTCGCCCCGGCGCCGGGCTCAGGTGCACAGACGTCTCTGCCGGATTGACCCTTGACGACATCGGCACTCGCGCCGCCGGCCAGGCTGTCGTTGTCATCGCCGCCGAGGATGCGGTCCTTGTCGTCTCCGCCCCCGATGCCGTCGTTGCCGTCGGCTCCCGCCAAGTAGTCGGCACCGCTGTAACCCAGGATCCAATCGGGTCCGGGACCGCCGTAGAGAGTGTCGTTGCCGGCCTGGCCGTGGAGGCTGTCGGGGCCGATTCCGCCGCTCGCCTGGTCGGCCCCGTCGCCTCCTGAGATACCGTCGGCTCCGGCCCCGCCGTAGAGCTGATCGGCGCCACCGTTCCCTCGGACGTAGTCGTCGCCCGCTCCACCAGAAACGACGTCGTTCCCGGTGGTGCCGTAGAGGTTGTCACCGCCCGCCTCGCCGTAGACCCGGTCGTTTCCGCCCTGTCCTTCGACGAGATCGTCGCCATCGCCGCCGTAAAGGGTGTCGCCGCTGTCGATCCCGCTGCTCTCGATGCGGTCGCCAGGGTTGTAGTGACCGTGGATGGCGTCGTTGCCGCCCAGGCCCCAGATGACGTCGGAGCCGGTGCCGCCGCGCAGGTGATCGCGGGCGGAGGTTCCGTGGATCCGGTCGTTGCCGGAGCCGCCGAAGGCGTACGCCGACCAGATCTCGTCGTTTCCGCCCTGCCCGAAGACGATGTCTGTGGCGTGGATCTTGTCATCACCGTCGCCGCCGCACACGACGTCGTTCGAGTCGGCATAGATGGTGTCGGCTCCGGGCGTGCCGAGGATGAAGTCCTGGTCGGAGGACGTCCTCGGCGTCTGTCCCCGATTCATGTCGACAGTGACCACTACTCCTCCGCAGGTAGCGGCCGCGTTCGCGGTGCTGGCGGTCAGTGTGATTCCGGGGATGACCAGAAGCGAAGCGGCTCCTGAGAGGAGGACAGTCGTACGCACAGCGGCACACCCTAACGGGTATCGCGCCGCAGCGTCTCGGCAATCACGCCACCGCGTGCTCGGCGATCCACTCGACGAGGGGACGTACGGCCCGCCAGTCCTTCTTCACCTCGCCGACCAGGTCGGGGGTGTGGATGATCGGCTCGAACCCGATGGTGCGGCCGAGGTGGATCGACTTGTGGCGGAGCAGCTCGATCTTGGGGTGGTCCTTGTCGAAGCCGCGCGGGGCGGTCTTGAGGCGATCGCCGGTGACCTCGTAGCCCTTCTTCTCCGCGACGGCGAGGCGCTTCTCCAGGTCGGCGCCGTAGTGGTCGTGGACGATGGCGTCGCGGAAGGCGGCCAGCCGCGGCGGCTCGAACCAGTAGCAGCCGCCGCCGGTGCGGATGCCGCGGGGCGAGACCTCGACGTAGTAGCCGGTCTGCGGCGCGACGGCCACGAAGGCTCCCTGGTGGGTCTTGTAGGGGAGCTTGTCCTTCGAGAAACGTACGTCGCGGTAGGGCCGGAAGATCTTGGCGCTACCGAACTCCTCGGCGAGCTCGTCGGTGAGCGCCTTCATCGGCGCGAGCACCGACTCCTTGTAGATGTGCTTGTGGGCTTCCCAGAACGACTTGGTGTTGTCGACCTCGAGGTCGTCGTAGAAGTCGAGCGCCGCAACGGGAAAGCCTTCGAAAGTCACCCGGCAAGTCTAGGTGCCGAGGGTTTTCAGTCGTGGCGGACCATCCAGGCCCCGGTGGAGTCGTCGAGCACGACCCGAACGGTCGGGTCGGCGCGGCCGTCGGCGGCAAAGGTGCACAGCGAGCTGGAGCAGAAGTGGCGCACGCGATGTGCTCCCTCCGGCGTTCGAATCTCCAGATGCAACGAGTAGATCGTGCTCTCGTCGGTGTGGTCGTCGTAGCCGACCACCATGGCGGTCTGCGTGGTTCCCTCATGAAGAAGTCGTCGAGCGACGCCGGCGCGAGCGGGCGCATCCCACATGTTCAAGGTGAGCCCTGCCATGAGGAGTGCGCCAGGGACGATGAGGAGCATCCACAGCCAGCCCCATGGACTGGTTTCGAGGGCGGTCAGTATTCCCAGAGGGATCAGTGCGAGTGCCGTCGCTCCGGTGGGCACGGCGAGGATCTGCTGGAGTCGGGCGCGTCGACCGGTCTCCCACTCGACTTCATGAAAATTCACCAACCGGCCTCATCCGTGACGTCAGCTCAGCGACCTCCGCCTATGGTCAGGCGGCGGGGATCTGGATGGTATCGGCCACCCGGCGCGCGTGCTCGGCCATCGAGCGGGCGATGTTGGCGGACTCGCCGAGGTGGCGGCAGGGGTCGAGCAGCGCGGTGATCTCGTCGCGGCTGAAGTGGGCCGAGACCTCGGGGGAGGCGGCGAGCAGCGAGGCGAAGTCGAGCTCCTCGACCGCGGAGCGCTGGGCCAGCTCGAAGACGACGTCGTGGGCGACCTGGCGGCCGATGCGCTCGCCGAGCTCGAGCATCAGGGACTCCGAGCCGATGAGGCCGCCGGAGAGGGCCAGGTTGGCGCGCATCCGGTCCTCGTCGAAGGTCAGGCCGGTGAAGATGACCACGAGCCGGGCCAGGACGTCGCCTGCAAGACGCGACGCCTGGGCGACAGCGTCCTCGAGGATCCCGGTCATGGCGCCGTTGGCCTCGTGGTCGTGGAGCATCGACTCCATCGCCGGGGCGACGAGCCCGCGCAGCTGGGTGGCGGCGGTGATCACGTCCAGCGTCAGCTGTGGGTTGCGCTTGTGGGGCATCGTCGAGGAGCCGATGGTGCCCTCGGGGATCGGCTCGAAGGCCTCGCCGAACTCGGGCTGCATCATCGAGTAGACGTCCTTGCCGATCTTGCCGGCGGTGCCACCGAGGAGACCGAGGATCGAGACCCACTCGACCATGCCGTCGTTGATCGCGCGCGAGGGGACGGGCATCGAGCCCATGTCGAGCCGGGAAGCGGTCTCGGTCTCGATGGCGCGGGCGTGGGAGCCGAAGGAGGCCATGGTGCCGGCGGCCCCGCCCATCAGGAGACGGAAGACGCGGTCCTCGACCGAGCGGAGCCGGTCGACGTGCGCCGCGATCTCGTCGATCCAGATGGCGACCTTGAAGCCGAAGGTGATCGGGACGGCGTGCTGGGAGTGCGTACGTCCCGGCATCGGCACCTCGGCGCCGGCCTCGGCGACCTTGGAGAGTGAACGGAGCAGGTCGCCGAGCAGGTCGAGGATCTTGTCGTGCGCCTGGCGCAGCAGGATCAGGTCGGCCGTCTGGGTGATGTTCTGCGTGGTGGCGCCCCAGTGGACCCAGCCGCCGTGCTTCTTGCCGACGACCCGGCAGAGCTCCTCGACCAACGGGGTCAGCGGGTGGCTGTGCTCGGCGGTGGCCTTCTCGATGCGGTCCAGGTCGAGCTTGTCCAGATCGGCGGCCTCGGCGATCGCCTCGCCGGCCTCCGCGGGGATCACCTTCACGGCCGCTTCTGCCTCGGCGAGCGCCGCTTCGACGTCGAGCCGCGCCTGGAGGCGTGCCTCATAGGTGAACAGGTCTCCGATGCCGTGGTCGGGGACTCGTCCATCGGTGAATCGGCTGCTCGAGCCCGCGCTCATGGCGAGTGATCCTTTACGTGTCGTTCACACAATGATTGGAAAACAGAAACCCAATCTTAATCGAAGCAAAGCGCAAACACCCGTGATCGTGTGCTGCATCACTTGGATCGTGCAAGTGAACTGAAACAGGCCGTGCCGAAGGGCACGACCTACCCCACCCCACATCCACTCCTCCGTGGAGCGGGATCTGGTGCTGGCTTCAGGCAGTGATCGGCCTAGCCAAGATTATCGGGGGTATCCGGGGGTAGGCGCGGGTGTCCGTATCGCGGCGGCCGAGCGTCGCCCATTTCGGAGGTGTCGCGGGGAGTGTCCCGATCGGCAGCAGCCCCCTCGTCATCTGCCGGTTTGCTGGATCCCGGATCGCCTGGATATCGCGGACTGGACGTCGTCCCGTGCATCTGGAACGCGTTTCTGGTTACCGTGTTGGCGCCGACGGGACAGTCTGGGTGACTACTCCTACGTGGGGTGCGACACCACGATGGGTGCCGTTGGTGCCGTGGTCTCGGGCACCGACTCGGGGCCGCGGTCTAGTTGGCGGGCTCGACGTGTGGCCTGCTGGCGAAGGGCCGGAGAGCGCACGACGCACGGACCCCCCCCGCCGTCGCCGTGCCGAAGAACTGGCGTTGCTCGCGAATGAGGATCAGCGTCCTCCACGAGAGATTGCGGTTCTAGCTGCTGACCCTGGAGAGTGAGCGCTCGGTCTTCGGACTGGGTGCTCTTCTTCATGCGCGCGGCACCTAGGGGGACCGGCCGCCAGGCCGCACGCCGCCGCGATGACGATGGATCTCTACGGCCACCTCATCAACAACAGAAACCCGCACTGACGACGATGAAGACGAAAGTGCGGGCTGATCTGCGGTGTTACGTGGAGCGGACGACGAGGCTCGAACTCGCGACATCAACCTTGGGAAGGTTGCGCTCTACCAACTGAGCTACGTCCGCAGGTGCGACCAGGATGTTACCCCACCCGCGCGGCCAGGTGTGAACCGACTCAGGAAAGTCGTGTCATCCGGGGATAGCGAGCCGACAGGCCGTCGCCCACGGGACCACGGAGCATGCGGCGTACGGCCCAGGGGAGTGCCCGGGCGGCCAGCCGCCGGACCTCGCGGATCGGGCCGGCCAGGCCGTTCGGGCCCGGCTCCTCGATGACGACCAGCGGCTTCGGCGTGGGCAGGTGGTGGCGTACGCCGAGGGTGTCGAGGACCTTGATCGCCATCAGCTGATGGCCGGGAGCACCCAGGAAACCGTGGCCGTCCCAGTAGCCCGCGTCGTCGTACTCGGTCATCCGCCAGAAGTCGACCAGCGTGGCCCCGCGCCGCTGCGCGATCTCCCGGACGGCCTCGTTGTAGACCGCGAAGCGCCCGCGCAGCAGCCGCCCGACGGTGGACGCCCGCGCGCCGTAGGCCGTGAAGACCACCACCTTCGCGCCGCTGTCGACCAGCTGCCCGATCGCCGTCTCGTAGGTCGCGAGCAGGGTGTCGATATCGACGTGCGGCCACATCAGGTCGACCGAACCGCCGTAGATCGTGACCACGTCCGGCTCGAGCGCGAGCGCCGGGGCCACCTGCTCCTTGACGATCCGGTCGATCCCACGGCCGCGGACGGCGAGGTTGGCGTAGGTGAACTCAGGGGTCCGCTTGGCCATCACCTCGGCGACCCGATCGGCCCAGCCGCGTACGCCGTTCGGGCGGCGGAGGTCGGTGTCGCCGACGCCCTCGGTGAAGGAGTCGCCCAGCGCGACATACCGGCGATAGCCGCCGGGGATCAGCGCATCCAGTGCCATGCGCCCGATTCAACCGGGTTTGCGCCGGGACGTACGACTCTCGAGCGGAATCTGTGACAGATGAGGTAGGGGAGATTTCAGGGAGGCCGCAGGAGGCGTGTGTGGCGTCCGGCTGCGTTAGGTTTGCCTCGTGCTGCTGAGCGACAAGGACATCCTGACCGAGATCCACGACGGAAGGATCGTCATCGACCCGTGGGACGAGTCGATGCTGCAGCCGTCGTCCGTCGACGTACGTCTGGACCGGTTCTTCCGGGTCTTCGACAATCACAAGTACGCCACGATCGACCCGGCCGTGGACCAGTCCGAGCTCACCCGGCAGATCGAGACCGAGGGGGACGAGCCGTTCATCCTGCACCCGGGCGAGTTCGTTCTCGGGTCGACCTACGAGACCGTGACCCTGCCCGACGACATTGCCGCCCGTGTCGAGGGGAAGTCGTCGCTGGGACGGCTCGGGCTGCTCACCCACGCCACCGCCGGCTTCGTCGACCCGGGTTTCTCCGGCCACGTGACCTTGGAGCTGGCCAACGTCGCGACGCTGCCGATCAAGCTCTACCCGGGCATGAAGATCGGTCAGTACTGCTTCTTCAGGCTCACCTCGCCGGCACAGAACCCCTACGGCAGCGAGAAGTACGGGAGCCGCTATCAGGGTCAGCGTGGCCCGACCGCCTCGCGCAGCTTCCAGAGCTTCCACCGCACCAAGATCTGACTGTCGGTGGTCGCCGCTAGGGTCGGGTGGATGAGTGAGACACCGTTCCTGGCTCCCGATGGCCAGACGCGTTGCGCGTGGGCCGGCGGGGCGCCGGAGTTCCTCGACTATCACGACACCGAATGGGGATTTCCGGCCGGCGGTGACGTGCGGCTCTTCGAGAAGATCTGCCTCGAGGGGTTCCAGAGCGGGCTGTCGTGGCGCACGATCCTCAACAAGCGGCCGGCTTTCCGCGAGGTCTTCGCGGGCTTCGACTTCCACAAGGTCGCCGAGTTCGACGAGGGCGACGTCGAGCGTCTCCTGCGGGACGCACGGATCATCCGTCACCGGGGCAAGATCGAGGCGGCGATCAACAACGCCCGTCGCGCGGTCGAGCTCGTCGAGGAGCGTGGGTCGCTGGCTGCGTACGTCTGGGACTTCGAGCCCGAGCCGCTGAAGATCCCGGAGGTGGTGGCGACCTCGCCCGCCTCGGTCAGCCTCTCCAAGGACCTCAAGAAGCGCGGCTGGAAGTTCGTCGGGCCGACGACGATGTACGCGTTCATGCAGTCGATGGGGATCGTCAACGACCATTCGCTCGACTGCGTGATCCGGGACCGGGTCGAGGCCGAGCGGGCGGCGTTCGTCAGGCCCTGACCTGTCCAAATCCGGGGGCCCGATGCCTCGTTCGAACCCGAGATGTGTTTAGGCTGTCCTAACTAAGCATTGCCTAACCCGAGGTGGTTCCCCCCGTGATTCGTCGATCCGTACTCATCGCAGCGAGCCTCGTGCTCGCTGCCACTGGCCTGGCTGCGTGCAGCACAGGCGCGACCGACTCCGCGGACAGCTCCGCGGACTCCGCTTCGAAGGCGGACAAGGGCGCCTTCCCCGTGACCGTCGAGCACGCCTACGGCAGCACCGAGATCACCGAGGAGCCGACCGACGTCGCCACCATCGGCTGGTCGGACCACGACGTGGCGCTGTCGCTGGGCGTCGTCCCGGTCGCGGCCCAGGCGATCACCTGGGGCGGCAACGACCAGCAGTCGACCGACTGGTTCGACGCCGAGCTGAAGAAGGTCGGCGGCAAGCAGCCGGTGCGCTACAACGCCGACACCAGCATCCCCTTCACCGAGATCAGCAAGGCTGCGCCCGACCTGATCCTGGCCACCAACTCGGGCATCACCGAGGCCGACTACAAGAAGCTCAGCGAGATCGCCCCGACCGTCGCCTTCCCCGGTGACCCGTGGCTGACCTCCTGGCAGGACTCGCTCGAGATGATCGGCAAGGCCACCGGGCGGGTCACCCTGTCCGAGGAGGTCAAGAAGGAGACCGAGGACAAGATTGCGCAGGCCCAGAAGGACCACCCGCAGATCGTCGGCGCCAGCTACCTGGTCACCGGTGTCCAGGACAACTCGAAGCTCGGCACCATCGGCCTCTACGGCGCCGGCGACGCCCGCCCGCAGATGCTCACCCAGCTCGGCATGGAGCTCGCCCCGGTCGCCGACAAGCTCGTCCCGGCCGGCCAGTTCTACACCGACGTCTCCGCGGAGAAGGCTCCCGAGCTGGAGTCCGAGGTGCTGATCAACCTCGGCTACACCGCGGGCAGCTTCGAGGCCCTGCAGAAGGACAAGCTGCTCAGCCAGATCCCGGCGATCAAGAGCGGTCACTACCTCGACGTGACCGACCAGCCGCTGTCCCTGACCTTCTCCGCCGCGAGCACCCTGTCGATCCCCTACTTCATCGACGAGCTCGTTCCCTCGATCGCCGAGGCGGTCGACGGCGGGAAGGTCAACGTCACCGCGGCTGAGTGAAGCCCGCGTTGACCATCCGTACGCCTCTGGCCCCGGCCGACCCGGCAGCAGCTGCCGCCGCGGTCGTCCGGGGCCGACGGCTGCCCGGGGTCGGGCTGATCCTGGGCGTGCTGCTCCTCGCGGCCGTCGCCTCGATCCTGCTCGGTGCCGAGTGGGTTCCGCCCACCGCACTCTTCGACGACGGCAGCTTCGGGCACGCGATCCTGGAGAACCGGATCGCCCGCACCGCGATCGCCTTCGCCGTCGGCGGCGCGCTCGCGCTCGGCGGTGCCTGCCTGCAGGGACTCACCCGCAACCCGCTGGCCGATCCTGGACTGCTCGGCCTCAACGCCGGCGCGGCCTTCGCGGTCGTCGTGGCGCTGGTCTACGTCGGTGCCACCGGCCTCGACTCGCTGCTGTGGGCCGCCTTCATCGGCGCGGCCCTGGCCGCGATCCTCGTGCACGGCATCGCCGCGATCGGCCGTGACGGCGCCACCCCTGCCAAGCTCGTGCTGGCCGGTGCGGCACTGACCGCGGCGCTGACCAGCTGGACCAGCGGCATCCTGCTGATGGACCACAAGGGCCTGGAGGTCTTCCGGCAGTGGCAGGTCGGCACCATCGGCAGCGACTGGGGCGACCTCGCGATCTGTGCTCCCTTCCTCGCCGTGGGTGCGGTGATGGCGCTGCTGGGTGCTCGGGTCCTCGACGCACTCGCGCTCGGTGACGACCTGGCCAAGGGGCTCGGCCGACGCACCGGCCTGGACCGGGTGGTCGTCGGGATCGCGGTGGTGCTGCTCAGCGGCACCGCCACCGCCCTGGTCGGCCCGGTCGCCTTCGTCGGCCTGGTCGTCCCGCACGCCGTACGTGCTCTGGTCGGTCCCAGCTACACCCTGGTCCTCCCGCTCTCGATCGCCGGCGGCGCCGCGCTCACCGCCATCGCCGACGCGCTTGGCCGGGTGGTGCTGCCGCCCACCGAGGTGCAGGTCGGCATCATGACGGCCGTCGTCGGCGTACCTGCCTTCGTGTGGTTCCTGCGACGTGGACGGATGGCCGGACTGTGAGCGCGACTCTTGACCCTGTGCGGTCCGTCGACGTCGTACGCAAGGCCCGGCGGGCCCCGCGACGCCGCCATGCCGTCGTCATCGCGGTCCTGGCGGTGCTCCTCTTCGCGGCCTTCGTCGCCCGGGTGCTGCTCGGCAACTTCATCATCACCGTGCCCGACTTCTTCAGGATCCTCGGCGGAGCCGAGATCCCCGGCGCGACCTTCCTGCTGATGTCGGAGAAGCTCCCCAGGGCGATCCTCGGAGTGCTGGTCGGGATCGCGTTCGGCAGCGCCGGCGCGGTCTTCCAGAGCACCCTGCGCAATCCCCTGGCCAGCCCCGACATCGTCGGCGTCTCGCTCGGCGCGAGCGCGTCGGCGGTCTTCGCCATCGTGGTCCTCGACCTGCAGGGGCTGGCCCTGAGCATCGCCGCGATCGTGGGGGCGATCGCGATCGCGGTGGCGGTCCGGCTCGTGGCCGGCTCCGACGGCAGCTACCGGCTCGTCCTGGTCGGCGTCACCGCCGCGGCCGCGATGACCGCGGTCGTCCACTACCTCTTCACCCGCGCCAACGAGTTCGACGCCCTGCTCGTGCTGCGCTGGCTGACCGGCGCGCTCAACGGCGTCACCTGGCCCACCATCTGGATCCTGCTGGGGTTCCTGGTCGTGCTCGTCCCGGCGCTGATCTGGACCGCACGGTCCGCCCAGATCCTCCAGCTCGGACCGGACGTGGCCACCGGGCTGGGCGTCAGCCGGCGGCGTACGGACCTGCTGCTCCTGCTCGCCGTCCTGCTCACCGCTCTCGGCGTCGCCGCCGCCGGGCCGGTCGCCTTCGTCGCGTTCGTGGCCGGACCGATCTCGCGGGCGCTCAACGGCGGGCGTACGACCCTGGTCGGCGCTGCGCTCGTCGGCGCCATCGTGATGGTGGCCGGCGACTACATCGCCGACTATGCGGTTCCCGGCGTCTCCTTCCCGGTAGGCGTCGTCACCGGTGCGTTCGGGGCGCCGTTCCTGTTGTGGTTGCTCGCCGCCGGGCGAGCTGGAAGGCGATGACATGAAAGAGGCCCAGATGAGACTCGCCGCGGAGAGTGTGAGCCTCGGCTACGGCGCGGACCCGGTCGTCGACGGGGTCTCGCTGGAGATCCCCGACGGCCTCACCACGGTGATCGTCGGCGCCAACGGCTGCGGGAAGTCCACCCTGCTGCGCGGGATGGCGCGACTGCTGAAGCCGATCTCGGGGCAGGTCGTGCTCGACGGCAAGGCGGTCCACAAGCAGCCCACCCGCGCGGTCGCCAAGACGCTCGGCCTGATGCCGCAGTCGCCGGTCGCGCCCGAGGGGATCACCGTCGTCGACCTGGTCGGCCGTGGACGCCAGCCGCACCGCGGCGCGCTGCAGCGCTGGTCGGCGGAGGACGACGCCGCGGTCGCGGAGGCGCTCGAGCTGACCGACACCCTCGACCTGGCCGACCGTGTCGTCGACGAGCTCTCCGGCGGTCAGCGGCAGCGGGTCTGGGTGGCGATGGCGCTCGCCCAGCAGACCGACCTGCTGCTCCTCGACGAGCCGACCACGTTCCTCGACGTCGCCCACCAGGTCGACCTGCTCGACCTGCTCCACGGGCTGCGCTCCTCGCGAGGGACCACGGTCGTGATGGTGCTCCACGACCTCAACCTGGCGGCCCGCTACGCCGACCACCTGATCGCGATGAGCGGCGGCAAGGTCGCCGCCACCGGCACGCCTGCCGAGGTGGTGACCGCCGACCGCGTCGAGCAGGTCTTCGGGCTGGAGTGCCAGGTCATCCACGACCCCGTCTCGGGCACACCGCTGGTCGTCCCCATCGGACGTCACCACCGACCCGCTGCTCACCCCCACGCACAAGGAGCCTGACATGCCCATCCTCGCCCGCGTCTCGGTGCGCTCCGTCGAGCGCCTCTCGCCGTCCTTCGCCCGGATCGAGCTGGTCGGAGACGACCTGGCCGACTTCGGCAACGACGGACCGACCCTCGACCAGCGCATCAAGCTCTTCTTCCCGGCCGCCCCGGGTGTGCTGCCCGAGCTCTCGGCCGAGGACTGGTACGCCGAATGGCTCGCCCTGCCCGACGACGAGCGTCCGCGGATGCGCACCTACACGATCCGCTCGATCGAGGGGGACGGCATCGAGAAGCGTCTGTACGTCGACTTCGTGCTCCATCCCGGAGCGCACGGTCCCGGCTCCGACTGGGCCGGCGCGGCCGAGCCGGGCGACGAGATCCTGGTGGCCGGCCCCAAGCTCGGCGAGCCCTACGGCGGGATCGAGTGGCTTCCGGGTGACGCGACCCGGCTGCTCCTGGTCGGCGACGAGACCGCCGTCCCGGCGGTCGTCTCGATTCTCGAGTCCCTGCCGGCGGACGCCACCGGATCGGCCTTCCTGGAGGTGCCGGTCGCCGGTGACGTACAGGAGGTGTCGGCGCCTGAGGGGCTGAAGGTCACCTGGCTGCCGCGTGAGGGTGCGCCGGTCGGCGGCCCGGCCCTGGCCGCCGTCGGTGGTCTGCTCGGTTTCGAGGCGACGCCCGAGGACGTCACCTCGGTCGAGGTCGAGGACCCGGACCTGTGGGAGACCCCGATCTACTCGTCCTCCGGCGAGGAGGTCGCGGTCGCCGAGAGCGGCTCCGAGAGTGGCTCCGAGAGTGGCTCCGAGAGTGGCTCCGGGAACGGCGAGGACGGGCGCTACGCCTGGATCGCGGGCGAGTCCCGGATGGTCACCGCGCTGCGCCGTCACCTGGTCAACGAGCTCGAGATGCCGCGCAAGCAGGTCGCCTTCATGGGCTACTGGCGCGAAGGCGTGTCGATGAAGGGGTGACCCAGCGCGGTTTAGAGGCGTACGCGTGGTTAAGTTTGGTGCGCCCAATCAAATAGAAGGGTCTCGGAATGCAAGCAAGCATCCTGGCCGCGGACACTCTGATCCAGGCCAACGCGGTCGACTACCTCCTGATCGCCATCTACTTCGCGTTCGTTCTCGGCATCGGCTTCCTGGCCAGCCGGGGCATGTCGAACTCGGTGGACTTCTTCCTCTCGGGCAGGTCACTGCCCGCGTGGGTCACCGGGCTCGCCTTCATCTCGGCGAACCTCGGCGCTGTCGAGATCATGGGTATGTCGGCAACGGGAGCACAGCTCGGGCTCCCCACCGTCCATTACTTCTGGATCGGTGCGATTCCCGCCATGTTGTTCCTGGGCGTCGTGATGATGCCCTTCTACTACGGCTCGAAGGTGCGCTCGGTCCCCGAGTTCATGAAGCGCCGTTTCGGCACCGGTGCCCACCTGGTCAACGCGCTCTCGTTCGCGCTGGCGCAGCTGCTCATCGCCGGTATCAACCTCTACCTGCTCGGCTCGATCGTGCACGCGCTGCTCGGCTGGCCGCTGTGGGTGGCGCTGATCGTGGCCGCCGTGATCGTGCTGTCCTACATCACGCTCGGTGGTCTGAAGGCCGCGATCTACAACGAGGTGCTGCAGTTCTTCGTGATCGTCGCCGCGCTGCTGCCGCTGACCCTGCTCGGTCTCCACCGGGTCGGTGGCTGGGACGGCCTCACGTCGAAGATCGAGAAGGCCGCGGCCGCCAACCCCGACACCATCGCCCCTGCCGCGGACCAGCTCAACTCCTGGCCCGGTGCGGCGCTGACCGGCTTCGGCTCCGACTTCCTCTCCGTCGTCGGCATCGTGTTCGGTCTCGGCTTCGTGCTCTCCTTCGGCTACTGGACGACCAACTTCGTCGAGGTCCAGCGCGCGATGGCCGCCGACTCGATCTCGGCCGCCCGGAAGACGCCGATCATCGGTGCCTTCCCGAAGATGTTCATCCCGTTCATCACCATCTTCCCCGGCATGATCGCGGCGGTCCTGGTCACCGAGATCGCGCGTACGAAGGCAGGGGAGGCGGTGCCCGGCGGCGCCTCCGGTGAGGGCGTGACCTACAACGACTCGCTGCTCTACCTGATGGCGGAGGTGCTGCCCAACGGTCTGCTCGGGCTGGCGATCACCGGTCTCCTGGCCGCGTTCATGGCCGGTATGGCGGCCAACGTCTCGGCCTTCAACACGGTGGTGTCCTTCGACATCATCCAGGAGTACATCATCAAGGACCGCCCCGACGACTTCTACGTCAAGCTCGGTCGCTGGGCGACCGTCGCGGCGACCGCCATCGCGATCTTCACCGCGGTCCTGGCGTCCAACTTCTCCAACATCATGGACTACCTGCAGACCCTGTTCGGGTTCTTCAACGCGCCGCTGTTCGCGACGTTCATCCTGGGTATGTTCTGGAAGCGGATGACCGCGACCGCCGGTTGGACGGGTCTGGTCTCCGGCACCCTGGCGGCCGTGCTCGTCGGCGTCCTCGCCGAGGGCACCCTCGGCGGGCTCTCTGTCGGCGTTCTGCCGCTCTCCGGCCAGGGCGCCTCGTTCGTGGCCGCCGGTGCGGCCTTCGTGGTCGACATCGTGGTCAGCGTGATCGTCTCGCTGGTGACCGCGCCGAAGCCGGAAGGCTCCCTGAAGGGCCTGGTCTACTCCGAGACCCCGAAGGAGGACCTGGTCGACGCTGAGGACGCCGGTCGCCCGTGGTGGGAGCGCCCGGTGCCCCTGGCGGGTGTCGCGCTGGTCCTGGTCATCATCCTGAACGTGATCTTCTAGAGGAGGCTGAGATGTCCACCGAAACCAACAAAGGACTTCTGGCCACGCTGCTGTCGCTCTTCGACATCCGCAACGTGATCGGATCCCTGCTCGCGGTCTACGGCATCATCCTGCTGCTGATGGGCCTGTTCGGCGACCCGGAGGTCGACAAGACCGGCGGGCCCAACGCCAACCTGTGGGCGGGCATCGTCCTGCTCGTCATCGGGGCCGTCTTCATCGCCTGGGGCGTGCTCCGGCCGGTCGTGCCGGACGCCCCGGGCGCCCACGAGGAGAAGTAGCCCTCTCACAGCCCGATCAGGGTGATGTCACCGCTGACAGTGGTGGTGCGGAGCTCGACGTAGGGCTCACCCGCGGCCGGTGCGCCAGCGCTCTCGACAGTGCTGGTGCACCGGCCGGTCACTGTGTTGACGTCGGTCCACACCGGGGTGCCGTTCGGGATCCCGATGCGTACGTCGGACGAGGCGCCCTTCACCGAGATCCGGCCCGCGCTGACCGAGTGGATCGCGAAGTCACCGGCGCCGGTCGAGTGGCTCACATCGCCCTCGACCTCGTCGATCTCCACGCTGCCGGAGCCGGTCTTGGTGTGCAGGTCGTGGGCCGTGCCGATCCGGACGTCGCCGGATCCGGATTTGATCGAGGCGCGCCCGTCGAGGGTGTCCGCCTCGACGTCTCCCGAGCCGGACTCGATCTGGAACTCCTCGGTGACCCGGTCGATGCGTACGTCGCCCGAACCGGTCTGGAGCCATGCGGCTCGCAGGACGCCCTGGGTCGCGATGTCGGCGCTTCCGGTGCGGGCGCGCAGCTGGCTGCGGGCCGGGACGGTCACGGTGATGTCGTAGCGCCGCGAGCGGCTGAAGGGGCCCTTGTGCGGGTCGATGATGTTGATCGTGTCGCCGCTCTGCTCGACCACGAGATGCTCGGCGTCGTCGCCCTCGATCTCGATGGTCGTCTCGTCGGTGTCGGTCGCCTGGACCTCGAGGTTGCCCTTCCCGAACTCGACGAACAGCTTGGCCGGTGCGGTGGACATGAAGGTGTACGTGCTCATGATGCTGCTCCTCAGGGTGTGCTGATCTACCGGACCGGCCGGGCGGCCGTCCGTTGGTGCGCGGGGGTTCAGGTCAGAGCCAGCCGGTCATCCGGCGGTCGGACCTGCCGCGGTTGCTTCCGCGGAACGGATCGAGGCTGTTCATCGCCTCGGTGACGATGTGGGGGATCGCGGAGAGGTCGACGTCGACGTTGACCGCGTTCTCCCGGGTGGCCGCGCGTACGGCGCCGACGAGCCAGGTGTTGAGCGACTGGCCGGCCTCGGCCGCTGCCTCCTCGGCCTTCGCCTTGAGCGACTCCGGGATGCGCAGGGTCACCCGGGCCAGGGCGTCGTCTCCCTCGGGCTCCCCCGGCGCCGGGGGAGCCGGGGGAGCGGGGGGAGCGGGGGGCGCCGGAGGCGTGGGTGGGGTCGGCGGGATCGGCTCGGCGAGCTCCGGCAGCGTGACCCCGAACTCCAGGTCGCGTCCCCGCAGACGTACGTCCACGTTGCCCGTCGGCAGCTCCGCCGTGATCTCCGCGGCCGCCTGGCTCACCGCCTCCATCACCGCCAGCCGAGCCGCCGGGTCGAGCGCGTAGGTGAGTCGCTCCGCGGTCTCCCGAGCCTCCGGCCCGGATGCCTCGGCCGCGGCCAGCAGGTCCCGTCGCAGGCTGTCGATGTACGGCGTGATGTCCATGGGCACCACTATGACATCATTTTGACGTCATCACAATCTCAATGTGACATCACGTGATGTCAGGCGAGTGGGTGGCAGGCTCGGGTAGTCCAGGGAGTTTCCGTCCATTACTCGTCGGTAGACCGACGGAAACTCCCTGGACTACCCCGGCTGAAATGACGATGACACCTTGCGAGTGCTCGCAAGGTGTCATCGTCTGGTGCAGCGAACTGCGGTGGGTCAGAGGTCGAAGAGCGACCCTGCCTCGTGGATGTCGACGTCGGTACGCGGCGTGTGAGCGTCTCCGCTCACGGCCGGCGCCGACTTCGGCTCCGGTGCGGGGGCGGCCTCAGGCTCGGGCTCCGGCTCGGCCGGGGCCTCCACCTCGACGGCCGTGTCCTCGTCAGGCGTCTCCTCGACCACGGACTCCGGCGCAGTCTCGGTCGCAGGAGCGACCTCGGCGACGGGAGCAGGAGCCGCAGGGGCAGGAGCCGCAGCGGCGACCGTGCCCTCCGGCGCCTCGATATCGAAGAGCGAGCCGAGGCTGTCGAAGTCGACGTCGGTCTTCGGCTCCGAGGTCACCCCCGAACCCGCGACCGGCGCAGCGGGCGCGGCAGGCGCGACCGGAGCAGCAGCCTCGGGCGCCTCGGTCGGAGCGGCCTCGACCGGAGCAGCGGCCTCGGGGGCCTTCGCGGGAGTGGGCTCGCTCGCCGGGATGTCGAAGAGCGAACCACCGGCGCTGAGGTCGATGCTCGGCTCCTCGTCGGCCGGGGCCGCAGCCGGGGCCGGTGCCTCGGGCTCGGCTGCAGCCGGCGCTGCCTTCGCCTCGGGGGCCGGTGCGGCCTCCTCGGCAGGTGCGGCCGGGATGTCGAAGAGCGAGCCGCCCCCACCCAGGTCGACAGCAGGCTCCTCGGACGCCGGTGCCGGAGCAGCCGGCGCCGCCTTCGCCTCGGGTGCGGCGGCAGGCTCCGCCTCCTGCGCGGGTACGTCGAAGAGCGACCCACCGGTCCCGAGATCGGCAGCAGGCTCCTCGGTCGGCTTCTCCTCGGCGGGCGCCTCGGCAGGCGTGTCGAAGAGCGACCCACCGTCGTCGAACAGCGAACCACCGGAGGCCGGCTTCTCCGGCTCCGCGGCGGGAGCCGGGGTGTCGAAGAGCGAGCCGCCACCCGACGTACCGCCCGAAGCCGGCTCGGCCGGGGCAGGGGTGTCGAAGAGTGAGGACGCGTCGGCCGGAGCCTTCGGGGTCTCAGTGGTCTCGGCGGGGGAGTCGAAGAGCGACGAGCCCGCAGCCGCGGTGGCGGCACCAGCAGCCGGAGCGGCCTCCTCGACGGCCGGAGCGGCCTTGGCGGTGGCGCCGACCTTCGCGCCCTCGCCCGGGGCCAGCTTGGTGGCCTGCTCGCCCTTCACGGACGCGAGCAGCATCTGCGCGACGTCGAGGACCTCGACCTCTTCGCGGGCCGAGCCGTTGGCCTGGGCCTTGGTCAGGCCGTCGGAGAGCATGACGCGGCAGAACGGGCAGCCGACGGCGATCTGGTCGGCGCCGGTGGCGACGGCCTCGTCGGTGCGGTTCTCGTTGATCCGCGACCCGATCTTCTCCTCCATCCACATCCGGGCGCCACCGGCACCACAGCAGAAGGAGCGCTCGGAGTTGCGCGGCATCTCCTTGTACTCGGCGCCCGGCATGATCTGCAGCAGCTCACGCGGCGGCTCGTAGACGCCGTTGTGGCGACCGATGTAGCACGGGTCGTGGTAGGTGATGGAGCGCTTGTGGGCGCCGGCGCCGTCCGCGATCGGAGTCAGCTTGCCCTCGCGTACGAGACGGTTGAGCAGCTGGGTGTGGTGGACGACCTCGAGCTCGATGCCGAACTCCTTGTACTCGTTCTTCAGGGTGTTGAAGCAGTGAGCACAGGTGGTGACGGCCTTCTTGACCTTGAACTCCTTGAACGTCTCGACGTTCTGCTGAGCCAGGCCCTGGAAGACGAACTCGTTGCCGGCGCGGCGGGCGGAGTCACCGGTGCAGGTCTCTCCGTTGCCGAGTACGCCGAAGGTGACCCCGGCCATGTCGAGCAGCTCGGCCACGGCGCGGGTGGTCTTCTTGGCGCGGTCCTCGTAGGCGCCGGCGCAGCCGACCCAGAACAGCCAGTCGACCTCCTCCAGCGACTCGATGTCCTTGCCGACCTCCTTGACCTCGAAGGGCAGGTCCTTGGCCCAGTCCATGCGCGCGTTGGCGTTCATGTTCCAGGGGTTGCCCTTGCCCTCCAGGCCCTTGAACAGACCGTTGAGCTCGGAGGGGAAGTTCGACTCGACGAGCACCTGGTAGCGGCGCATGTCCATGATGTGGTCGACGTGCTCGATGTCGACGGGGCACTGCTGGACGCAGGCACCACAGGAGGTGCAGGACCAGAGCACGTCCTCGTCGATGACGAAGCCGCCGTCCTCGGGGTTGTAGAACCAGTCGAGCACCTCGGCGTTGCCCTCGGCACCTTCCGGAGCGCCGTCGGCCTTGCCGATGAGCGGCTTCTCCTTGAGATCGCCGTCAGCGGCCGCGGCGTACGCGTGCTCGCGCAGGCCCATCATCAGCAGCTTCGGCGAGAGCGGCTTCTCGGTGTTCCAGGCGGGGCACTGCGACTGGCAGCGGCCACACTCGGTGCAGGTGGTGAAGTCGAGGATGCCCTTCCAGGAGAAGTCCTGGATCGAGCCGACACCGAGGATGGCGTCCTCGGGGATGCGGTCCTCCTCCACGTCCTCGAGGGTGACCGGCTTGCCGTCGATGAGCATCGGCTTGATCGCGCCGAGCGCGGTGCCGAGCGGGCGCGCGCCGTCGGTGTCGGACGTACGCGAACCCGGCTCACGCTTGAACCAGATGTTGAACCAGGCGGTGAAGCGGTGCCAGGCGACACCCATCGTCAGGTGGGTGGAGACGATGGTCAGCCAGATCAGCGCCGTGATGATCTTGAAGGCCGCGATCGCGTAGATGACGTTCTCGAGGGTGTGGATCGCGTCGGGGCCGGTGGGGTAGAGCGCCCCGAAGAACTGCGAGATCGGGAAGTGGAACGCGGTGGCGTGCTCGGCGACCTCGCCGCCGTGAGCCTTGGCCAGGTTGTACTCCGCGCCGCGGATGAACAGGATCGCCGCGCTCTCCACCAGCACCATCGCCTCGACGAAGAACGCCTGCCACTGGGTGGAGCCGTAGAAGCGGGTGCCGCGGCCCTTCTGTGCGGGCAGGTGGGTCAGCCGGTAGATGATCAGCGGGATGATGCCCAGCGAGCCGAGCAGGCCGAGGATCTCGGCGATCCACTCGTATGCGAACAGCTTGCCGACCACCGGCAGCGTCCACTCCGGGTCGAAGAGCTGGAAGTACGCCGCCCCGACCGCCGTGGAGAGCACGATGAACGCCGCGAAGGCGAACCAGTGCAGGATCCCGACCCAGGTCCACTGCAGCATGCGCGTGTGGAGGACGGTCTCTTTCAACATCGTCAGGGTGCGGGCCAGCGGCTGGTCGACGCGGCTGATCGGCGTACCGATCTTGATGACCGCGAGCATCGACCGGACCGCCTTGATCACCAGGTAGGCGGTGGCCACCGTTGCCGCAAGACACACGACGATGGCGATGATCTGCAACATGCCTAGGCGCTCCTCATCAGGGGGCAGGACTGCCGGAATGAACCGAGCCTAATGCTTCAGGTCGGCTCGACTGCGTATGGGTGGGTTGATACTACCCGTGAGTAACTTCAGAATGAAGAAACGGCCCGCGCCCTGGTCAGGACGCGGGCCGTTTCTTAGGACAGCCTCAGTGGATCAAGGCCTCACGCGTTGGAGTTCACCTTGAACTTGGCGTGACCGATGTTCACGACCGTCTTGGTGCCCTTGGTCGCGTCGAGGAGCGTCAGCCGCAGGGCGACGACCTCGACCAGGTTCTTGCTGCGCTCGACGACGACCTTGGTCTCGATCTTGGCCAGGCCGGGGATGTCGACGCGGGAGAGCGCCGACTCGAGCTGGGCGAGGGAGACCTTCTGGTCGCCGACGTAGATGTCACCGAACTTGGTGCCCGAGATGGACGTCGAGGCGCCCTTGCCCTTGACGAACTTGGCGTTCGCCTGGGCGCGGATGGCCTCGATGCGGATCGCGCCGTCGCCGATGTTGACGCTGGCGACCTCACCGAAGGTGTAGCCCTCGGCGGTGGTCTTGGTCTGGTTCGAACGCTGACCGCTGGTCAGGCCCTTGACGTCCAGGATGTCACCCGCGTTGCCCAGCGGCACGCCGGCGATGGACTTGGTCTTCAGCTTGCCCTTGGTGCCGGCGCAGCCGGCGTTGGTCAGCGGGTTCTTGCCGATCTCGACGGCACCGCCGAGAGCGGTGGCGTCGATGGAGTCGGCGAAACCGCGGAAGGTCGCGCTGAAGGCCTGGCCGTTGATCTCGGCGCGGGAGCGACCGACGATGACCTCGGAGTCGCTGCCGTGGAGCTTGATCCAGATGCCGTTGGCGTAAGCCTCGGCGCCGTCGGCGTTGGTCTTCTCGACGGTGTTGCCGATGCCGATGGTGGCGATGCCGGGGATGACCAGCGGCTTGTCACGGCCGGGGATCGGAAGGTCGATCGTCTGGCCGGGGCCGGCCGGGTCGAGGACCACGTGAGCGATCTTGGCCTTCGAGTCGGCCTTGTAGCCCTTGCCGTCCCACCAGGCCTGGGAGACGGAGCTCAGGCCCTCGACGGTGACCTTGCCCAGCGGGCTCTTGTCGAGCACGACGTCGGCGATCTTGTGCTCGGAGATGGACTTGACCATGTCGCCGGACTTGATCGTCCGCTGCTTGGTCGTGGTCGCACCGATCGTGCCCACGCCGGGCACCTTGGCGCCGGCGGTGTTGTTGTTGACGTTGTGGCCGGCCTTACGGGTGCAGCCGATGGTCTGGTATCCGAGGTCGCCCGAGTTGGCCGGGATGCTGCCACCGGTCACGCGGGTGCCGAAGCCGCTCGCGAACATCCCGAAAGAGGTGTTCGTCAGTGCGGCCTGTGAAGGCGCCGGCACAACCAGAACTGCGCCGACGACGGCGGCAGCGGCTGCGGACAGCGCAAGCGTACGGATGCTTCGCATTGTTGGTTGGACTCCGATTCTGCGGTGGGGATCCCCCAAGATCCCCGCAACGGGGCCGTGCCACCTGCCAGATCCGGGGGAACCTGGCGCACTCCCGAGTTAAGGGGTGGCACATCGGGCAAACGAGAGAAAACCACGGAAGTTATCGGGACGGAGGTCCTATTTCTAGATGGCCCTTCCTTGTCATGGGTAACCCACCCGGGCATAGGCAAACGGGCCGTGACCTCGGGAGAGGTCACGGCCCGTTCGAGGACCCTCGCTTAAGGGGTCAAGTCGAGCTGAATGCCGGTGAGGCCGTCGATGACACCGGTCACCGTGTCGAGCACCGGGGCCACCACGTTCTCGCCGATCGACGGCGGAGCCGGCGCGGGGGTCGGTGCGGGTTCGGGGGCGGGCTCAGGCTCGGGGTTCGGCTCGGGGGCGGGCTCCGGGGCCGGCTGGGGAGCGGGCTTCGGTTGCTCGTCCTCCAGGACGGTCCCGTCGCGCGGGGTGGAGATGGACCCGCTGGCGGAGTGGGCGCCACCGTAGGAATCGGCACTGGAGGGCGCGTCGTAGTCGCCGCTCGAGTGCTTGCCGGGGGTGCCGCGCCCGGCGTTGCGGGAGAAGAGGGAGGTCTCCTCCGGTGCGATCACGCCAGGGGCGTCGATGACCTTCTGCTCGCCGGTGTCGACGACCGCGATGGCGTCGTACTCGCCGGCGTGGGCCTTGACCTGCTGGGTCTCGGCCTCGAGGCCGTTGCCGACGTTGGACTGCGCGAAGGCGCCGATGCCCGCCGAGGCGATCGCCATCGCCGCGAGCGGCAGCAGCACCGCCTTCTTGTTGCGGGCACGGTTCTTCGGGATCCGGTACTCCTCGACCGCGGCGTTCCGGGTCGGCACCTGCGCGGCGGCGTACGGCGGCATCGCGGGGTTGGCGAACGTCACCGGCCCGGCGGGGTGGAACTGCTGTGCCGTGTACGGGCTCGGCTGGTAGGCGTACTGCGGCAGCCGGGAGTGCGGAGGCATCGGGCGCTGGTAGCTGGGCCGAGGCGGCTGGTAGCGGACGGGAACGGGCGCGGGCTGCACAGGGACGAGCGCCGTGCCGGGCTGCGGCGGCGGCGTGTACGGCGTGTGACGCGGTCGCACCCGCTCGGGGGCGGCGTTGGTCCTGGGAGAGTCGATCCACGACTCGGTCGCCGGCGACAACCCCTCGAGAGCGCGGTTGGCGATCTCGAGGGGGTCGGCCGTGGTGTCGTTCTCGGTGCGCATCTGTGGGGCGTGGTGTCGAGCCGGCGTGGGCGGGACGTTCGAGAGGTCCCCCGTCGCGGGCCGACTGTTCGCTTCAGTCATCTGACGCTGTCTCCTGAGCGCTTAGCGAGTGTCGGTTGTGTCGCGCAGCACGTAACGGAACCAGAATCCCGCCGGTTTGTCACCTTCTTCTCGGAAAAAAGTTACTGATCAGCCAAAATGGGAGACGAGTAACTTTTTCTATACATTGAGAGGTATTCCTGGCCGGTGGCCTACAGCGCGGCGATGGCCTCGGCGATGCTGAGGACTCGCTTGGCGGACTCGACGTGGAGGGCCTCGACCATCTTGCCGTTGTAGGTCGCGACGCCGCTGCCGGCGGCCTCGAACGCCTCGATGAGACCCTTGGCGTCGGCCACCGCCTGCTCGCTGGGCGCGAAGCCCGCGTTGGCGCCCTCGACCTGGCTCGGGTGGACCAGGGTCTTGCCGTCGAACCCGAAGATCCGGCCCTGCTCGACCTCGGCCGCGTAGCCCTCGGCGTCCTTCACGTTGTTGTAGACGCCGTCGAGGATCACCTTGCCGCTCGCGCGCGCGGCGAGCACCGCGAGCTGGAGCGACGTGACCAGGTTGGCGCGAGCCGGAACGTGGTCGACGTAGAGCTCCTTGACCAGGTCGTTCGTGCCGAGGACGAGCACCGTCAGCCGCTCGGAGGCGGAGGCGATCTCCTCGGCGTGGAGGATGGCGTACGGGCTCTCGATCATCGCCCAGAGCTTCGTCTTCTCCGGGACGCCGGCCTTCTCGAAGGCCGCGACGAGGTCGAGCACCTGCTGGGGGCTGTTGACCTTGGGGACGACGATGGCGTCGGGACCGGCCTTGGCGGCGGCGGCCAGATCGTCGGCGTGCCACTCGGTGTCGGCACCGTTGATGCGGATGGTGAGGTACTTGTTGCCGTACTCGCCCGAGGTCACGGCCGCGGCCGCGTTCTCGCGCGCCTCCGGCTTGGCGTCGGGGGCGACGGCGTCCTCGAGGTCGAGGATCAGCGCGTCGGCGGTGATCGTCTTGGCCTTCTCGAGGGCGCGGGTGTTGGAGCTCGGCATGTAGAGGACCGAGCGCAGGGGGCGGAAGGTGGTCTCGGTCATCTCAGTCCTCGATCTCGATCGTGTCGTAGAGCTCCTTGAGCTTCGGGTCGATGGCGGCCAGTTCCTCGGCGAGGTCGACGAGGACCAGGCACTGCTTGAGCGAGGCGTCGTCCTCCATCTTGCCGTCCAGCATGACCGCGCCGGTGCCGTCGCCCATCGCCTTGACGACCCTGCGGGCGTGCTTGATGTCCTCGACGCTGGGGGAGAAGACGCGGTTGGCGATCTCGATCTGCTTGGGGTGCAGGCTCCAGGTGCCGACGCAGCCGAGCAGGAACGCGTTGCGGAACTGGTCCTCGGCCGCGACCACGTCCGTGATGTCGCCGAACGGGCCGTAGTAGGGGTAGATGCCGGCCTCGGCGCAGGCGTCGACCATCTTCGCGATCGTGTAGTGCCACAGGTCCTGCTGGAAGACCGTGCGGTTGCCGTGGATGTCCCCGTCGACCGGGTCCTGACGGACCAGGTAGCCCGGGTGGCCGCCGCCGACGCGGGTGGTCTTCATCTTGCGGTCGGCCGCGAGGTCGGCCGGGCCGAGACTGATGCCCTGCATGCGCGGGGAGGCCAGCGCGATCTCCTCGACGTTGGCCACGCCGCGGGCGGTCTCGAGGATGGCGTGGATGAGGATCGGCCTCCGTACGCCGCCCTTGGCCTCGAGCTGCGCGAGCAGCCGGTCCACGTAGTGGATGTCCTCGGGGCCCTGCACCTTCGGCACCATCACGACGTCGAGCTTGTCGCCGATCTCGGTGACCAGGGTGAGGAGGTCGTCGAGCACCCACGGGGAGTCGAGGCTGTTGATCCGGGTCCAGAGCTGGGTCTTGCCGAAGTCGGTCGCCTTGGCGATCTCGACCAGGCCCTCGCGGGCGGCGACCTTGTTGTCAGCCTTGACGGCGTCCTCCAGGTTGCCCAGGAGCACGTCGACGGTGCCGACCATGGCGGGCACCTTGGCCGCCATCTTCGGGTTCGACGGGTCGAAGAAGTGGATCGCGCGACTCGGCCGTGCCGGGATCTCTCGCAGCGGTGCGGGGGCGCCCACCGCCAACGGCGCGAAGAAGTCCTTAGGGCTCTTGTGACTCATGCCGGTCACCCTAACGGCCGGGGGTTACCCGTCGGTAGGCGTCTCGGCTTGTAACGATCACGGTCGGCGTCGGGAGGGATGGTCCTTCGGTACGGGGGCGCCGTGCCGGATCCGGGCGCCGGCGTCGAAACCGGCGAGGACGGAGCGCACCGTGGTGCGGAGCTTGCTGGGGTTCTTCCTGGTGTTGGTCATGACTCCATCGTGCTCGTGCGACGCGTCTCGGAGGAGTGGCAGGATTGACTATAAATGTTAGATTCTTGCCATGCCTGTCAAGCCGTCCATCGCCATCCCGATCGTCGACGGGATGACCCTGTTCGAGATCGGGATGCCGCTCGAGGCGCTCGGCTACGACTGGGACCACGACGCCAGCCCGCTCTACGACGTGGTGCTGTGCGGTGACCTGCGCGGAGTGCGCGTCCACGGCGGGCCGCGGCTGACGCCGCAGCGGCCGATGACCGCTCTGGCCGAGGCGGACACGGTGCTGGTGCCGGCCATCCGGCCGGGCGAGACGATCAGTCCGACCCTGCTCCGCGAGCTCCGCCGGGCCGCCGAGGCCGGAGCCCGGATGGTCTCGCTGTGCACCGGCGCCTTCGCCCTGGCCGAGGCCGGCCTGCTCGACGGTCGCCGAGCCACGACCCACTGGCGCTGGGCGGAGCTGTTCCGGCGTACGTATCCCGGGGTCGAGCTCGACCCGAGGGCGATCTATGTCGACGACGGCGTGCTGACGAGCGCGGGTTCGGCGGCCGGGCTGGACCTGTGCCTCCACCTGATCCGCACCGACCACGGCCAGCATGCCGCCAACACCATCGCCCGCAACCTGGTGATCGCCTCGCACCGCGACGGCGACCAGGCCCAGTACGTCGCGGCCGACCCGCTCACCGAGCAGGCCCACTGGCTCGACGAGCTGCGCACCTGGCTCCGTGCCAACCTGCACGAGGACGTCACCCTCGAGCGCCTGGCAGCGGCGGCCGCGGTCTCGCCCCGCACCCTCGCGCGGCGCTTCGAGCGCGACCTCGCCACCACCCCGATGCGCTGGGTAGCGGCCGAGCGGATCGCGGTCGCCAAGACCCTCCTCGAGACCACGGACCTCCCGATCGACCGGATCAGCCACGAGGCCGGCTACTACTCCCCGGTGACCTTCCGGACCGGGTTCACCTCGGAGGTCGGGGTGACGCCCGGTCGCTACCGGGCACGGTTCGCCGCACGGGCCGTGTGAGCGGTTCTCACCGGAAGATCGGGGCTGTCATCGATATTCACTGTCCGGCGTCGACCGGTGGTGGAAGGCTGCGGAAGGGCAGCGACAACGACAGGAGACGATGATGTCCCTCACCCGCGTACACAACTTCGCCATCTCCCTCGACGGCTTCGGGACCGGCGAGCCGCAGAGTCTCGAAGAGCCGTTCGGGCATGCGGGCGAGCGGCTACACGAGTGGATGTTCGCCACCCGGTGGTGGAACGAGAACGTCGGCGAGCCCGGTGGAACCACAGGAGTCGACGACGCCATCGCCCGGAGGCACCAGCCGGGGATCGGCGCCGAGATCATGGGTGCGAACAAGTTCGGTCCGCCGGGATGGCACGAGGACCCGGAGTGGAAGGGCTGGTGGGGCGAGAATCCGCCGTTCCACTCGCCGACCTTCGTGATGACCCATCACGCCCGCGAGCCGATCGAGATGCAGGGCGGCACCACGTTCTACTTCCGCGACGCTTCGCCGGCCGAGGTGCTGGAGGAGGCCCGTGCGGCCGCCGACGGTCAGGACGTACGCCTCGGCGGCGGCGCGACGATGATCCGCGACTTCCTGAAGGCCGGTCTCGTCGACCACCTGCACGTGGCCGTGGTCCCGATCGTGCTCGGCCGTGGCGCACGGCTGTGGGATGGTCTGGAGGGGCTGGAGGCGGACTACGACATCGAGTCGGTCTCTACACCCAGCGGCGTCACGCACGTGACGCTCACGCGCAAACGATGAAGC
This sequence comes from Nocardioides sp. NBC_00368, assembly GCF_036090055.1. Classification (NCBI taxonomy): domain Bacteria; kingdom Bacillati; phylum Actinomycetota; class Actinomycetes; order Propionibacteriales; family Nocardioidaceae; genus Nocardioides; species Nocardioides sp. NBC_00368. The sequence goes on from NZ_CP107970.1 coordinate 4,938,234, forward strand.
TCAGCGCCGCTGCCACCAGCGGCGCTTCTTCTCCTGCGTGGTGGCCTGGCGCCGTCTGGCGGCCTCCACCCTGGCCGCGCGGCGCTCGCGCCAGGCGGCCATGGTGGCGTCGACGTCGCGGGGCATGGTGATGAGCGGCGGTCCCTCGGGCGCGCCGTAGCGGGCCGCGATCACGCGCTCGTTGAACTCCTCGACGATCCGGCGGGCGCTGTCCTCGGTGGTCTGGGTGTCGAGGAGGTCGTCGAGCTCGGCGTCGTCCTTGCGGAGCTGGACCGACCGGGGGAGCACGACGATCTGCTCGCGCTCGATGAGCTGCTTGACCCACCAGTCGGGGTCGTGGTCGCGGTCGAGGTTCTTGATCGGCTTGCCGGCGCCGGGCAGGTTGTCGAACTCGCCGCGCTGGATCGACTGCTGCACCTGGAGGTCGACCCACTTGGTCTGGTTCTCGATCCGGGCGGCGGCCGCGGCCTTGCTTGCCGCGTCGGAGAGAGGGGGAGCCTGCGTCTCCGGGCGCTCCTCGGGCCGGTCCTCGCTCGTGGGCATGTGATCACCTCCAGCGCGGGAAAGTTTACCGAGCGCTGGTTGTGCGGCGGGGCAGCAGGAGCAGCAGCCCGGCGACGAGCGCGGTGACGCCGCACACCGCCCACACCGTCAGATAGCCCGACAGCGCCGCGTGCGCTTCGCCGCTGATCGACCCGTCCGCGGCGAGCGCGATGGCGAAGACCGCCGAGGCGATGGCGCCGCCGACGGTCTTGGTGGCGTTGGTCATGCCGGTGGCGAAGGCGGTGCGAGAGGCGGGAGCGGCCGCGGCGGCGGCCGCCGGCAGAGAGGCCACCAGCGCGCCCGAGCCGAGGCCGACGACCGCCATGTTGAGCAGGCCCTGGCCGGTGGAGCCGTGGAACGGGAGCCACATCAGATAGCCGGCAGCGACCAGGAAGCACGCCACGGCCTGGGCTCGCATCGGCCCGAGGAACCGGGCCCACAGCGGGAACGTGAAGGCGGAGACGGCCATCGCGATGACGTACTCCGCGATCAGCAGCGACACGAACGACGCATCCGCTCCCAGCCCGAAGCCGGCCTCGGCGGGGTCGGTGCGCGCGAAGGTCGACAGCGGGATCTGCGCTCCGAGCACCGACATCCCGAACAGGAACGCGGTCAGCTGGATCGGCCACTGCCGCCGCGAGACCAGCAGGCGTACGTCGATCAGCGGCTCTCTTCGGCCGGCGTCGTCCAGCGCGGTCTCGATGCGCCAGAACGGGACCAGGGTGAGCAGCCCCAGGACCACGAGTGCCCAGGCCAGCAGGGACCCGGCCCCGAGGACGCGTACGCCGACGAGGCCGGCCATGACCAGGCCGAGCACGAGCGTCAGCACGGTCAGCCCGAGCCAGTCGAAGGCACCGCCGCCGGCCCCGGAGTCGCTCTCGATGCCGACGGCGATCACGACGAAGACCGCGGTCACCGCCAGGGCCGGGAACGCGAGGATCGCGGTCATCGGCAGCACTCCGACGAGGGCACCCGCGGCGAGCGCGCCGACGATCACCGAGAGCTGCAGGGCGCCGACCAGGACGCCGGCGGCCCGCCGGGTCAGCGCGGTGTCGCCACCGGTGCGCTTGTGGACGATCGCGACCTCGAGCGGGAGCCAGATGACGTAGGCGCCCTGGATCGACCAGGCCACCAGGAACGAGCCGAAGTCGGGGGCGACGACGGTCCACCAGGTGGCGAGGGCAGTGATCCCGGTCGCCAGCAGGAGCACCTTCTTGTGGCCGATCAGGTCGCCGAGCCGGGCGAGCGGCGGCACGCACAGCGCGGAGACGATCAGCTGCCCGGCCTCGAGCCAGTTGAGGTCGGCGTCGGAGACGCCGAGGTGGTCGGCGAGGTCGGAGAAGATCGGGGTGTAGTAGCCCTGCAGGATGCCGCTGGCGAACTCGACGGCCACCAGGAAGCCGACGATCACCCAGATCCCGCGGGCGGCCCTCTCGAGCCCGGTGCTGCTCTGGCGTTCGGTGGTCACAGCGACTCGATCAACCTTCGGTAGAAGCGGATCCCGTCGAGGTAGTCATCGACTCTGATGTTCTCGTCGGCGGCGTGGATCGTGGCCCGCTGGGCAGCGGTCATCCGGAACGGCGCGAACCGGTAGACCCGGTCGCTGATCTCGTAGAAGAAGCGCGAGTCGGTCGCGGCCATGACCGTGTAGGGCGCCGGCACCGCCTCCGGGAAGATCTCCGCGATGGCGTCGGTGATCTTCGCGAAGGCCTCGTCACGAGGCGAGATCGGGGACGGCTCACCCGCGCGGACGACCTCGATCTCGACCTGCTTGTCGCCGATCGCGGCCCGCAGCCGCTCGACGACCTCGGCGACCGTCTCGCCGACCATGATGCGCAGGTTGACCCCGGCCGAGGCCGCCGAGGCGATCACGTTGGCCGCCGGGCTGCCCTCGAGTGTCGTGATCGCGACGGTGGTGCGGGTCAGCGCGGCGGGCTCCGGCCCGAGCCGGGTCAGCAGCCGGGCCAGCACCGGCGCCAGCCTGCCGGCGTTGGCCAGCACGGGCTGCAGGGGCTTGGCGGCGTACGGGGCGATCCGCTCGAACATCTCGACCGTCGGTGCCGGCAGCTGCACCGGCATCGACATCCGGTCGAGCCGGGTGATCGCACGGGCCAGCCGCGCGGTCGGGCCGTTCCGTCGTGGGGTGGAGGAGTGGCCGCCGTCGCCGGTGACCCGGAGGCGTACGTCGGTGGTGCCCTTCTCGGCGACGCCGACGACACCGACCGGGGCCGTGATGGTGGGGAACGCGTCGAAGGCGACCGCGCCGCCCTCGTCGAGCACGAACCAGGGCGCGACCCCTTGCCTCCGCAGCTCCTCGACCGCAGCCCGCGCGGCCTCGCCGGTCGTCTCCTCGTCGGAACCGAACGACAACCACACGTCGTACGCAGGCGCGAACCCCTCCACGAGGAGCCCCTCGACCGCGGCGCAGATCGCGACGAGCTGGCCCTTGTCGTCGAGGGTGCCGCGCCCGTGGATCACGCCGTCGACGATCTCGCCGCCGAACGGGTCGTGGGTCCACTCGCCCGCGATCGGGACGACGTCCTGGTGGGCCATCAGCACGACCGGCTTGTCCGCCGAGGCGCCGGGCCAGCGGAAGAGGAGCCCGTGCCTGCCGACCGGGGTGAGGTCGAGGGAGGAGTGGAGCTGCGGGAAGTGCTCGCGCAGCGCGTCGTGGAGCTGCTCGAACGCCTTCTGCTCCGCACCCGAGCCGTCGTTGACGGTCGGGGCCCGAAGTGCGTCCTGAAGAGCGGCAACGGGGTCGAGTGTCATACCCGAAACCTAGTCGTTCCCGGGTGGTGCGGACGGCGCGGACGACGACTCCGTCACCAGTTTGTGGCGTTCCCGGGCAGCCTCACGTCGCGCGGGTGGATGACGTAGGTGATCCCGTCGGTCGAGGTCTGCCAGACCCGCTCGAAGTTCTCGCGGGTGTAGACGTTGCGCACCTCGTCGTTGGAGGCGTGGTTGGGGTCGTAGACGATCGGGTCGCCCTCCGCGGTGAAGCCGCCGATGACCAGCAGGTGTCCGTCGGTGCCGTAGCCCGCCTCCGGCATCTCCTCACGCTCCCAGCTGGCCGAGACGACCAGCGGGAAGCCGGCCGCCACCAGGGTCTCTGCCTCGGCCAGCGAACGCAGCCTGGTCACGGCCCCGTCCAGGCCCCAGCGGCCGGCGTAGGCGGTGTTGAACGGCCAGTTGCCGGCGCCCTCGTAGGCGTAGTCCCAGGTGTTGATCGCGGCATAGGCGACCTGCGGGTCGCCGTTCGGCGCCTCGATGCCCTTCAGCTCGCTCGCCGGGACCTCGTGACCCCAGTGGTACTGCACCATCGTCGTCGACGTCGGTGAGCACCAGACCTGGCCGCCGCCACCGAACTCCGGGTATTCGCCGCGGTGGATGTTCTGGCTGAACGGCGGGACACCGAGGTCGATCGCTTTGTCGAGGGTCGGCGTGCTCGTCCCGGGGTGGGCCGAGTCGGGCAGGTATTCGTTGGTCAGCGTCGCGACCGATCGCAGACTGGGGGAGACGGTCGCGCCCTCGGGGCGCAGCAGGGTGACCCGGGTCTGGAACGCCTCGGGCTCCTTGCCGGTCCGGGCCACGTAGGTGTCGGTGTAGAGCGCCGCGTCGGTGTCGCTCTGTCCCTCGACCGAGGTGCGGTGGATGTCGCCGGCCGCGAAGTCGTCGCCGGCGGTCCAACGACCCATCACGAACCACTTCGTCCAGGTGCCGTCCGACTTGCGGCCGCGGAACCGGATCTCGGCCCAGGTGCCGGTCGGGGTGTCGACGTCCCACGAGGTGATCGACTCGTCGATCGCGTACCCGGTCCGGACCACGGGCGAGGTCCAGGTGCCGAGCTCGTACGTCTTCGCCGAGCCGTCACCGAACGGGTCGGTGTAGGTCCTCGTCTCGCTGCCGCGGCCGATCCGGAGGGTGCCGTGCCGGTCCGGGTGCAGGTTGCTCGACCTGCCCTTGGCGAAGTCCTCGAGGCTGTTCCACCGGGTGAGGGTGATATCGGTGGGCCGGGTCTCGGGCTCGGCCGCGTGGACCGGAGTCGTGGGCGCGACCAGGACGGCCGCGGCGGCGAGGGCGGCGACGTACGCGAGGCGGGACCGAGATCTCATGTCGGAACGCTATTCCTCATGAGAGCGCGCGGCCACGACAATTCGTCGGTGCCGGCTGGCATCCTGGTCGACGTGAACAACTTCGCATCCGACGGCTGGTTCAAGGACGAGTTCCACAAGAGGTACGCCGAGTCGGCCAAGGAGATCGGCCGGTTCAACCTGGCCGTGTTCGGCAAGACGGGTGTCGGCAAGTCCACGCTGGTCAACGCCGTCTTCGGGGCGGAGGTGGCGAAGACCGGGATCGGTGAGCCGGTGACGAAGGAGTCGACGCTCTACCTGCACACCAGCGGCTTCTTCGGGCTGCTCGACACCCAGGGCCTGGAGATCGGCATCGAGGGCGACCGGGTGATCCGTGATCTGGCGAAGCTCATCCAGGAGCGGCGGCGCAAGCCGCAGTCGGAGCAGATCCACGTCGCCTGGTACGCCGTACGTTTCGCCGACCGCCGCTTCGAGGACACCGAGGCCGCGTTCATCCAGAAGCTCGCCGACCTGGGGCTGCCGGTCGTGCTGGTGATGACCCAGGTGCCGACCTCGCCAACCGGTGCCTACCACCCGGATGCGGTCGAGTTCGCCCAGCAGATCGACGCGCGCGGGCTGCCCGTGCACGGGGCGCGGGTCTACCTGACCAACGCGAAGGCCGACGACTTCTCGGGCCAGCAGGTCCACGGCCTGCAGGAGCTCGTCGATGCCACCTTTCGATGCGCGCCTGCAGGCGTCGAGGAGGCCCTCACCGCGGCGCAGAGGGTGGATCTCAAGCGGAAGCAGGAGCAGGCGAACACCGTGATCGCGGGTGCCGCGACCGCGGCGGGGGCCGCTGGTGTCACCCCGATCCCGTTCTCCGACGCGGTCGTCCTGGTGCCGATCCAGCTCGGGATGATGGCGCGCATCTCGGCGATCTACGGCATCGAGGTCGACAAGGCGGCGATGGCCTCGATCGCGGCCACCGCGGCAGCCACCCAGGCAGGCCGCACGGTGGCCGGCAACCTGCTCAAGATGGTCCCCGGCTTCGGCACCGTCGGCGGCGGTGCGATCAACGCCACCGTCGCCGCGGGCTTCACCGGCGCCATCGGCGCCGCCTGGTCGGCCGTCTGCATCAAGCTCGGCGAGGGCAAGCTCCGCGGCGTCAACGGGGCCCTGGACACCGAGAGCATCCGGTCGCTCTTCCTCGACGAGCTGAAGACTCAGATCTCGAAGCTGAAGCTGCACGCCAAGGAGAGGTGAGGTTGGCCGGGGGATGTTCGTCTAGGTATGTAGCCGAGCAGTCACTTCCCGGGTGGAACTCCACGAGGGAAGCGACGGTTCGGCTACATACCTAGACCAACGTGCGCCCCGAGCTCAGCCGCCCATCGCCGCCTCGTACGCCGCAGCGAGCTGCTCGCTCGCTCGCGGAGCGTCCGGGTCGGGTCGCGGCGTGCCGAGGTGGAGCTCGCGCAGCTCGTCCATGAACGACTCCGTCATCTCGGGGCCGGCATCGCGCAGCAGCTCCGCGCGGACCCGGAGCTGCCGGGTGCCGTCGCGATGGGCGAGCCCCCAGTTGCCGAGCGCGACCATGATCGGCAGCGTCTGGATGCCCGCCTCGGTCAGCGCGTAGGCGGCACGCTGGCCGCGGCCGGCCTCCTCCTTGGTGAGCAGGCCGCCGTCGACGAGCTTCTTCAGCCGGCTGCTGAGGATGTTGGAGGCGATGCCCTCCTCGGAGCTGCTGAGCAGCTCGCGGAAGTGGCGCCGGTTCCCGAACATCACATCGCGCAGCACGATCACCGACCAGGGGTCGCCGAAGACCTCCACCGCTGCGTTGATCGGGCAGCCCGACCTGGGTTCGTTCACTGGCCTGCTCCTGTGCCGGAAATAGTGGTTGCAATCTGCAATCGGGAAGTCTACTCTCGGTCGCAGTGATTGCAAAGTGCAATCACTTTGACCATGAGGAGATCGACATGTCGCTCGTCCGTGCTCACAACATCGGCATCTCGCTGGACGGCTTCGCCACCGGTGAGGGCCTGAGCCTCGAAGCGCCGTTCGGCCACGCCGGCCACCGGCTGATGGAGTGGTTCTTCCCCACCGCGACGTTCCAGGGCGCGACCGGTCACCGGGAGCGGGTCGACGTCGACCCGGCGGCCGACCCGGACGACGTCTTCGCCAGGCGCGCCTGGGAGGGCATCGGCGCCGAGATCATGGGCGCCGGCAAGTTCGGCCCTCCGGGATGGCAGGACGACCCCGGGTGGACCGGCTGGTGGGGCGAGGAGCCGCCGTTCCACACGCCGACCTACGTGCTCACCCACCAGCCCCGCGAGTCGATCGAGATGAAGGGCGGCACCGTCTTCCACTTCCGCAACGCCCCGATCGAGGACGTGCTGGCCGAGGCCCGGGAGGCGGCCGACGGCCAGGACGTACGCCTCGGCGGTGGACCCTCCTCGATCCGGGACTACCTCGCGGCCGGTCTCGTCGACCACCTGCACGTGGCCGTCACCGCGATCATCCTGGGTCGTGGCGTACGGCTGTGGGACGGGTTGGAGGCTCTGGAGGAGGGCTACGAGGTGGCCGCGACCACCACGCCGAGCGGCGTCACCCACGTGACCTTCGACCGGAAGCAGGTCTCGTGATGGCCGGCAAGGTGCTGTGGCACTTCTCCATGTCGCTGGACGGGTTCGTCGACGCCCGCGCGCCGGGGATGGCGTGGCTGAAGGGCGTCACCGGCCCACCCGGGGTCGCTGCGGCGTACTCCTCGCAGCTCGGCGCCGTCCTGGGCGGGCGCAACGGTCACGACGCCTACCCCGACGCGATGCCGTACGGGGACTGGCAGGGTCCGGTCTTCATCCTCACCAACCACCCTGAGGACGCCCGGCCGCAGGAGCACGTCACGTTCCTCAGCTGCGACGTCGGTGAGGCGCTGCGAATCGCGGTCGAGGCCGCCGACGGTAAGAACGTCGAAGTCCATTCTGCCGACATCGGCCGCCAGCTCCTCGAACGCGGCCTGATCGATCAGATCGACCTGCACGTCGCGCCGGTCCTCCTGGGTGACGGTATCCGCCTCTATGACAAACCCGGCGGCGAGCCGATCCGGCTCCACAACCTCATCGGCGACGATCCGCACCTGGAGGTCGACCTCCGTTACGCCCCGGTGCGTTCCTGAGGCCCTAGGGTGCAGACGTGGTCCGCCTCTTCTCGCTCCCGCTCCTGCAGACACCCCGCGCCCGGGTCGCCCGTACGCTTCGGGCGGTGACTGGTGGCCCCAGCCCGCTCGACGGGCGGACCGTGCTGGTCACCGGCGCGAGCTCGGGGATCGGTGAGGCCACTGCGTACGCCGCGGCTCGACGTGGCGCACACGTGCTCCTTGCCGCCCGCCGGGCCGAGGAGCTCGAGCGCGTGCGGAAGGCCATCGAGGAGAGCGGTGGGCGGGCGTCGACCTACCTCGTGGACATGGCCGACGGTGACTCGATCGACGCCCTGGTGGAGCGGCTGCTGGCCGAGCACGGCGCGGTCGACTACCTGGTCAACAACGCGGGCCGGTCGATCCGGCGATCCCTGGAGCTGACCCACGACCGTTTCCACGACTTCGAGCGGATGATGGCGGTCAACTACTTCGGTGCGGTGCGGCTCACGATGGGGCTGCTGCCGGCGATGCGGGCGCAGCGGTTCGGCCACGTGGTCAACATCGTCACCTGGGGCAACCAGATCAAGGCCCCCAAGTTCGCCGCCTACATCGCCGCGAAGTCGGCGCTCGACGTGTTCGGGCGGATCCTGAGCCGCGAGGCCTACTTCGAGAACGTCACCTGCACCAACATGCGCGTCGCCATCGTGCGCACGCCGATGATCGCGCCGACCGCGGAGTACGAGGGCCGCGGCGAGAGCCCCGAGGAGTGCGCCGAGCGGGTCGTGCGGGCGCTCGAGGACCGGCCGGTCACGGTCGACGGCGCGTTCGGCTCCGTCTTCGAGATCCTCAACATCGCGGCTCCTCGGCTGGCCGACCTCGCGATGGCGGTCTCCCACATCCGTACGCCGGACTCGGCTGCGGCTCGTGGAGTGGATGTTCATCCAGGTATGCAGCGGAGCATCCACTTCCCTGGCGGAGCTCCACGAGGGGAGTGATGGTTCGTCTGCGTACCTAGACGAACATCCACCCGGATCACCCCGCCCGGCGCATCGCCCGAAAGAGCCGTTCGATCGACTCGGCGGGGCGGTCGTAGTCGGACCAGATGAATCGGATCATCGCCGACCTGGTCAGCTCGCGCAGCTCGTCCTCTCGGCGCTTCTCCTCGAACACCACGTCACCCGGGTTCTGGCCAGGCTCGAGCAGCCTGCCGTACTTGACCTTTCCGTCGAACTCGCCGAGCAGCCCGTACTGCGGCCATGCCCAGTCCGTGATGCCGGCGAGCGTGCCGTCGGGGCGACGCACCTCGTACTGCAGGACGGGCCGGGGGACGCCGTAGCGTTTGAACATCGCCGTGCCTCGCGACTCACCGACCGAGCCTGAGCGCCCGTCGGCGTAGGGCAGCACCGTTCCCACGCGGCGCATGAAGGGCCAGTGCTCCATGATCGAGTACGCCGCGTCGAGCTGTTCCCGGTTGAACCTCTTGCTCCGCAGACCTGAGTCGAGCAGACACCACGCCGCCTCGGTGTCGATGCGTGATGCTGTCTCGAGTACGCACCGTTCCGGGCGCACCACCCGCTGACCTTCCACCTCGATGATGTCGTCGTGACCGGTGAACCCTTCATGGTGCACAACGTCACCCTCGATCCGGCCCGGGCCTCCGTCGAGCCGGGTGACGTGCACGCGGTCGAGCGGGACCCGCCAGAGGTCGATGTCGTGGCGTACGACTCCTGACGCATGGCTCAACGCCACATTCGGCCCGAGCGCGTGGAGCACGGCGCTGGAGCGCACGCGGTGACGGCCGACGTCGTCGAGTTCCGCCCATGCGGCCGCCGAGGCGTAGGCGCCCCGTCTGATCCGGTGCCACTCCTTGCGCCGAACCATCTTGGTGATCTCGCGGTCGGCGTAGCCCGCCGCCTTGGCGTGTCGTGTCGTGAAGAAGCCGGCTCGTTCGACGGCAAGGTCCAGTTCATCCATGGCCCGACCGTCGCCCGGTCGCGACTGCGTTTCCAGCCCGATCCGGGTGCGTGTGGATAACCCGTGCGTGAGATGCCCATGTGGATGGTCAGCGGCCCGGGGGATGTTGGTCAAGGTACGCAGCCGAACCGTCACTCCCCTCGTGGAACTCCGCTGGGGAAGTGGATGTTCGTCTGCATACCTAGACGAACATCCACCCCCCCCTCACCACCGGCCGCGGTGGACGACCTCCTCGAGCGGGGCCCGCTTGCGGCGGGTGGGGGAGCCCTTGGCGCCGCCGGAGGCGGGATGGCCGATGGTGACGGCGCCGATGGGGTCGAAGTCGTCGGGGATGTCGAACGCCTTGCGGACGGCGGCGTCGGACTCCGGCGGGATGCCGAAGTAGAGCGCGCCGAGGCCCTCGTCGACCACGGTCTGCAGGATCAGCATGGTCGCCATCGCCGTGTCCATGTGCCAGAACGGCATCGGCCAGTGGGCTTCGTCGCGATCGGTCCAGCCCTTGTCGGGCTCCGCGTAGCGGTCCAGATAGGCGGCCTTGGAGGAGCACGGGATGACGATCACCGGAGCCGTCATCATCCCGGTCAGCCACCTGTCGGGGTCGTCCACGTCGGCCGTGGCCTCCCAGTAGCGGCGTACGTCCTCGGGGGTGTCGAGCACGAGGAAGGCCCAGCCCTGGGAGAAGCCCGCCGACGGCGCCCGGGTGGCGTTGTGGAGGATCTTGTCGATCACCTCGGGGTCGACCGGATCACTGGTGTAGCTGCGGACCATCTTGCGGCGACGTACGACCTCGGAGAACTCCATAGGCCCAGTCTGTCGTCTAAGGCGGTCGGGCCGGGGCTGAGGTCGGAAAGTAAGGCGCGCGACCGATCCGGGCACCTACCTCAGCGGAGGAGTCTTCTCGATGTCAGCAGGACAGCCCAGCAGGGCAACTCACCAGGAGATCGAGATGTACAGCACCGTAGGTTACGAAGCAGAGGTCAAGTACCGCCGCCAGCAGATCCAGAAGGACCTGGCCAAGCGCCAGCGGGCCAGCGAGGCTCGTTCGACCCGACGCAACCGCACCCGCTGAGATGCGGGCGCGGGACCCACAACGCCGAGCAGGAGAGATCCGGCTCGGCGTTGTTCCATGTCCGGGCCACGGAAATGTGGACGAAGGGTTGTCCGATGGCGCGATGATTGCGCCCATGGCGCAGAGTGCCGAGAGGCTGGTCGGCCGCGACGCGGACCTGGAGACCCTGACGAGCCTGGTGGGGCTGGCCGGTCCGGACGGCACCGCCAAGCCGGGGGCGAGCAGGCATGTCCTCCTCGCCGGCGACGCCGGTGTCGGGAAGACCCGGATCCTGCGCGAGCTCCGTGCCCGCGCCGCCGGGGACGGCAGGCAGGTGCTGGTCGGTCACTGTCTCGACTTCGGCGACAGCGCCGAGGCCTACCTCCCCTTCACCGAGATCCTCGACAACATCACCACCGCGCTGCCCGACGTGGTCGCGCAGGTCGCCGACGTACATCCGGCGCTCCTGCGGATGGCGCCCGTCGCCCGTGCACTCGGCGGGGCTGACCCGGCCGCTCAGGAGGCGCTCGACCGAGGCAACCTCTTCGCCGCGATCCATGCGCTCCTGGAGCATGCGGCCGAGAAGGCGCCGGTGCTGGTCGTGGTCGAGGACACCCACTGGGCCGACCAGTCCACCCGCGACCTGCTGACCTTCCTGTTCACCCGACCCTTCGACGGCCCGGTGACGATGGTCGCGTCCTACCGTGCCGACGACCTCCACCGCCGCCACCCGCTGCGCCGCCAGCTCGCGGAATGGACCCGGCTGCCGTCGGTCGAGCGGTTCCACCTGGGGCGGCTCTCGGACGATGACGTACGCGTCCTGGTCGCCGAGCTCGCCGGTCAGCTCGCCGACGAGATCGATGTCGAGAGCGTCGTACGCCGCGCCGACGGCAACGCATTCTTCGTCGAGGAGCTGGTCCAGGCCGCGGGCGCCGACGAGCTGCCCTGGGACCTCGCCGACCTGCTCCTGATCAGGCTGGACCAGCTCGACGCGACCGCTCGCGAGGTGGTCGACACCGCCAGCGCCGCCGGTCGCGACGTCAGCGACGAGCTCCTCGAGGCCGTCGCCGGACTCGACCGCGCCACGCTCGACGCCGGGCTGAGGCAGGCGATCGAGCGCGCCATCCTGGTGCCGCGCGAGGACGGCTACTACGTCTTCCGGCACGCCCTGCTCGGCGAGGCGGTCTATGACGACCTGCTCCCGGGCGAACGGGTCAGGCTCCATCAGCGCTATGTCCAGGCGTTGACGGGTGACCTCACGACCGGCAGCGCGGCAGGTCTCGCGCGTCACGCTCGCCTTGCCGGCGATCACGAGACCGCGCTCAGCGCAGGGATCGCGGCCGGTGACGAGGCCGCGGCCACCGGTGGTCCCGACGAGGCCTCCCAGCACTATCAGCAGGCGATCGCCCTGCTCGCCGGCCGCGCGGGCTCCGACCACGACACCCAGCGACTCGTCGACCTGGTGGTCAAGGCCAGCGACGCGATGGTGGCCGCCGGGCACGCCGACCGCGCCGGCAAACTGGCCCGTGAGCAGCGGGAATCGCTTCCGGCCGACGCGCCCGGCCTGTGGCGCGCGCAGCTGATGACGGTCGAGATCGAGACCAGCTTCGCCTATGTCAACGACGTCCGGGTGGGGGAGATCGCGGAGGCGGCGATGGCCGAGCTTCCCGAGGACGCCCCGCCGATCGTGCGCGCGCGGCTGCTCGCGGCGTACGCCCGGGAGCTGATGATCGCCCGCCGTCACGACGACGCCGAGAGAGCCGGCCGGGAGGCGCTGGCGCTGGCCGAGGAGCTCGGCCGGACCGGTCTCGCTGCGGAGGTGGCGGTGACGCTGGCCGGGTCGTGGGGTCGCCCGCCGCAGGCCTGGATCGAGCCGCTGCGCGAGGCCGTGGCCAGAGCCGCCAAGGTCGGCGCGCTCCATCCGGAGCTGCGTGGCCGGATCCAGCTCGGCTTCGCTCTCGACGCCGCCGACCGGCTCGACGAGGCCGGCGAGACCTACCGCAGTGCCTTCGAGCTCGGCGTGGACCGAGGCGTCCCGTGGGCTCCCTACTCGTTCGACGCTCGCATCGCCTGGCTCGACTATCTCCACACCGCCGGCCGCTGGGACGAGGCGCTCGCGCTCACCGACGCGTACGGCATCCCGCCGGCGCTGTGGCCGTGGCTGGAGTCCAAGCGGCTGATGATCGAGCAGGCCCGCGGCGCCGATGTCGGCGCGGAGGCACGGCGACTGCGGCCGTCGTGGAAGCAGGAGGTGGCCACCGCCAGCGAGTCGGTGCCGGTGGAGATCAGGGCCGCCGGGGCCCGTGGGGACGTGGATGCGGTCGTCGAGGCGTACGAGGCAGGCGTTGCGGCCCTCACGGCCGGCTGGGGCAAGTGGTTCGGCGCTCACGCCCGGCTCGCGGCGATCGCCGTCGGTGCGATCAGCGCGGCGATCCCGGCTCTTTCCGCTGGTGAGCGCCCCGACGTGATGGCGCAGGTCGACCGCATCATCGAGAAGGGCAGGCGGCCCGCCCGGTCGAAGCAGCCCTGGGGGCTGGAGGGTCAGGCGTGGTCGGCGCGGCTGCGGGCCGAAGGGCTCCGGGCCCATTGGCTGGCCGGTATCGCCGTTCCGGACCAGGCCGAGCTCGTCGACGCGTGGCGAGCGAGCGTCGCCGCCTTCACGGCCTTCCCGCACGTCCACGAGCTCGCCTGGTCCCGCGCCCGGCTCGCCGAGATCCTCCGCGCCGGCGGCGACACCGCCGGTGCGCGGGAGCTGGCCGACCAGGCTCGGGAGTCCGCGAAGCGGCTCGGTGCCCAGCCGCTCCTGGACCACCTGCTCACTCTCGGCACCACACCACTGCGCTCCGCGGCGGGTCCCTCCGGCCAGCTGACCGCGCGGGAGAGCGAGATCCTCGCCCTGGTCGCGGCCGGGAGGAGCAACGGCGAGATCGGCAAGCAGCTGTTCATCTCCACCAAGACCGTCTCGGTCCATGTCTCCAACATCCTGGCCAAGCTCGGCGCCTCCGGGCGCACCGAGGCCGCGGCCATCGGACGGCGTCGCGGGCTCGTGGAGTGATACGGATCACGACCTCCTGAGGCACCTCTGACCTGGACCTAAGGCAGGCGCCTCATGCGTTGCACTACCTCAGGGGCCGAGTCTGGATGCATGACTTACAGCAGCCAGATCAGCTACGACGCCGAGGTGGCGTACCGCCAGCAGAGCATTCGCCGCGCGACCGCGGCCGACCGTCTCGCCCGCCAGGTGAGGCGCCGTCGTCCGCGCCGGATGGACTCGATACACAACTGAGTCCTCGGAGGTCGGTAATGCGGGAGAATCCCGGGCCCGGAGGCGCGATGATAGGGGACATGGCGCAAAGTGCTCGGTCCTTCGTAGGTCGCGACTCGGAGTTGCAGACCCTCACCGGGCTGCTCGGAGTCGCCTCGACGGACGCTCGACGCCAGCACGTCCTCCTCGCCGGTGACGCCGGCGTCGGCAAGACGCGCCTGCTCACCGCCCTGCGAGACAGCGCGGTGACCGACGGCTGGCAGGTGCATGCCGGGCACTGCGTCGACTTCGGCGAGAGCGCCGTGGCCTACATGCCGTTCTCGGAGATCCTCGACCGCATCGTCGCCGACCTGCCCGACGTCGTCGAGCGGGTGGCGGCCGACTATCCCGCGCTGGCCAGGCTCAGGCCCGTACGTCGCGTGATGGGCGCCAACCAGGGTGCCGCCGCGTCGGGCACCGACCGGGGCCAGCTCTTCGACGCCGTCCACACCCTCTTCGAGGCGGCCGCCGAGAAGGCGCCGCTGCTGGTCGTGGTCGAGGACACCCACTGGGCCGACCAGTCCACCCGCGACCTGCTGACCTACCTCTTCACCCGTCCCTACGACGGCCCGGTCGCGATGGTCGCCTCCTACCGGGCCGACGACATCCACCGCCGGCACCCGCTGCGCCGCCAGGTGGGCGAGTGGGGCCGGCTGCCCGACGTCGAGCGGATCGTGCTCGAGCCGCTCTCCGACGAGTCGGTGCGCCTGCTGGTCCACGAGCTGGCTCCCGGCAAGGTCGACGCCGAGCGGGTCGTACGCCGCGCCGAGGGCAACGCCTTCTTCGTCGAGGAGCTGGTCCAGGCCGGCTGCGACGAGGACCTCCCGGTCGACCTCGCCGACCTGCTGCTCGTGCGTCTGGACCGGCTCGACGGCGCGGCCAGAAGTGTGGTCCGGACCGCGTCGATCGCTGGACGCCGCGTCACCCACGAGCTGCTCGCCGCGGTGACCGAGATGAAGACCGACGAGCTCGACGACGCGCTGCGCACCGCGGTCGAGCAGAAGGTGCTGGAGCCGACCGGCTCGCGCTACACGTTCCGCCACGCGCTGCTCGCCGAGGCGGTCTACGACGACCTGCTGCCCGGCGAGCGGGTGCGCCTGCACGCCCGGTTCGCCGAAGTGCTGAAGGAGACGCCCGGACTGGGCGCGGC
This sequence comes from Nocardioides sp. NBC_00368, assembly GCF_036090055.1. Taxonomy (NCBI): domain Bacteria; kingdom Bacillati; phylum Actinomycetota; class Actinomycetes; order Propionibacteriales; family Nocardioidaceae; genus Nocardioides; species Nocardioides sp. NBC_00368. Next base: position 4,953,453 of record NZ_CP107970.1, read on the forward strand.
CGCCGAGCTGGCGCTGCACGCCAAGCACGCCGGCGACCTCGCGACCGCGCTGCGTGCCCGCATCGCCGCAGCGGAGGAGGCCCGCAACGTCAGCGGCGTGGGCGAGGCCGCCCACCACTACGAGAAGGCGCTCGGCCTCGCTGCGGACCCGAAGGTCGCCAAGGCGGCAGCGGTCGACCTCGATCGGGTCTACGAGCGCGCGGCCGACACTCTCATCCTTGCCGGGCTGCCCTCGCGCGCCGACGCGATCCTCGCCGAACGGCTCGATGCCATCCCGGTGGAGCCGTCCGTCGGCCGTGCGCTGCTGCTGGCGACTCGCGCCGAGGCGGCTCTCGCCATGGAGAACGGCGACCCGCTCACCCACTCCCGCGACGCGATGGTCGCGCTGCCCGACGATGCCGAGCCGAAGGCGCGCTGCGCCGTGCTCGCCGTGCGCACCCGGACGCTGGTCACCTTCCGCCGCAGCGAGGAGGCCGAGGCGGTCGGTCTCGAGGGCATCGAGATCGCCGAGCGGCACAGCCTCTCCAAGCTCGCCTCCGACATGGCCACCAGCCTGTCGATGCTCAAGGTCCGCACCGGCCGCGGTGGCGGCGACAAGGTCGAGGGCTTCCGTCAGGTGCTGCGCGAGACGATCGACCAGGCGCGGCAGGTCGGGTCGACGTACGCGGTCAGCCGGGGGCTGTTCACCCTCGGCCGCTCCTACGACGAGGCCGGCGACTACACGGAGGCGCTGAGGTGGTTCCGGGCGGTCATCGACGACGCCGGCGGCGAGTCGCTGCAGTGGTCGCCCTACGCCGCCGCGGCCCGCGCCGACATCGTCCGCATCCAGATGGTCCTGGGGGAGTGGGACGAGGCGATGGCGCTGACCGGTGGCAACCTGCCCGACGCACCGCCGATCCCGGTCGCGCTCCTCGACATGCTCCGGATGATGATGGAGCAGGCGCAGGGGGCGTCGGTCGGTGAGGCGGCGCGAGCACTGCGTTCGTTCTGGACGCAGGAGGGCCTGATCGCCCTCTACGGCGCCACCGTGGAGATGGTCGACGCGGGCCGCGCCGGAGACCACGCCGGGGTTCTCGCGGTCTACGCGGACACGGTCGAGACCCTCTCCCAGTTCTGGACCGAGTGGTTCGGTGGCCGGGTCCGGCTGGCGGTCGTGGCCGCCTCGGCGATCGCGCAGATGCTGCCCTCGCTGCCGGCGGCGCAGTGGCCGGCGCTGGTCGAGGCCGTCGACGGGCTGCACAGCGACGGCGAGCAGGTGGTCGCGCAGTATCAGCCCGGGGAGTGGGGCCCGGAGGGCCGCGCCTGGACCGCGCGGTTGGAGGCCGAGGTGCTTCGCGTCCACTGGCTGGCCGGCATCGACGCCCCGCCGCAGGAGTCGCTCCTGGCCGCGTGGGCGCGCGCGGAGCAGCAGGTCGAGGCCTACGGCGACGTTCCGGGCCTGGCCGCCGTCCGGACGACGTACGCAGCGATCCAGCGCGCCACCGGCGACGTGGCCGCGTCACGGGCGACCGCCGACAAGGCCAGGGAGACCGCCAAGCGGCTCGGGTTGCAGCCGTTGCTCGACGAGCTGCGGTCGCTCGGCGCGACGGCGGTCAAGCAGCAGCCGGCGGCGTCGACGGCGCTCACGCCGCGCGAGAGCGAGATCCTCACGCTGGTGGCCGCAGGGCGCAGCAACGGCGAGATCGGCAAGCAGCTGTTCATCTCGACGAAGACGGTCTCCGTGCACGTCTCCAACATCCTCGGGAAGCTGGGGGCCGGGAGCCGCACCGAGGCGGCGGCGATCGCGCGCAGGCAGCAGCTGATCAGCTGAATTCGTGGTGTGCGATGTAAACGTGTGGCTCAATTGTCACCATCACCACACGGGTCGACGGGGACGGCTGTGGCGGCACGTTGAGGAGCAGATGTGAAGCAGGGTCAGCAGCACCCGATCGCGGCCGGTGTCACCGCCCTGATAGCGGTGGCGGTCGGGGTGGGACTGATCGTCGGGATCGCGATGTTCGTCGGTGCCAACGTCATGGGTCTCGGTGGCGGTGGCACCGCCGAAGACCCGGCCACCGACCCCGATGCGGGCGCCTCGCTCTACGCCCCCTCGCCGAAGCCGACCAAGACCGCGTCGGGTCCGGCGATCACGCTGCGCGCCTCGCCCACCAGCGCTCCCGAGAAGAAGGCGGCCACGACCTCGACGAGCCCGTCGCCGTCGAAGTCCACCGATGAGAAGCCGGCGAAGGAGATCACCCTCCAGGTCGGCACCGTCCAGGCGAAGCCGATGGAGCGGATCGACATCAGCGGGATCTACCCCGGCGGCGAGGGTGCGATCCTCCGCCTGGAGCGCAACGACGGCCAGGGCTGGGAGGAGTTCGGCATCCCCGACGTTCCGGTCACCGGCGAGCAGTTCTCCACCGTGATCCAGTCCGGGCGGACCGGGAAGCACAAGTTCCGGATGAAGGACATCGACGCCGGCGCCTTCTCCAACGTGGTGAGCGTGACGATCGGCTGAGGCTGGAATAGGCCTGGACTCGGTTGGTTGTATGGGGACATGACGGTTCCCACGATCAAGCTCAACGACGGCACTTCGATCCCGCAGTTCGGTCTCGGCGTCTGGCAGGTCCCCCAGGACGAGACCGAGCAGGTGGTGAGCCAGGCCCTCGAGGTCGGCTACCGCCACATCGACACGGCGCAGATGTACCAGAACGAGGCCGGTGTCGGGGCCGCGCTGAAGAGCGCCGGCCTCGCCCGCGAGGACGTCTACGTCACGACCAAGCTCAACAACTCCCAGCACGACCCGGCCAAGGCGAAGGCATCGCTGGAGCGGTCCCTGGAGCTGCTCGGCCTGGACCGCGTCGACCTGTTCCTGATCCACTGGCCGCTGCCGACGCAGTACGACGGGACGTACGCGAAGACGTGGGAGGCCCTCGTCGGTCTCCGCGAGGAGGGCCTGACCACCTCCGTCGGCGTCTCCAACTTCCAGCCCGACCACCTCGACAAGATCGTCGCCGAGACCGGCGTCGCCCCCGCGGTCAACCAGATCGAGGTCCACCCCTACTTCGCCAACGAGGCCGCGCGCGCCGCGTCCCTGGCCCACGGTGCGAAGGTCGAGGCGTGGTCGCCGCTCGGCCAGGGCGGTGGCGAGCTCACCGACCCGGTGGTCGCCGAGATCGCCTCCGCGCACGGCAAGTCGCCCGCCCAGGTCCTGCTCCGCTGGCAGATCGACCGTGGCGACATCGTCTTCCCCAAGTCCGTACGCCGCGAGCGGCTCGAGGAGAACCTCGCGATCTTCGACTTCGAGCTGAGCGCCGACCAGGTCGCCGCCCTCGCGGCCCTCGACAAGGGCGAGTCCGGCCGCTCCGGCCCCAACCCGGACACCTTCGACTGGATCCCGTCCTTCTGACCCGTCCACGTCGAGTCGGCTCGTCATGACGAGCCGGCTCGACGTGGTTTCCGGTCAGGACGAGCCGACTCGGGCTGATTCCGGCGGGCTGGAATAGGGGGCGTAGGGTCTTCGTTGTGGACAGTGAACGAAGTTGAGTTGAACCGACTCAACTTGTTTGCAACACTCGGCGGCAGCAGCCGCGGGGTCGGCGCAGACCAACCAGTCTTCCGGGCTCCCCGGATCCACATACACACAGCTTCAACAAGCGGAGGTAGCAAAGATGGCACGTGCCGTCGGTATCGACCTCGGGACCACCAACTCGGTCGTCTCGGTTCTGGAGGGTGGCGAGGCCACCGTCATCGCGAATGCCGAAGGCGCCCGTACGACGCCTTCCGTGGTCGCGTTCAGCAAGTCCGGTGAGGTGCTGGTCGGCGAGGTCGCCAAGCGCCAGGCCGTCACCAACGTCGACCGTACGATCAAGTCGGTCAAGCGTCACATGGGCACCGACTGGAAGGTGACCATCGACGACAAGGACTTCACGCCGCAGCAGATCAGCGCGTTCGTCCTGCAGAAGCTCAAGCGCGACGCCGAGGCCTACCTCGGTGAGACGGTGACCGACGCGGTCATCACCGTGCCGGCCTACTTCTCCGACGCGCAGCGCCAGGCCACCAAGGAGGCCGGTGAGATCGCGGGCCTCAACGTCTCCCGCATCGTCAACGAGCCGACCGCCGCCGCGCTGGCCTACGGCCTCGACAAGGGCGACGACCAGACCATCCTCGTCTTCGACCTCGGCGGCGGCACGTTCGACGTGTCCCTGCTCGAGATCGGTGAGGGTGTCGTCGAGGTCAAGGCGACCTCCGGTGACAACCACCTCGGTGGTGACGACTGGGACAACGCGATCGTCAAGTGGATGGTCGACAAGTTCAAGGCCGCCAACGGCGTCGACCTGTCCAAGGACAAGATCGCCGCGCAGCGCCTCCAGGAGGCCGCCGAGAAGGCGAAGATCGAGCTCTCCTCGAGCCAGAACACCTCCATCCACCTGCCCTACATCACCCACGGTGAGTCCGGCCCCCTCCACTTCGAGGAGACCCTGACCCGGGCGGAGTTCCAGAAGATCACCGCGGACCTGCTCGACCGCACCAAGAAGCCGTTCGAGTCGGTCCTCAAGGACGCCGGCGTCGCCCTCAAGGACATCGACCACGTCGTCCTGGTCGGTGGTTCGACCCGTATGCCCGCCGTGACCGACCTGGTGAAGAGCCTGCTCGGTGGCAAGGAGCCCAACAAGGGCGTCAACCCCGACGAGGTCGTCGCCGTGGGTGCCGCGCTGCAGGCCGGCGTGCTGAAGGGTGAGGTCAAGGACGTCCTGCTCCTCGACGTCACCCCGCTGAGCCTCGGCATCGAGACCAAGGGCGGTGTCTTCACCACCCTGATCGAGCGCAACACCACCATCCCGACCAAGCGCTCCGAGATCTTCACCACGGCTGACGACAACCAGCCGAGCGTCGAGATCAAGGTCGCCCAGGGCGAGCGCCCGATGTGGTCGGAGAACCAGCCGCTGGGCAACTTCGAGCTCACCGGTCTCCCGCCGGCGCCGCGTGGCGTGCCGAAGATCGAGGTCACCTTCGACATCGACGCCAACGGCATCGTGCACGTCTCCGCCAAGGACCAGGCCTCGGGCCGTGAGCAGTCCATGACGATCTCCGGCGGCTCCGCGCTGTCGAAGGACGACATCGACCGCATGGTCAAGGAGGCGGAGCAGTACGCGGAGGAGGACGCCAAGCGTCGCGAGTCCATCGAGATCCGCAACCAGGGCGACAGCCTCGTCTACACCACCGAGAAGTTCATCACCGACTCCGGCGACAAGGTTCCGGACGACGTGAAGACCGAGGTGCAGGCCGACCTGGACGCGCTGAAGAAGGTCCTCGAGGACACCGAGGCCGACAAGGACGCCATCCAGACCGCGATCACCAAGCTCGGTGAGTCCTCGCAGAAGATGGGGGCGGCCATGTACGCCGCGGCCGAGGCCGAGCAGTCCGCTGCCGGCGGTGCCACCGGCGCCACCGGCGAGGCCGACGACGACGTCGTCGACGCCGAGATCGTCGACGAGCCCGTCGAGGGCGAAGAGGGCGACAAGAAGTGACCAAGCGCCGCCCCGGCGGGGCGGAGGAGGTCGTCGAGGAGACGACCTCCGAGTCCCCGCCGCCCGAGACCGACACTGCGACAGAGGCTGGCGAGGAGTCGACCGAGGGCTCCGAGGTGGACGCTGCTGACGGCGACGCCTCGGACTCGGACGGCTCCGCCGACGCCGGCTCCGACACGAAGGCCTCCGACGAGGAGGCCATCGAGGAGTCGACCGACGACGAGGACAAGGACGAGGACGACGAAACCGAGGACGAGGCAGACGTGATCATCGAGGACGAGAGCGAGGTGGACCTCATGGGCGACGCCGCCGACGAGGTCGACAAGCGCGTCGCCGAGCTGACCACCGACCTGCAGCGTCTCCAGGCCGAGTACGTCAACTACAAGAAGCGGGTCGACCGTGACCGCGAGCTGGTCTCGCAGAACGCGACCTACAAGGTGCTCACTCCGATCGTGGAGGTGCTCGACACCATCGACCGTGCCCGCGAGCACGGCGAGGTCGAGGGCGGCTTCAAGGCCGTCGCCGACCAGCTCGAGAAGATCGTGACCAACCTGGGTCTGAAGAAGTTCGGTGAGCCGGGCGACGTCTTCGACCCCAACCGTCACGAGGCGCTCAGCCACATGGGCACCGACCCGGAGGTCGAGGAGACCTCGGTCAAGCTGGTCGCCAAGGCCGGTTACATGATCGGCGACCGGGTGGTCAGGGCCGCGCAGGTCCTGGTCGTCGACCCGGAGTGACCCGGAGTGACAACGATGGGTGGTCGAGCCTGCCGGGAGACCGGCAGGCTCGGCCACCGAGAAGAAGGGAGGAGGGGCTAGGTGGCTGAGAACGACGGGATCCGGCCGGACTGGATCAACAAGGACTACTACGCCGAGCTGGGTGTCAAGAAGGACGCCTCGAGCGACGACATCAAGAAGGCCTATCGCAAGCTCGCGCGGGCCAACCACCCCGACTCCAACCCGGGCGACGAGGCCAAGCACGAGAAGTTCAAGAAGGTCGCCGAGGCCTACGACGTCGTCGGGGACGCCGAGAAACGCAAGAAGTACGACGAGGTGCGCACCCTGGGTGCCACCGGCGGCTTCCCGGGCGGTTTCGGTGGCGGCGGCCGCGGCTACAACTTCGAGGACCTCTTCGGTGGCGGCGGTGCTCAGACCGGTGGGCTCGGCGACATGTTCGGCGACCTGTTCGGCGGTGGCGCCGGTGGAGGCTTCGGTGGGCGGCGTACGGCCCCGAGGGCTCGGCCGATCAAGGGTGCCGACGTCGAGACGAGCGCCACGATCGGGTTCACCGACGCGCTCGACGGCGTGACCATCTCGCTGCGGCTGACCTCCGACGCCGCCTGTCCCGACTGCAACGGCACCGGCGGCAAGCCCGGCACGAAGCCGCGGGTCTGCCCCGAGTGCGAGGGTGCGGGCTACGTGGTCAACTCCGTGGGCGGCGCGTTCTCGATGAACGAGACCTGCCCGCGCTGCGGTGGCCGTCAACTGATCTACGACGAGGCCTGCCCGACCTGCCACGGCTCCGGCCGCGGCACCTCCGCGCGCACCATCCAGGCGCGCATCCCCGCCGGGGTCAAGGACCGCCAGCGGATCCGGCTCAAGGGCAAGGGCGCGGCCGGCGAGAACGGCGGCCCGGCCGGTGACCTCTACGTCACCGTGCACGTCACGCCACACCGTGTCTTCGGGCGCAAGGACGACAACCTCACCATCGACGTGCCGGTCGGTTTCGACGAGCTGGCGCTCGGTGCGGAGGCCAAGCTGCCGACGCTGTCCGGCTCGCCGGTGACGCTGCGGATTCCTGCCGGGACCCCCAACGGTCGTACGTTCCGGGTCCGCGGCAAGGGATTCCGGCGCGCAGACGGCACCGTGGGTGACCTGCTCGCGACCGTCGAGGTGCAGATCCCGGCCGTGCTCGACGCCGATGCGAAGGCAGCCGTCGAGGCCTACCGGGCCGCGATGGCCGGTAAGCCACTGCGTACGTCTCTTCTCGAGGAGTGATGATGAGCGACGGATTCAGCAGCCCGTCCCCGGATGCCGCGGTCTACGTCATCAGCGTGGCCGCGGAGCTGACCGGGCTGCACCCGCAGACGCTGCGCACCTATGAGCGGATGGGCCTGATCACCCCCGGTCGCACCGGGGGTGGCGGGCGACGCTACTCCTTCCACGACATCGAGCTGCTGCGCTCGATCGCCGACCTGACCGCGGCCGGCATCGGCATCGAGGGCGTGCGCCGCATCCTGGCTCTCGAGCAGCACGTCGACGCCCTGCGTCGGCGCAACGAGGAGCTGCTGCACGAGCTGGCGGCGACCCGCGAGGCGCTCGCCCAGGCACGGTCGGCCGGGCCCGAACAGAAGGGTCCGACCAGCAGGCTTCCTGCGGTTCGTCAGGCGCCGCCAGGGCAGGCGATCGTGGTCTGGCGGCGGCAGCAGGGATAGCGCCTTTCCTACTGATCGCTTGACAGATTTGTTGGCGAGTTGTGGATTTTGGTTAAAACCGATGTTGGTTCGATACCCCCATACTGATGAGTAAGCCGCGAGTGTCGGACCAACCCCCATATGGTCGGGGCACGCGCGGCGGACCCGGTGGAGCCGACCCGAGACGGACCCGCCGGGTCCTTCCAATTTCGGGCGAGCGCTCAGTTCGGGAACTTCCCCGCCTGCGCTGCGCCCTTGCAGGACTGGTTGCCCGGGAGCAGCTCGATCTCCAGGTTCGGCAGGGTGACCTCGCCTTCGATCTGGGCCTGCCGGACGTCGCCGTAGACGGAGTTGAGGTTGGCGACGGTCGCGTCGATGCCGGTGAATCCCTGGCCGTTGTTGTGACCTCCGTTGCCGCTGGTCTGATACCACCTCGCGTCGAACCCCTGGGGCACGCCCATCGGGTTCGCGGCGTAGGGCGCGGCGCCCGGATTGGTCGTCAGGTCGGTGGTGGCGAGCCCGATCTGAGCGGTGCCCTGCAGATTGACGCCGGGCGATGACGCGGCCCGGAGCTGGGTGATGTCGAAGGCGACTCTCTGAGCACTGATCTCATTGGTCGTCGGGTCGTCGTCCCCGGCGGTGAGCCTGATCGTGTAGCTGCCGAGCGCCCCGACCTCCTCCACCCGGGAGAGGCAGAAGCCGTTCATCGTCGCGGAGGCGAAGCCGGCACGCAGCACCGGTGCCCAGTCGCCCCCGCTGCTGGCGGACGCCTGGGTCTGCACCAGCGCCGTGCCGAACGCCGCGTCGGCGGCGTGGATGCGGCTCGAGGAGAACGTCGAGCTGCCGTTGTTGATCGTCAGCGTGGGGTTGAAGACCGCGGACGCGGAGGAGCCCATCGCCACGACCATCGCTCCGAGCAGGCCGAGACCCACCGTCGTCGCCGCGACCATGCGGCGCCATCGTGTCCCGTACGTGCTCATTCTGCGGTCACCGTGATCGTCGTGTTGGGGAGCTGGATCGAGTTGAGCGGGCTCGTGGTGCCGCCCGGCGGGTAGACGTACGGGTCCTTGGTCGCGTCGTTGTCGTGGGTGAACAGGTAGTAGAACTCCAGGTTCACCGCCAGCAGGTTGTAGTCGCCACCGGCCGCCAGACCACTGAGGATCGCGGTGACCAGGTCGTTCCAGCCACCGGTGCCGTCGCCGGCGAGCGTACGGATCCGCATCCGGCACACGTCGCCGTTCCACCCGGCCGTGCAGATGGTGTTCTTCTGGGAGGTCGTGGTCAGCCCGGCGGCGATGATCAGGATGCCGGCCAGGTTGGTGACCGTCCGCCACGGGATCGCCACCCACGAGTCGCCCGTGGTCAGCAGGTTCGTCTTCACGCCGGGCCCGCCGACGGTGAACGGGCCGTCCGGGGCGATGCGAAGGACGTGCGGCACCTTCGCGGTGGGAGCGGGCGCCGTCGACGACCGTGCGGTGAGCACCGGCGCACCGAACGAGGCGACGTTGCTGCGGAAGACGAGATCGCTGAAGGCGATCTGGAAGAGACACATGTTGCCCGTGGCGGCGTAGTAGTAGGTGAACCCCTTGTTGCTGTCGCAGTTCCCGCCGCTGGTGTTGGTATAGATGCCGCGGACATCGGCGGCCACGTTGGTGGTGCTGCTCCCGTTCGGCTCACCCGCGGTCAGGAGCCATCGCGTCCCCGACAGGCAGGGAAACATCCGGGTGCCGAAGGTGCGACTCTGGAAGCTGCCGTTGTCGCCGGCGTTCTTGAGGGGCACGACCTGCCGTCGTTGCTGGGGGTCGCTGCTTCCGGGCTGGTCGCACCGGAACGGCTGGTAGCTGTCGTTCTGGCTGTTCGCGTCGGCCCGCTCGGCCGAGGGCCACAGCGCGGAGGACATGATGACGAGCGCGATCGCGGTGATGACGACGAGGCGCTGCCTGCCGACGGTGAGGTCGTGGGCCACCGCCGATCAGCCGCCGGAGGTGACATGCCGGGCCGGGCGCGGCTTCTTCTCGCCCCAGGACCAGACCATCGAACCGCCGATGATGCCGAGGACCGAGCCGACGACGAAGCCGCCCAGGTTGGCGGTGGGGAAGGCACCGAGCGCGATCAGGAACGCGACGACCCCCGAGAGCGACTTGTAGTGCGGTGCCAGCCAGGTGACCAGGCCGAACATGATCAGCGATCCGCCCATGACGTAGCCGGCGGAGTAGGACCAGCCCCCGGTCAGCGCGATGCCGATGTCGAAGGACATCCAGTAGATGATCCAGGCGCCGGCCACGATGAGCCACAACGCACCCCAGAAGGGGCGCGTACGTCGCCACGCACGGAACCACGAACGGGAGGCCGCGAGGAACGCGCCGAGCCGGTTGCGCCGGTGCGCACTCCCCGGTCGGGGGTCGGTGGAGAAGCCGAGGTCGTCTGTCAGTGAGTCGGTCATGAGCAGTCCGCCTGCGTCCTGGCCCCGGGGACGACCCTGATGTTCAGGTCCGGCAGGGTGATGTTGCCCTTCAGGTTGAGCCCGTAGCTGTTGCCGTTGAGGCCGGCCACGTTGAGCTGGCGGGCGTAGAGGCCGAAGGCGCCCGCCTTGGGCAGCTGGTTGGCGTTGCCCTCGAAGGCGAGGCCGGCCGAGTCGCCGACGGTCTCGGCCGACTGGCCGAGGTTCATGCCGGAGATCTTGTTCCCGTAGCCGCTGAGCGCGTCGGAGTTGAGGTACAGGTTGGTCGCCGAGATCGCGTTGTCGAGGCTCCCGCTGGTGAGCTTGCCCGTGCTCGGGTCGGTGGTGGTGCCGGTCGGGATCGATGCACCGCTGTAGCTGTCGGGGACGTCGTCGCCGGCGGTGATCATCAGCGAGTAGTTCCCGACGAGCGGGATGTTCTCGGTGGCGATCCCGCACAGCCCGGCGAGCTTGGCCTGGTGGATGCCGAGCTCGGTGACCCCGCACTGAGCCTGTACGTCGGCGGTGTCCGCGTCGCAGTCGGTGGCGCCCTGGCGACTGGTCGGGGCGAGATAGCCCGCCGCGTGCTCTGCGTCGAGGTAGTTGGAGTAGAGCCTGAACTTGGAGTTGCCGGTGGTGAAGTTGACCGCCAGGGCGTTCTGCGAGACGGCGCCGAACATCGCGACGAGCGCGGCGCTCCCGAGGATCATCAGCGGCAGCGAGCGCTTCCGGCTGCCGCGGCGTACGGACTCCGCCTCCTCGTGCATCTGCGCGGACTGCTCCGCGGCGCGGTCGATGGCGGCGTACGCGGCTCGGTAGAGACGACCGGTGAGCCGACCCCACGCGCTGCGCATGCCGGGCTCGTTGCCCCAGGGGGCGGGCCGCTCGAAGCGGCGGGCGCGGGGGCTCATGCGGTCGCTCCGCTCCGGGCCGGCCCGCGGGACGACTTGCGGGCCTCCTTGCGGGCGCGCTTGCGGGCGTCCTTCTCGGCCATCTTGGCCAGCTGCTCCTCGGTGTACGGGGTCCAGGCGACGATCAGGGCGCCACCGGTGATGCCGGCGACGGTGCCGATGACGAGGCCGCCGAGGTTGGCCAGCGGGAGGGCTGCGATCGCGAGCGCGACCGAGACGATCCCCGGGAACGTACGTTGCGACGGCATGAACATCGCGATCAGCGCCGCGGCGGCCAGGGTGAAGGAGATCAGCACCGGCGGCAGGGTCTGGTTGCCGAAGGCGGCGAAGATCGTGAAGTCGAGATGCTTGGACAGCGCGGAGGACCCGATCAGCCATGACGACCACAGCAGGATCAGGCTGCCCCAGAAGGGGCGGGTGCGGCGGAAGCGCTTGAAGCCGCGCGGCGAGGGGCTGCTGGCGGTGGGGTTCGCAGTGGGGTCGGGCATCGCGTCAGGACCGGTGTCGGTGGGCGTCTTGTCAGGCATGGCTACTCCGGCGGAAGTGGGGCTGAGTCGTTGGCGGGCGCTCCGGAACGCCCGCCAACGGCTGCTGGTCGGTGGGTTGGAGGCGTTACGGGTTGAGCCTGATCGACAGGCTGTTGAGGCTCAGCGAGCTGAGCTGGACCGCGTACGCCTGTGCCGACAGGTCGTTCAGCACCTGCTCGCCGCTCCGGCCGGAGGTCTGCGCCGCCTGGAGTGCGAAGCCGTCCGCCACGTAGCCGGGGCCACCCGGGTCGAACCCGGCGTCGGCCTGCGACTGACCCAGGGTGACGTTGGCCATGGTGGCGCCGCTCGGGGTGTTGAGCGAAGCGGCGTTCAGAGCCACGTTGCCGAGGTTGATCTGCGGATCGCTCGAGGTGATCCCCAGGTTGAGACTCAGGCCCGGCAGGACCTCGACCCGAGGCGTCACGACGTTGAGCCCGTTGGCGACCGAGCCTTGGGTCTGAGCGTAGATCGTGCCTTGGTTGTTGCCGGCCGAGCCGATCTCAGTGGCGCCGGTGCGCATCTTCAGCGCATCGGCGGTCAGGTCGGTGCTGAGACTGAAACCGCCGGTGGACGAGATGACCGCCCCGACCATGCCGGACAGCATCGCGTAACCCATGCCGGCGGAGACGACCGCCGCCGGCAGCGTGACGGCCGCGAAGCGGCCGAGACTTGTATGCCCCAACTTGTTCATGTGTGCTCCCTCTGTGAGCCCGTCCCTCACGGGCTGATGAACCCCGAGAAAATGCACCGCCCGCAGGCCCTAATACCCTGGGCGGCATCCACACTGTGATGGGCGCCACGTGCTACGGTCAAGCACATCTGGACAATTTGTCCCTAAATGTCTATGAAGTGTGACTATTCCTGCCTGGGTTTGGTCGCGCTGTCGTTGCTCTGCCTGGAAGAGGGCCTGGTTGTGTCCGGAAGGTTTCTGAATGCTCCTGTCGCCGACGAACGCGGCCTCGCCGCGACGACCGTCGGATGGGTCGTGCTGGTGACGTTCCTGCTCGCGATGACCGTCGTCGTGGCGGCGCTGTTCGGCTCGTTCACGGTCAAGGGCCAGAGCATGGAGCCGACGCTCGCCTCCGGCGAACGGATCCTGCTCGACCCGTTGCACAACGACGAGATCGAGCGCTTCGACCTGGTCCAGGGCATCGAGCCGGGGCCGGAGCGCTTCGGCGGCGGCTCGCAGGTGGTCAAGCGGGTGATCGGGCTGCCCGGTGACCGGGTCGCGATCGCCGGTGGCGAGCAGCCGGTCGTCTACGTGAGCCCTGCCGGGTCGGAAACTGTCTTCCGGGTCGACAACGCTGCCTGGCCGGCCCGGATCGGGGGAGAGGCCGGCATGTGCTGCGAGCCGGACGGGACGTACGACCCGAATGCCGCGTCCGGGACCTGGGTGACCGTCCCGAAGGACGCGCTGTGGGTCCTCGGGGACAACTGGGGCGGCTCGACCGACTCCCGCGCGTTCGGCTTCCTGCCTGTGGCAGACGTCTCCGGCACGGCGTGGCTGCGGCTGCTCCCCGCCGGTTCGTTCGGTGGGATCGGCGACGGTGACGTCGAGCTCGTCGAGATGACCGAGCCGGTCGCCGGGTTGGGCGCACGGCCGTGAAGAAGCTCCTCACCGCGGGCGGGATCGGTGCCGGAGTGGCGGCGTTCGCCGCGCTCGTGATGGTGGTCGCGGCCCTCGCCTTCTCCGTCACCGTCGACGGCACCAGCATGGAGCCGACGCTGCGCGACGGGGACCGGATGTTCCTGGAGTTCTGGGCCCATGACGAGATCGAACGCTTCGACGTCGTCGAGGCGGACGCTCCGAGCACCGTGTCGGGCGGTGCCCGGATCCTCAAGCGCGTGATCGGGATGCCCGGCGACCAGGTCTCGGTGTCCCCCGACGCGCGCGTGCTGGTGCGGCCCGAGGGGGATCGGAGGACCTATGTGGTCGACAATCCGGCCTGGTCCGCCGAGGCCGGTGTCGAGCAGGACTGGATCACCGTTCCCGGGGACGCGTACTGGCTGCTCGGCGACAACTGGAACGCCTCCACCGACTCGCGCAGCTTCGGTTTCGTCGATGCCGCGGCCGTTCATGGCAGGGTGGTCTTCCGAATGCTCCCCATCGGTCGGAACGGGTCGATTGCCCGCGACGTCCGGCTCGCTCCCGTCGAATCAGGCTCGCCGCGGTAGCTGCGCGCGTCGCGTCTGCCTGCCGGGTCGTTGGATCGGTATGTGAGCGATCGGTGGACATTTTGCCCCAAGTTGTCAAGCAGTGCACTAGCCTTCGCGCCAGGGAGACCACGACACTGCGTGCACCTGGGGCGGTCTCGTGGATGAGGGAATGAAGGTCAGGTCTTGTGTCTAACACCATTTCGGCAGGGCTGTCCCTGCTAGACGACTTCAGCTGGTTCGAGTTCTGGTCGGTGCCGATCTTCACGGCCGTGATCGGCTGGCTGATCAACTGGTCGGGTCTGTGGATGCTCTTCTCGCCGATCCACTTCCACGGGATCACCGTGCCCGGCCTCAAGCAGATCGCCGGCTCGCTGCCCCGCAAGATCCAGGAGATCCCGGGCATCCTGCGCGGCGGGATCGGCTGGCAGGGGATCGTGCCCGCGCGAGCCGCGAAGATGGGTTCCATCGCGGTCGACCGGGCACTGTCCCAGATGGCGACCGCACGCGACTTCTACGAGCAGCTCGAGCCCGACAAGATCGCTGCGCACATCGTCGACGTCTTCCGTCCCGAGATCCCGTTGCTCGTCGACGAGATCATGTGGCGCGAGCATCCCCGGTTCTGGCGTGATCTGCCGCGCCCGCTGCGTACGGTGGTCATCCAGCGGGTCCAGGACCGGCTGCCCGCGGTCGTCCGCGATGTGACCGTCGAGATCGGCAACCACATCGACCAGATCTTCGACCCGAAGATCATGGTGATCGAGAACTTCGAGAAGGACCCCTCGATCATCGTGCGGATCTTCAAGGACTTCGGTGCCCGCGAGCTCCGGATGATGGTCGTCTTCGGTGCGGTCTTCGGATTCCTCCTCGGCATCCCGGTCGCCGTCGTCGACCAGGCCTTCCACATCTGGTGGCTGCTGCCGATCCTCGGCGTGCTGGTCGGCTGGACGACCAACCTGCTCGGCATGCTGCTCATCTTCGAGCCCGCCGAGCCCAGGCGGATCGGTCCGTTCAAGATCCAGGCGCTCTTCGCCCAGCGGCAGTGGCAGGCCTCCGACGTCTACGGCAAGCACATCGCCAAGGACGTGATCACGCTCGAGCACATCGGCGAGCATCTCCTCAACGGCCCCTCCGGCGACCGCACCCGGCAGATGCTCGCCGCGGCCCTCGAGCCGGCCGTCGACGCCGCGGTCGGTCCGGCCTACGGTGCGGTCCGGGTGGCGGTCGGGACCAGGAGGTTCGACGCGATCCGGTCCTCGGTCGCCGAGCAGGCCGTCGAATACACCCTCACCCCGATGCGCGACGCCGCCTTCAGCCAGCAGCAGTCCTGCAACATCCGGCGGCTGATCGCCGACCGGTGCCGTGCCCTACCGCCGAGGACCTTCGTTGAGATGATGAGAGCTGCGATCAAGGAGGACGAGTGGCTGCTCTACGCCCACGGGGCGATCATGGGCCTCGCGGGCGGGTTCCTGCACGTGGCGGTCTTCGAATGGTGGAACGTGCTGTGAGCGCCCTGCACATCAACACCGAGCCAGGGGCACGCCGACCCGAGACGTACGCCGCACCGACCGAGGAGCTCGTGGACGGCCGTGAGGGGATGCACCGCATGCCCACGCCGGCGCCGGGCGGTGGCCTCGTCGACGGTGCGATCGACGTGCTCCCGGGCCTGCTCAGGATCTCCGCGGTCACCGTGGCCCACACCGCGGGCTGGGGGCTGAGGACGTACGCGCGTGGGGTCGGGCGGGTCGCCAAGGCGGTCGTCGATCCCAACGAGGCGGTGCGGCTCACCGAGGACGTGGCGACCAACGCCCGCCAGGTGACCGGCTTCGCGAAGCGGGTCGCGACGGGCAACCCGATCACCGGCCTGCTGGAGCGCTACGCGCTCCCGGCGGCCGAGACGGCGAGGGCGGCGATGGAGGGCCGTGCCGCTCGGGTCAACGGGATCGAGCCGGGCACGGGTCCGGATCAGCTGCGGCGTACGGGCGAGGAGCTGCTGCGCCGCTCGCGCGATGTGTGGGACGAGCACGAGCGTCACCCGGCCTTCGTCAGCATCCTCGACGAGCTGGCCCCGGACGAGGCCCGGATCCTGGTGCTGATGCTCAAGGACGGTCCGCAGCCGGCCGTCGACGTGGTCGAGGGCGGGGTGATCGGCCACCTGCGTGGATCTCGGATGATCGCCCGGGGCCTGACCATGATCGGCGCGCACGCCAGCGTGCGCTACCCGTCGCTGGTGCCGCAGTACCTCAACAACCTGACCCGGCTGGGTCTCGCATGGCAGTCCGAGGAGCCGGTCAGCGAGCTGATCCGCTATCAGGTCGTCGAGGCGCAGCCCGACGTGCTCGAGGCCATCCACGCCAAGAGCGGCGCCCGGATCAAGCGACGCTCGATCCATCTGACGCCGTTCGGGCAGGACTTCGCGCGCGCCTGCTTCGCCGATGCCGAGGATCTCGACCGGCTGCCGAGCCACGAGATCCCGCCCGGTGCGGCGACAGAGGCATCAACCGACTAGCCCAACCCGAATGGCAGACGCTTCAGGGTGTTTGCGTTCGCGTGTGGGTAGGGTACGCATACTGACGGTCTGGAACTCTGGCGGAAGGAGCTCGGATGTCGCCGGAGTGGCAGGACTCGCTGGTCAGCTGGTTCGAGGACTGGGCTGCCCACGTCCATTGGCTCTCGCTGATCACCATCCCGATCTTCACCGGGGTGATCGGCTGGCTGATCAACTGGTCGGGCCTCTACATGCTCTTCGCCCCGCTCGCCTTCAAGGGGTTCCAGGTCCCAGGGCTGCGCGAGCTGACCAGGGTGCTGCCGCACAAGCTCCAAGAGGTCCCGGGCTTCGCCCAGGGCGGGCTCGGCTGGCAGGGCATCATCCCCGCCCGGGCCGCGAAGATGGGCTCGATCGCGGTCGACAAGGCGATCGCCAAGCTCGGCACCCCCAGCGACTTCTATCAGCAGCTCGGCCCCTCCGAGATCGCCACGCACATCGTGGAGACCTTCCGCCCTGAGGTGCCCGAGCTGGTCGAGCAGATCATGATGCGCGAGCACCCCAGGCTCTGGCGCGACCTTCCGCGGGCGGTCAAGGACGCGATCGCAGTCCGGGTCCAGGCGCAGCTTCCCTCGATCGTGCACAAGGTCACCGACGACATCGGCGTGCACATCGACCAGCTGCTCGACCCGAAGCTCATGGTCATCGACCACTTCCGCAAGAACCCCGCC
Source organism: Nocardioides sp. NBC_00368 (assembly GCF_036090055.1). Taxonomy (NCBI): domain Bacteria; kingdom Bacillati; phylum Actinomycetota; class Actinomycetes; order Propionibacteriales; family Nocardioidaceae; genus Nocardioides; species Nocardioides sp. NBC_00368. Next base: position 4,970,624 of record NZ_CP107970.1, read on the forward strand.
CTCGTGGTCAGGATCTTCCGTGACTTCGGGCAGCGCGAGCTCAACCTGATGGTCGCCTTCGGGTTCATCTTCGGGTTCCTGCTCGGCATCCCGGTGGCGCTGATCGACCAGACCTTCCACCTGTGGTGGCTGCTCCCGCTGCTCGGCGTGGTCGTCGGCTGGGTGACCAACCTGCTCGGCATGTGGCTGATCTTCGAGCCCGCAGAGCCTCGGCGCATCCTCGGGATCAAGGTGCAGGGCCTCTTCCCGCGCCGTCAGGAGCAGGCCGCGGAGGTCTACGCCGACATCATCGCCACCGACGTGATCACGCTCGAGCGCATCGGCGACTTCCTGCTCGACGGACCCCGTGGCGACGCCACCCGCAAGCTGCTGATCAACGCGCTGAGGCCCGCCGTGGACCGCGCGGCCGGGCCCTACCGGGGCGCGGTGCGGATAGCGCTCGGGTCGGAGAGGTTCGACCGGATCAGCACCTCGGTCGCCAACGAGGCGGCCGACCGTACGCTGGTGCCGTTCCGCGATCCCGGCTTCAGCCGTCACCAGGCAGACAAGATCCGCGACCTGGTCGCGCGGCGCACGAAGGAGCTTCCGCCGGGCGACTTCGTGGACATGATGAGGTCAGCGATCAAGGAGGACGAATGGATGCTCTACGCCCATGGCGCGATCATGGGGCTCGCGGGCGGCTTCCTTCACCTTCTAATCTTTCCGACATGAGCCTCTTGGGGAAGGTCGTCCCGACCGCATCCGCCGTGGCCGGCACCGCTCCCGGCCTGGCGCGGGTCGCGGCGGGTGCTGCCTGGCACACCGCCGGATGGGGGCTGCGCACCTCCGGCCGCGCCGGCATGCGGGTCGCCCGGGCGGTGATCGACCAGGACGTACGCGATGGGCTGGTGCGGGAGACGGCCGAGGCCGTGGGGATCGTCGCCGGCACCGCCGCGCGGATCATCCTGCCCGGCACGAGGCCGGTGATGGAGATCTCCGAGTCCGACTACGCGGCCGCCCGTCAGGACGTCGTGCTCGCGCGGACCCGCGAGGCCGAGGCGTCCCAGGACTCGCTACCGGTGCTGCGCCGTCGCGGGGCCGAGCTGCTCGACCGCTCGCGCGACGTCTGGGCAGACGAGCAGGGGCACCCGGCGTACGCCCGGATCCTCGACGAGCTCGCGCCCGACGAGGCGCGGATGCTGCTCTACCTCCTGCAGGCCGGACCGCAGCCGTCGGTCGACGTACGCACCGGGGGACCGACGGGTCTCGTCGGCAGCACCATGATCGCGCCGGGGCTCAACATGATCGCCGGCCGCAGCGGGGTGCGCTATCCGGAGCGGGTCCCGGCCTACCTCAACAACCTGTTCCGGCTCGGGCTGGTGTGGTTCTCCAAGGAGCCGCTGTCCGACCCGCTGGAATACCAGGTCCTCGAGGCCCAGCCCGATGTGCTGGAGGCGCTGCGCTCGGTGAAGTTCGCCAAGATCGTGCGTCGCTCGGTGCACCTCACGCCGTTCGGCGAGGCTTTCGGACGCACCACCCTGGTGGACGAGGACTCGGCCGAGTCGGCTTTCCCGGAGCATCAGGCGCCGGTGACCGGCGGGGCGGACCTGCCCAAGGCCTGAGGGCCGCGGACCGCCTCGACCGCCTCGGACAGCCTGGTGAACTCGGGGTCGACGGTCCGTGGTGACACGTCGGTGTCGCGTTCGAGCATGATGCCGGGAAGCGGGCGTCCGGCGTACGCCTCGACGGCTGTCGCGAGCAGCGACAGCACCGGTGGTGGCATCGGGTGGGCGTGGGTGTCGAGGTAGAGACCGTCGTGCTCGGTGCCGCCGGCGACGTGCATGTAGGCGACCGCGTCGAGCGGGAAGCGGGCCAGGTCGGCGACCGGGTCGGAGCCGCGGGCGACCGCGGAGGCGTAGAGGTTGGCGACGTCGAGGACGAGGCGTACGCCGGTGCGCTCGACGAGCTCGGTCAGGAAGTCGGGCTCGGCGATGGTGTCCTCGGGCCAGGTGAAGGTGGCGGCGATGTTCTCGACCGCGAGCGGCACCGGCAGGGACTCCTTGGCGATCCGGATGTTGTCGGCGAGCACGTCAAGCGAGTCCTTCGTGCGCGGCGGTGGGAGCAGGTGGCCGGCCTCCAGGACGTCGCCGTGGAGCGGGTCGGGGGAGCCGCTCGCCCGCACGAACGCGACGTGCTCGGAGACGAAGGGGCTGTCCAGGACCTCGGCGAGCCCCGCCAGCCGGGTGAGCCGATCCGCGGTGGGGCGGTCGGCTCCGGCCAGCCCGAGGGTGACGCCGTGGGCGATGACCGGGACGCCCAGGTCGGTGACGGCCTGCGGGACCTGCGTCGGGGACATGTTCTCCGCGACCACCTCGGTGAACCCCAGACGGCCGGAGGCGGCGTACGTCTGGAGGAGCTCGGCGATCGCGGGACGCCAGGCCACGGCGATGCCGGAGACCGAGGGGTTCACAGGGTGAAGTGTGGCGGATCGGACGCGGTCGGCGTGGGGCCTTCCGGTATTCTGGAACACCTGTTCTCCGATCGTTCAGCAACCCTCGCCGGTCCCGGCTCGAGGCCCGGGTAGGAGCCCCCAACTTGGCCCGCAAAGTCGTTCGTTCCCTTCCGTTTCATCGCATCGTGATGCGGTTCGCGGCTCTCATCGGTGTCGCCGCGGTGACGGGTCTGGTGGCCTCCGGGATGGCGATCCCGTTCATCCACCTGACCGGTGTCGCGGCCAAGTCGGGCGCTCAGGTGATGGACGATCTGCCCCTCGACATCGACATGGGCGAGCTGTCGCAGACGACACGGATCCTGGACGTGCACGGCAAGGTGATCACGACCCTCTACGACCAGAACCGGTCCTACAAGGCGCTCGACCAGATCTCGCCCAACATGCCGAAGGCGCTGCTCGCGATCGAGGACAGCCGCTTCTACGAGCACGGCGCGATGGACCTCAAGGGCACCCTGAGGGCCCTGCTGCGCAACTCGGCCTCGGAGTCGGGTGCGGTGCAGGGCGGCTCGTCGATCACCCAGCAGCTGGTCAAGACGACCCTCGTCTACGGCGCCGACTCCGACGAGGAGCGGGCGGCCGCGACCGAGAAGTCCACGGCCCGCAAGATCCGCGAGCTCCGCTACGCGATCTGGCTCGAGGAGAACCACGACAAGGACTGGATCCTCGAGCGCTACCTCAACGCGGCCTACTTCGGTGACTCCGCCTACGGCGTCCAGGCAGCCGCGAAGCACTACTTCGGAGTCGACTCCGCCGACCTGACCTGGGGACAGGCCTCGATGCTGGCCGGGATGGTGAAGAACCCGACCGGCTACGACCCGACCGACTACCCCGACGCCACGCTGGCCCGCCGCAACCTGGTGCTCGAGCGGCTGGCCCAGGTCGGCGACCTGCCGCGGGCCGACGCGGAGAAGCTCAAGGAGAGCGAGCTCGGGCTCAACGTGCAGGACAGCCGTAACGGCTGCTTCGGGTCGTCGGCGGAGTTCTTCTGCGACTACGCGCTGCGGTGGCTGCTCGCCGACAAGTCGCTGGGGGAGACCGAGGCCGAGCGCTGGCGGCTGCTGCAGACCGGTGGCCTGACCATCAGGACGACGCTGGACTCGAGCTTCCAGAAGGCGGCGCAGCGGTCGGTGAGCCGGCACGTCTCGCCGACCGACAACGCCGTCGGCGCCCTGGCGATGGTCGAGCCCGGCACCGGCATGGTCAAGGCGCTCGCGCAGTCGAGGCCGATGGGCGAGAGCCGTCGCAAGGGCGAGTCCTATCTCAACTACCTGGTCCCGAAGGAGTACGGCGACGCCAACGGCTTCCAGGCGGGCTCGACGTTCAAGGTCTTCGTCGGCGCCGCGGCGATCGAGAAGGGCTTCCCGCTCCGCCAGGAGATCCCGTCGCCGGCCAAGCGGACCTTCAACCAGGCGTCCTTCGCCAACTGTCCCGGCGAGGGCAACTTCAGCCCCAACCCCTACCCGGTCGGCAACTCGACCACCTCCGGCAACAAGAACCTCTACACCGGCACCCGGGAGTCGGTGAACACCTTCTACGTCCGGCTCGAGCAGTTCACCGGCGTCTGCGCGCCCTATGCGCTCGCGAAGAAGATGGGCGTCAGCCTGACCGACCCGGCCCACGAGCGGGTGCCGTCCTTCACCCTCGGCCCGGTCGACGTCAGCCCGCTGGAGATGGCCGAGGCGTACGCGACGTTCGGCGCCCGCGGCAAGCACTGCGACTCGCGGCCGGTGACCGCGATCGTCGGCCCGGACGGGAAGACGATGAAGGAGTACGCGGCCTCGTGCGAGCAGGTGATGCGTACCGGGACCGCGGACGCCATGAACGACATCCTCCGCGGCGTACTGCAGCCCGGTGGGTTCGGGCAGAAGCTCGCGCTCAGCGTGCCGTCGGCCGGCAAGACCGGCACAACCAACAGCAACCGTGCGGTGTGGTTCAACGGCTACACGCCGAAGCTCGCGACCGCGTCGATGATCGCCGGTGCGGACTACGAGGGCAACTGGGTCACTCTCAACGGGCAGCGCCTCCGAGGTGGCTACGTCGCCTCGGCCTCCGGCTCGACCGTCGCCGGCCCGATGTGGGCCGGTGCGATGCGGGCGATCGACGGCAAGCTCGGCTCCGCCAGCTTCGTACGTCCCGGGGCCAGCGTGATCAACGGCAGGGGCATCAAGATCCCGAAGGTCGAGGGACTCTCGATCGCCAAGGCCACCGCCCGGCTGAAGGCGGCCGGGTTCAAGCCGGTCGTCGGCAAGCGGGTGAAGTCGCGCTGGAAGGCCGGCACCGTCGTCGGGACGGTTCCCGGCAGCCGCGCGATCAAGGGCGCGACGGTCGAGATGCTGGTGTCGAAATGGCGCGGGTAGGGGTCGCGGGGCGGGCGGTTCGTCTAGGTATGCAGACCAACCGTCACATCCCGTGTGGAACTCCGCGAGGGAAGTGAGGGTTCGGCTACATACCTAGACGAACCGCCCGCCGCGCCTGAGCTGCCTCGACGGCCTCGCGGAAGGCGCGGGCGACGTAGTCGGGGACGGGGAGGCCGCGGTCGCGGGCCCAGAGGAGCTCCTGCTCGACCCGGGCCACGTCGGCGGCCAGGTCGCGACCCTCGTGGTCGACGCCCAGGGTCTCCATGACGTCGCCGAAGTCGGCCAGCTGGGTGTCGTTGTTGACCCCGACCGGGGCGAACGAGATCCGGCGCATGCGTCTGACCAGCCACTTCTGCCAGGCCGCGAGCGTGGCCCAGTGGGCCCGGGCGGAGAGCTGGTAGAAGGCGTAGTGGCCCGGCTCCTGGCGCTTGATCGGCGCGATGACGGTCTCGGCGACGGCGTGCTCACCGGTCTCGACGACCCCGTCGTGGAGCAGGTTGTAGGCGATCACCGCGGAGCGCTCGGTGGCCATCCCGGTCAGGTAGTAGAGCATCCGGCAGACGTCCTGGAACGGCTCCAGGTGAGCCAGCAGGCCGAGCACCATCAGCTTCAGGCCGACGTGGTCCAGGTCGGTGGTCGCCGGCGGCCGCCCGACGACCTGCTGGAGCCGGTCGAGGATCAGTCCGTGCTGGATCTCCTGCGGCTGCCACACCTCCGCGTAGAACCGCTTGTCGACCTCGGGCGGGTTGGGCAGCATCGTGGAGATCTCGAGTACGTTGCGGTCGACCTCGAGCTCGACCCGAGCCATGTAGTCGAGCACATGGCCGAAGCGGTCGCCGAAGGCGGCCGGGTCGTTCACTGAGAAGTCGACGGAGTCCATCGGGATCGGTGGGTGCTCCTCCCCGAGGCGCGCGACATGAGCGACGAGGCGATCGTTATCGGTGAGCATCCGGGGCGGCTCCTGGTGGGGGAGTCAAGCGGCGCCTTTAGTGTGCCCGTCCCGAGCGGGGTTGTAACGCGATTTAACCGAACCGAGGGGTGTTGGCCTCGACACGTTCGTCCAGCGGGTTCGTCGGCTCGACCAACGGGGGAGGGCGGTGGGCGAGCCGGGCGCGGGCGGGCGTACCGAGGCCAACACGATCGGGGCCGAGACTCAGGGGGTGCCCGCGGAGGCCTCCGTCGCCGCCGATTCCGTGGCCGCCGATTCTGTGGCCGCTGATTCTGTGGCCGCTGATTCCGAGACGGCCGGGGTCTCGGACGGTGTCTCGGTCGGTGTCTCGGTGGGAGTCGGGTCCACGGTGGGGGTCTCGGTGGGTGTCTCGGTCGGGGTTTCCGTCGGGGTTTCCGTCGGCGACTCCGTGGCCGAGTCGGTCGGCGACGGGCCAGAGGTGGGCGACGGTCCATCGGAACCGCCGGAGGAGGGCGAACCCGACGGGGACGGGGAGGAGGGCGCGGTCGAGCCACCGCTGGGCGTACCGGTGTCCGTCTCTCCCGTCGACCCGCTGGACGAGGGCCGGGGCGGCGCAGCGCTCGGCGAGGCTCCGGAGAGCGGCTCGAGGTCGGCGGGCGAGGTGACCGGAATCTGCGCGGCGGGGAGGACGACACCGGCCGGTGCCTCGAAGGTCCCCTGGCGGTAGCCCTCGGCGATCTGCAGGACGGCCGAGACGTACGCCTCGCTGTGGTTGTAGCGCAGCACCGCCGAGCGTTGCCCGGCCTCGGTGGACAAATCGGCGGAGCCCGAGCACAGGTAGACCGCGGCGGCGAGCGCGGCGTCGTCGACGTCCTGCGGGTCGCGGTGGCCGTCGCCGTCGGCGTCGACCCCGACGTCGGACCAGGTCGACGGGATGAACTGCATCGGCCCGACCGCGCGGTCGTAGACGAGGTCGCGGTCGTAGGTGCCGCCGTCGGTGTCGAGGATGCGTGCGGTGCCGGCGGCCCCGGTGAGGGGTACGCCGAAGATCCCGGGCGTGGCGACCCCGGAGGCGGACAGCGTGTTACCGCCCGCCCGGCCGTGGTCGGACTCGACCCGCCCGATGGCGGCGATCAGCGACCAGTCGAGACGGCAGCCCGGATCGGCGTCGGCGAGCACGGTCGCGGCGCGCTGGTACGCGGAGAGCGCGGTCTCGGGGATGACGCCGGCGGCGGCCTCGGCGGCGAACCCGGCCGGCTTGGCCGCCAGGGTGGGAACGGTCTTGGGGACCGGCTTGACCGCGGAGACGCTCACCGGCGGCAGCAGTTCCTGGGCCGGCACCTCGACCGGCACCTGCCGCACGCTGGCCGTGGCGTCGACGGGCCGACCCTCCTGGATCGCGTGGATCGTCCAGGCGGCGGTGGCGGCGGCGACGGGCAGCGCCGCTGCCTTGAGCAGCAGACCGGGTCGCGGGGTCATCCTCGGTCACATCCTCGGGTCGGGCGGGCGGCGGATCGATGTCACCGATCCAGCCATCATGTGAGCCCCGCCACAACGCGCTGCGCGCGATCAGGCCCGAGAATCCCCGAAACTACTCACGTACGTGACAAGTTTCCCGACCTCGTCACCGGGATCGTGGCGGCGACGGCTGCCGTCAGCAGACAGAGCAGCGCGCACCCGGCGGCCAGCGCGACCGAGCCGGCACCCAGGATCGTCAGCGCCGCCCCGACCACCGCCGGCGCCAGCGCGACCGGTCCGGCCCAGCGACGCCCCGCGACGACCCCGCGCGCGAGGGAGACAAGCTCGGCGACGCGTCCGACGTCGAGATCCGTCAGCTCCACGCCGGAGTCCCCGCCCATCGCCAGGTCTGCCACCGCCTGGGCCTCGGCGTCCTCGGGACGCGAGCTGACGAAGGCGACCACCCGCCCCTGCTCCTGCAGCTCGGCGACGAGCCGTTCCCGTTTCTCGGGGGCGATCTCGGAGTGCCATCGCTCGATCCCGCAGGCCTCGGCCAGCTGTTCGGTCTCGCGGGCACCGTCGTCGGAGACCAGCACCGGCGACACCCCGGCCGACGCCAGCCGCGACACCGACGATCCCGCGTCCTCGCGCGGCTCGTCGCCGACCACGAGATAGCCCAGCGGGCGACCGTCGAGCTCGACGCCGAGGACCGTGCCGCGGTCGTCGCGGTCGGCCATGCCGACCCACGAGGGCCGCCCGACGCGTACGGGATGCCGGTCCACCGACCCCCGCACCCCCGATCCGGGAACCACCCCGAAGTCGGTGACCTTGCCGCGCGGCGAGAGCCGGGCGACCGCCCGGGCCAGCGGCCCCTCGGCCTCGTGCTCCAGCGCCCCCGCGAACCAGCGCAGGTTGCGCAGGTGGTCGGGATCGAGCGGATCGACGGTGGTCACCGTGAGGCGCCCGGTGGTCACCGTCCCCCACCGGTCGAGCACCACCGCGTCGATGCGGGCGGCCACCGCCCACGCAGGACCGGGCACCGACGAGATCCCGTGCCGGCGCCCGACCCAGCCGGCTACGACGCGAGGAAGCGCCAGCCCCAGGACGTAGGCAGCGACAGCACCGGCCACGAGAACGAGCATCTCCATGTGCGATCCCGGGTCAGCCCGTCTGCTGCTGGTAGCGGTCGAAGTCGCTCTGGTCGCCGGCCATCCACAGCGGCACGCTCGCCTTGAGCAGCAGCAGGAGCTGGGTGACGAACTCGGGGTCGCGCAGCGACTCGCCGAAGAGCTCGTTGATCCGCTTCCAGCGGTAGCGGACTGTCTGCGGATGCACCCCGAGCACCGCTGCGATCGCCGGCGCGCTCTCCCGCGTCTCGAGCCAGACCAGCAGGGTCTCGGTGAGGATCTCGCGGGAGTTGGCCGACTCGGCCAGCAGCGGTTCGAGCAGCTCCTGGGCGAGCTGGCGACGCATCACCGGCTCGGCGTGCAGCCAGATCTCGGTGCGGTAGGCGAGGCAGTCGATGACCGGCTTGGCCGGGATGACGCGTGCGTTGACCAACGCCAGGGCACGGTTGGCCCAGCGCCAGGCGGCCGGGACATCGGCCGGCGGCACCGGCCAGCAGATCGCGACCCGGGCCTTCGGAGCGGCCGCGCGGACCTCCTCGGTGACCGTGGTGGTGGCGCTGGGCGGGCAGATCACGACCTGCGTCGGCCGGCGTCGCCGGGTGAGCGCGACGGACGAGAGCGCGTCCGCGGAGATCTGGTCGGCGTCGAGCAGCTCGACCGCCATCACCGTCACCTTCTCCGGCAGTGGCCACTCGCCGAGTGCCGCCTGCGTCTCGATCTCGTCGTGCGACGCGCCCGACAGCATCCGGTCGATCAGCCGCGCGCGGGCGACGTCGTTGTTCTGGTCGCGGGCCTCGGTGCCGGCCTCGAAGCCGGTGCCGACCTGCGTGGTCAGGTGCTCGACGTACGACGTCATCATCTCGTTGAGCGCGTTCAGCGCCGCGGCGGAGAGCTCGTTCTCGACCGCCCGACGGCGCAGCTCGTCCCAGAGCTCGGTGGTGGCCATGTCGATGCCCTGGTCGACGATGGCCCGGTCCTGGCCCAGCGCGGCGACCTTGAAGCCGACCTTGCGGAAGTGGTCGTCGATCGCGATGTAGGGCGCCGAACGCCCGAGGCCCAGGTCGATGAAGTGCGACATCGCGCCGTGGACGGCGGTGAAGATGAGCTCCTCGAAGCCCTCGGTCTCGGCCGGCAGCCCCTCGCGCAGGTGACGAGTGATCTTGCGCGCGATCGGCCGCACCTCGCTCTCGAGGCTCTTCAGCATCCACACGGCGGAACCGGGGAGCCCGGGGGACTGGTGGGTCTGCGTCATCTCGTGCTCCGTCGCACGTCAAACTCCTTCGTCCAACATGCCCGAGAAGGTATCGACCACCATGGCACGTCTTTGCTTGGCGTGCCCCCGAAATGCGGTACGCCCGTGCCGCTGCGTGGCCCGGATGGGCAAAGCCCGCCGGGGGCCGATCGGCCGCCCGGCGGACTCGGGAGGGAGGCTCAGCCGCGCCGCGGGTTGGTGAGGTTGAGCTCGATGGTGTTCCCGTCGCCGGGTACGAGGGCATTGACCAGCCAGGTGTTGAGGCCGCAGTTCTGGAAGTCGCCGATCGAGTACGTCCCGGTGAGCCGGCCACCGGTGAAGACCCCGAACCGCTCACCCTCGGGCGTGGCCACGGGGATGGCCACCGGCTCGACGGTGCGGCAGAACGGCCCGGAGAAGGTCGGGAAGCCGACGACCTTGATGTTGGTGAGACGTACGTTGTAGTAGGAGGTGGCCTCGACATAGCTGCCGCCGCCCTCCGGATGGGGCGAGAGCGTGCCGGTGGTGGGGGCGGCCTCCTCGAAGCTGACGTCGGCGCTCATCGGGATGAACCCCGCCGCCTTGAACTCGGTGTGGGCGCCGGGAAGCGCGAGCGAGCCGGTGAACGCGCCGGTCGTGGTCTCCAGCGTCGTGTCCAGGACGGCCGGGCCGACCGGGATCTGCGACCCGGTCGAGGCGACGACCGTGGTGCCGTTGGCGTCGTAGAGGATGTCGAGCGGTGCGGCGTGGGCGGGTGCGGCCGCGGCGACGGTGAGCAGCGCTGCCGCGGCGGGGACGGCGAGCAGACCGAGCCGGCGCTTCATGAGGGTCGAGAGAGACATGACGGGCTCCTTCAAGATGGTGGAACAGGGAGACGCGACAACGGTGCGCCGCTCGGACGCACCGCTCTCGCTTGCCGGGTTCAGCTGACGTTGACGGCGCCGTTCGGGACGGAGACGTTGTAGGTGCCGTTGAACGAGGCCGGATCGCCGACGGAGATCGAGCCGAGGCAGTCGGCGACGACCGTGGTCACCTCCAGGGACCCGTCGCCCGTCTCGTCGACGACCAGCCGCTGCGTCGCCTCGTCGAAGTGGCCGTTGGCGGTGCCGGTGACCGTGAAGTCGCAGAGACCGGTGGAGTCGGTGACGCGTGCGCTGATGCCGCTGATCCAGCCGTCGACCTGGTCGGTGGCGGCGGAGGTCACCGAGGTGTCGTTCGTCTCGAGCTTCCAGGCGCCGCTGTGGGTGACGGTCAGCGGGGTGCCGAACTGCTCGGTGCAGCCGCCCCAGGTCGTCGATGAGATGGTCGCGAGATGGTCGGGGGCGAGCCCGCTCTTTCCGGTGCCGCTGTGGATGGAGCCGCTGGCGCCGGCCGAGGTGCAGAACATCGCGTTGAGCGGGACGGCGAAGGCGATGCCGCCGACAGCGGTGGCGCTGAAGGCGTGGTTGCCGGTGGCCGTGCTGCCGCCTACGGACACGGTGTAGGGAGGCGCGGCGCTGGCCATCGCCGGCGCGGCGAGGGTGAGGGCGGCGGCTGCCGCACCTACAAGGAGAAGCTTCTTCTTCATCGAAGGTCGTCCTTTCATGGCGATGGAGACTGGTTGTCTCCGTCGGGGCCCATTCATCCGCGTCGCGAATCGGGCTGTCGACGGCCATCTGCCCGAAACCACGAAATGGGGCGCCACGATGTCGCGTACGCGACATCCGATGTGGACGGCGGCCCGAGACTTGTCATGGGCATGACAAGTCCGGGGACCGGTTCCGACGTATCCGAGCCGACCTTGTTGCTTCCGCATATCCGCGATGCCACGTTGTCGGTATGCGACACACTCTGCAGCGTGCGGCGGCGCTGGCCATCCTCGCCGGCACCGCCTTCGCGATGCTCGGTCTGGGGGCGAGCGAGGCGGAGGAGGGTCCGTACCCGGGGCTGCCCGCCCCGGAGCAGCAGGAGCTGCCTCTCCGGCACGCCTCCTGGACCGGGGCGGCGAACTCGTCGCTCGCCGACGTGGAGCGGGCGCGTCAGTGGCTGCGTACGCCCCTCATGACGGTGGCCGCCGACTTCTACCAGGGACGTATCGAGGAATTCGACGCGACCAAGTACCGGCAGTGCACCAAGGCCGGCGCGAACATCTACTTCGTCGCTCAGCCAGGGTCCGCGTACAACTACGGCCAGACGCCCGACATCGTCGTTCGTACGGTCACCTTCGGTGCCGTCCCCGTCGAGGCGACCGTACGCCTGGAGCAGGAGAGAGCTGACGGACTCCCCGTGCCGATCGAGCTCGAGACCTTGACGTGCGCCCGAATTCCCCCGTTCGGGGTGGAGGTTCCGGACAGCCCGGTCAAGGGCCGGGTCAGTACGCGCGTGATGTCGGTGCGGGTTGACGGCGTGTCGCTGCCCTTCCGAGGAGAGTGTCGGACTCGGGAGCCGGGAGTGTTGGACCTGTCCGGGGAGGGGTATCTGATGGGGTGGGACGGAAGCCAGAACGTGCCTGCGCGCGTGCAGCCGGATCTGTGGAACGAAGGCCTCTTCAACCTCAGCCCGGGCGGCCTCCTCGCGGGTACCGTCGACGTGCCCCCGTTCTCGGGGTGCGTCACCACCGACGGTGACGACATCTCCAGCTTGCTGACGGCGACCGTCTCGGGCGAAGGGTTCCCGTTGCGTACCTATCAGGGTGGGGTTCTCGGCTGCACGGTGCCGAACCCCGGCGGTAAGAACCTGCCGCCTGCGCCTGGTGCATCGACCCCCGAGTCGGTCCCGTGCCGCATGGACGTGTCGCCGCCACAGGTCCCCCCGCTCCCGGAGATCCCCACGAGTGGTCGGTGACGACCTCCGAATTTGTCACGCGCGTGACAACTCAGGGGCGTTTGTGTCCTGATCGGGCCTTCCTGCACTGGCCGATCGGCTCGATGTCCTCTGTGATGAGCGTCACTGAGTGACGCCGGCCTGACGAAGCACAGTGCTCCCGCGGGCCGGGGATCGAGGGGAGAAGTCGTAGATCCATGAGTCCGACGCAGAGCCAGACGACGACCACCGGAACGCGTGTCCCGCACCCACGACTGCCACGCCGAAGCGCCTCGCGGCAGCTCGCCGAGAAGGTCCATGCCCCGCGCGTCTCGCCGACGGAGTGTGCGGTCATCCGCAGGGTCGGCCGCGGGCTGGTCCCGCAGATCACCGACGAGATCCTGCGCCAGGTCGCTGCCTACTCCCGGCATCCCACCCAGCGGCGTCGGGACCTGATCACCAAGGCCGTCGCCAGTGCCGTGGAGCTCTATGCCGACGTGGTCGAGAACATCCCGTCCGACCCGGAGGCGGTGTCGGCGATGTACTTCGCGATGGGCAGGGGAGAGGCGCTGGCCGAACGGAGCCTCGACGGGTTCAGGGCAGCCGTCGACGTGGCCACCCACCGAGCGGCCGAGGCGATCCGTCACGAGGCCGAGGGGCTGGTCCCCGACGACGTACGCGGGACGCTGTGCGGGTCGCTCCTCGCCTACATGGGCACCCTGCTCGACGACGTCGCCCGCGGGTACGCCGCCGGGGTCCGTGACCGCGAGGCGGATCCGGGCTGGATCCGGCGCCGGCTCGTCCGCGGTCTCGCCGGAGCGGCGGACGCCGAGGTGATCGGTGATCTCGGCGCGCGCGTCGGCTGGCAGCTGCCGAAAGCGGTGGTGGTCTGCTCGGTCGACACCGTCATCCCGCTGGACTCGGCCGAGCGGCCTGTCGAGCTGCCCGGCGGGTGCGTGTGGGACACCGCCGGCCGGCGCGCGCTGGTGGTCACCGACCCGGCCGACGTCGACGCCGTCAGCGCGGTGATGCGCGGGTGGCCGCGTACGGGTCCGGTCTTCGTGACCGTGCCGGTGCCGCTGGCCGACGTACCGGCCGCGATCCGCTGGACCGAGCGTGCCCGGGACCTCGTCGAGTCCGGGGTGATCCCCGCGGACCCCGTGGTGCGCTGCGCCGACCACCACGTCGCCCTGCTGCTCAACGCCGACCCCACGCTCTCGCGATGGGAGGCGAGCGAGGCGCTCGCGCCGCTGGAGGCGTTCAAGGACGAGCACCGGCGGGCGGTGCTGCGTACGCTGCGGCTCTGGCTGCTCACCGGCGCGAACGCCTCGGCACTGGCTGCGGAGCTCGGTATCCACGAGCACACCGTCCGCAACCACAAGCTCCGGCTGCGGGCCGCCTTCGGCAGCCGGCTCCAGGATCCTGAGTTCGTCACCCTGCTCCTCTTCGCCCTCGGTGCCGGGGAGAGCCCAGCCGCCGACTGGGTCGAGCTCGAGCGCTGCGGCTGAGAGTTGCGCGGGCAATTTGTCATGCGCATGACAAAGGACGGCACTCATTTGCCGGACGGCCCGATTTCTCCTGCCGCTGTGACGTGAGCCACACGTACTGTCCGGTCGGAAGCACACCCCACAACGGCAGATCAGGAGGTCCCGCGATGGGCGGAACCGTGGAGGTCACCGGGCTCACCAAGAGCTTCGGATCTCAGAACATCTGGAGCGACGTGACCCTCACGCTGCCCCAGGGGGAGATCACCGCGCTGCTCGGCCCGTCGGGCACCGGGAAGTCGGTGTTCCTGAAGTCGCTGATGGGGCTGCTGCGTCCGGAGGCCGGGGTCTGCCTGGTCGACGGGGTCGACATGGTCAAGGCGCGCGAGTCGCAGCGGCAGGAGCTGCGCAGGCGGTTCGGGGTGCTCTTCCAGGACGGCGCCCTCTTCGGGTCGATGAGCGTCTTCGACAACGTCGCCTTCCCGCTGCGCGCGCACACGAAGAAGCGCGAGTCGGAGATCCGGCAGATCACGAACGACAAGCTCGACCTGGTCGGACTCCTGGGCCAGGAGCACAAGCTGCCCGGCGAGATCTCCGGCGGCATGCGCAAGCGCGCCGGCCTGGCCCGCTCGCTGGTCACCGAGCCCTCGATCATCCTGTGCGACGAGCCCGACTCGGGGCTCGACCCGGTGCGTACCGCCAACCTCGCCCAGCTCCTCGTCGACGTCAACGCGGCCACCGACGCCACGATGCTGGTGGTCACCCACAACATCGAGCTGGCGCGTACGCTGCCGGACAACCTCGGCATGCTCTACCGCCGGCGCCTGGTGATGTACGGGCCGCGCGAGGAGTTCCTGCTCACCGACCACCCGGTCGTCTCCCAGTTCATGAGCGGCGACCCGATCGGGCCGATCGGGATGAGCGAGGAGACGGATCACGGCGTCAACGACGACTACGTCGAGGGCGAGGCCTACTACCCGACCGCCGGCGTCGCGACCGTACGTGCCGGCGCCCGCGCCATCGAGGTGCTGCCGCGACAGCTGGCGCCCGCCAACGGCGCCCCGCGGGCCGCGGTCGAGCGGCACACCGCGCGGGTGGCGAGCGGGGCGGCGACGCTCTACACCGCCGATGACGACGACGTTGACCGAGCCCCGAGACCGAAGGTCAAGGACCCGGTCAGCCGGGCCCTGGATCAGGTCGGCGCGCTCTTCGCGCTGGGGCTGGACACGTTCCGAGCCGCCTTCCGGCGGCCGTTCGCGGCCCGCGAACTGCTCGACCAGTTCTGGTTCGTCACCTCGGTCTCCTGGATCCCGGCGATGCTCGTCGCGATCCCGTTCGGCGCGGTGATCGCGCTGCAGCTCGGCACGCTGACCGTGCAGATCGGGGCGCAGTCGTTCACCGGCGCCGCCTCCGTCCTGGCGGTCGTGCAGCAGGCGGCCCCGATCGTGACCTCCCTCGTCATCGCGGGAGCTGGCGGAGCGGCGATCTGCGCCGATCTCGGCTCCCGGACGATCCGCGACGAGATCGACGCGATGCGGGTGATCGCGGTCGATCCCGTCCAGGCGCTCGTGGTGCCACGGGTGCTCGCCTGCGTGCTCGCGGCCGTGCTGCTCAACGGGCTGGTCAGCGTGGTCGGCGTCCTCGGCGGCTACTTCTTCAACGTGATCATCCAGGGCGGTACGCCCGGGGCGTACCTCTCCTCCTTCACCGCCCTCGCCCAGCTCTCCGACCTGTGGGTGGGCGAGCTCAAGGCGGTGCTCTTCGGGCTCATCGCCGGCCTCGTCGCCGCTCACCAGGGGCTCAACACCAAGCCCGGCCCGAAGGGGGTCGGGGAGGCGGTCAACCAGTCGGTCGTCGTCACCTTCCTGCTCCTCTTCTTCGTCAACTTCGTGATCACGACGCTCTATCTCGAGCTCGTCCCCGGGAAGGGGGCCTGAGATGACGACGACCGTTCCCGCGAAGGGTGTCTCGACAAGCTCGACCACCGGCGTCCGCCGCCCGCTGGACGGGCTGGCGCAGACCGGGAAGGACATCCGGTTCTACGGCAAGGTGTTGCTCGGGATCCCGTCGGCGATCCGGCACTACCCGCGCGAGATCCTCCGGATCCTCTCCGAGGTCTCCTTCGGCACCGGCGCGCTCGCCGTCATCGGCGGCACGATCGGGGTGATGACGGGGATGAGCATCTTCGTCGGCACGGTCGTCGGCATGCAGGGGTACGCGGCGCTCGACCAGATCGGCACCTCGACGCTCAACGGGTTCATCTCCGCCTACTTCAACACCCGCGAGATCGCGCCCCTGGTCGCCGCGTTGGCCATGAGCGCGACCGTCGGTGCCGGGTTCACCGCGCAGCTCGGCGCGATGCGGATCAACGAGGAGATCGACGCGGTCAAGGTGATGGGCCTGGGCACGATCCCCTACCTGGTCTCCACCCGGGTGGTCGCCGGCTTCGTGGCGATCATCCCGCTCTACGTGGTCGGGCTGCTGACCTCCTATGCGGGCTCGCGCATCGTAACGGTGTACTTCCACGGACAGTCGGCCGGGACGTACGACCACTACTTCCAGCTCTTCCTGCCGCCCATCGACATCCTGCTGAGCTTCGGGAAGGTGCTGATCTTCTCGATCCTGATCATCCTGATCCACTGCCGGCTGGGCTTCTACGCCAGCGGTGGGCCGTCGGGGGTCGGGATCGCGGTCGGGCGCTCGGTGCGGCGGACCATCGTGGTCGTCGCGCTGCTCGACCTGGCGCTCTCGATGGCGATGTGGGGCGCCACCACGACGGTGAGGATCGCGGGATGACGCTGTCGAGAGCTCGTGATGCCTTCCTCGGCCTGTGCTATCTGGCCGTGATCGCGGCGGTGGCGCTCGGCGCCTGGCTGGCCTACGACCAGACCTTCGTGGACCGCTCCGAGGTCACGCTGACCACCGGCACCCTCGGCAACGCGCTCCAGGCCGGCTCCGACGTCAAGCTGCGTGGCGTGCCGGTCGGCACGGTCCGCACGGTCTCGGCCCGCGAGGGCGGCGCCGAGCTGACCCTGGCGCTGGAGCCGGACGTACTCTCCGACCTCTCGACCGACACCACGGCGCGGTTGCTGCCCAAGACGCTCTTCGGGGAGCGCTACGTGGCGCTCCAGCCGGGGCCCGGGCCGGAGCTCGAGGCGGGCGCCGTCATCGAGCAGGACCGCTCCGACGAGGCGATCGAGCTGGAGCAGGTGCTCGACGAGCTCCTCCCGGTGCTCAAGGCGATCCAGCCGCACAAGCTCAACGCGACGCTGAGCGAGCTGGCCACGATGCTGCGCGACAACGGCGACGACATCGGCGAGGTCTTCTCGGCCTGGGCGGCCTACCTGAAGAAGCTCAATCCGCTGGTGCCACAGATGGCCGACGACCTGGCCGCGCTCGGGCGGGTCGCGGGCCACTACGAGGAAGCGGCGCCGGATCTGCTCGAGGCGCTGGACACGATGACGGTGACCGCCGAGACCCTGGTCGACCAGCAGCGACAGCTCGCCGACACGTTCCGGTCGGTGACCACCACGGCGGCCGACACCGACCGCTGGCTCGAGCGCAACCGGGAGACGATCGTGGTGCTCTCCGACACCTCACGCGACGCGCTGCGCGCGGTCAGTCCGTACGCCTCCTCCTTCCCGTGCCTGTTCAGCGCCCTGCGCGACTACGCGCCGGTGATGGCGAAGAACCTCGGCAAGGGCACCGACGAACCCGGCATCCACGCGCTGGTCAGCGTCTCCGACATCCGGCAGCCCTATCCGGCCGGCTACACCCCGAAGCTGCGCACCGGCGGCCCGCGCTGCCCGTACGTCACCGGTCAGACCGGCAGCCAGCCGGCCGTCACCGGGACGGCCGGCACGGCCGAGCAGATCGAGGCGCCGCCGACGGACCGGGTGCGCACCTTCGGTGCGACGACGGGCCTGGGGGAGCAGAACTCCGAGGGCGAGAACCAGCTGATCGCCGAGGTGATGGCACCTGCGGAAGGCATGGCACCTGATGACTACCCGACCTGGTCGAGCCTGCTGCTCGGCCCGACCCTGCGAGGCACGGAGGTGATCGTGCGATGAGGCTGAACAGCGGCGGCTCGGTCGCGGTGACGCTCACCAAGTCGGTGGTCTTCGCGCTGGTGACGGTCCTGGCGATGGCCGCGCTGGCGACGACGATCTCCAACGGATCGACCTCGTCGGGGCGTACCTTCACGGCGCTCTTCACCGACGTGACCAGCCTCAACAAGGGCGACGACGTACGGATGGCGGGCGTGAAGATCGGCACCGTCCAGTCGATCGGGCTGCGGAACGACGACACCGCCGAGGTCGTCTTCACCGCGGCCGAGTCGGCGCCGATGGTCGAGGGCACCCGGGCGGAGCTCCGGTTCCGCAACCTGATCGGCCAGCGCTACATCGCGCTGGAGCCGGGAGCTCCTGGTGGGGAGGGGCTGAAGCCCGGCTACACGTTCTCGCTCGACGAGACCGAACCCGCGCTGGACCTGACGATGCTGTTCAACGGCTTCCAGCCGCTGTTCAAGTTCCTCGACCCGGAGGACGTCAACAACCTCAGCGCGCAGATCATCGCGGTCTTCCAGGGTGAGGGCGCGACGGTCGAGTCGCTGCTCTCCTCGACGGCCTCGCTGACCTCGACCCTCGCCGACCGCGACCAGGTGATCGGCGACCTGATCACCAACCTCAACTCGGTCCTCGAGGTGGTCAGCCAGCGCACCGGGATGCTCGACACCACGCTGGTGACGCTGCAGCGGCTGGTCACCGGTCTGGCCGCCGACCGGGAGACGCTCGGCTCGACCATCGAGGGGATGGGCGAGCTCTCCCAGAGCGTCACCGGCCTGCTGCAGGAGGGTCGGGAGCCGCTGCGCGACTCGATCGACTCCCTCGGTGACGTCTCGGAGAACCTCGCCGAGAACGACGAGGCGCTGACGAAGTTCCTGACCACCATGCCGCAGAAGACCGACGAGATCGGCCGGATGGCCACCTACGGCGGCTGGCTCAACTTCTACATCTGCTCCATCGACGGGCGGATCCCGAAACCCGAGGGCTACTACGGCGACCTCGGCGTGGACTCGCCGGCAGGAAGGTGCCAATGATGGCCCGCTATCCGAAGTCGTTCGCCGAACGCAACAAGGTCGTCATCGCCGTCGTCGGAATCCTGGCCATGACCGGTGTCTTCTTCGCCACGTTCCACGCCGAGGACCTGCCGGTCATCGGAGGTGGCGACACCTACGAGGCGTACTTCGCCGAGGCCGCCGGGATCCGTCCGGGCGACGAGGCGCGGGTCGCCGGGGTGAAGGTCGGCGAGGTGTCCGCGCTCGAGCTCGACGGCGACAAGGTGCTGATCAGGTTCCGGGCGAAGGACGTCACGCTCGGGTCGCAGACGACCGCGTCGATCAAGGTGAAGACGCTGCTCGGACGCAAGTTCCTCGCCCTCGACCCCGGCGGCCCCGGCCGTCTTCGCGAGCCCATCCCGGTGTCTCGGACCACCACCCCCTACGACGTCAACGCCGCCTTCTCCGACCTCTCCTCGACCGTGGACGAGATCGACATGGCGCAGGTCGAGGAGTCGATGGACGCGCTCTCGGAGGTGTTCGAGGACACCCCCGAGGACGTACGCGGCATGGTGTCCGGGCTCACCCGGCTCTCCCGCACGATCTCCTCGCGGGACCAGGAGCTGGCCGAGCTGATGCGCACCACGACCGAGGTCACCGGGACCCTCGCCGAGCGCAACCAGGAGATCGGGCTCCTGATCGAGGACGGCGACAAGCTGCTCGAGGAGCTCGCGGCCCGTCGGCGGGCGATCCACCAGATGCTCACCTACACCGACGACCTCGCCAAGCAGGTCACCGGCCTGGTCGAGGACAACCAGAAGCGACTGCGGCCGGCGCTCGAGAAGCTCGACCGGGTCTCCGAGATCCTGCGGCGCAACCAGGACCACCTCGACAAGGCGCTCTCCCAGATCGGGGCCTACTACCGGGTGATCGGCGCCTCGATGAGCAACGGCCCGTGGATCGACGTCTACGGCTGCGGACTCTTCGACGAGAACAACGCACCGGTGCTCGACAACGACGTCCAGCGCGACTGCAAGCCGGGAGGGACGAGATGAGACGCCTCATCGCTGGGCTCCTCGTGGTCGCCGTCGTCGGCGCGATCGGGTGGGGTGCTGCGTACGGGATCCGGGAGGGGGGTCGCGGGACCACCTTCTCGGCGCTCTTCGAGGCCTCCGTCGGCCTCTATCCGGGCTCTGACGTGCAGATCCTCGGGGTGCCGGTGGGCGAGGTGACCTCGGTGACCCCGGCCGGCGAGCACGTGAAGGTCTCGATGATGCTCGACCCCGGCCAGACCGCCGCAGCCGACACCTCGGCCGTGATCGTCGCCCCGACCCTGGTCTCGGACCGCTTCGTGCAGCTCACCGAGCCGTACGTCGACGGCCCCGAGCTCCGCGACGGGACCGTCATCGAGGAGACCGCCGTGCCGGTGGAGATCGACGACCTCTACGCCTCGCTGACCGAGGCCGGCGAACAGCTCGGTCCCGATGGCGCCAACCGGAACGGCGCACTGTCGCGGTTCCTGGAGGTGATCGCGGCCAACCTCGACGGTCAGGGCGACGACATCAACCAGGTGATCCGGGAGGGCGCCGACGCCTCGGCGACCCTGGCCGACGTCGACCAGGACTTCTTCGCCACCGTCGAGAACCTCGACACCTTCAACAAGACCCTGCTCGCGCACGACGACGGGGTCCATGACGCCAACCGCCGGTTCGCGCAGGTCACCGAGTATCTCGCCGACGACCGCGACGACCTGGCCTCCGCGGTCGGCAACCTCGGCGAGGCGCTCGCGCTGCTGGAGTCGTTCATCAAGGACAACCGCGCCGAGATGCGGACGAGCGTCGAGAACCTGCAGGGGCCGACGCAGGTGCTCGTCGACCAGAACGAGTCGCTGGAGGAGGCGGTCGCCACGATCCCGTTGGTGCTGCAAAAGTACATCAACGCCTACGACCCGGCGAACAACAGCCTCGTCGGCCGCACCAACCTCAACGAGCTGAGCGTCTGGTCCGGAGACGGCCTCACCGGCCAGACCTCCGAGGACGCGCCGCCGGTGCTGCTGCCCGGTGTCGGGTCCGGTGTGGGAGAGGAGCAGTGATGTCGCGTCTGTCTCGCCCGCTCGTGGCTGTCCTGGCCACCGCCGCGCTGACCCTCTCCGGCTGTGGACTCGGTGCCGTCAGCGGCGGCGTCTACGAGGCTCCGCTTCCCGGTGGCGCCGACGTGGGGGAGGACCCGATCACGCTGAGCGCGGAGTTCAGCGACGTACTCGATCTGGTTCCGCAGTCCAGCGTCAAGATCGACAACGTCGCGGTCGGCCGGGTCGCCAAGATCCGGCTCGCCGAGGACGGCCGCAGCGCGCGGGTGTCCCTGGTGGTCAGGGACGACGTCGAGCTCCCCGCCGGCACCACGGCCCGACTGCAGCAGACCTCGCTGCTCGGAGAGAAGTACGTCGCGCTGATCCGCCCCGCGACCCCGGTCGCGGGCTCGCCGCTGGGTGACGGTGCGGTCCTCGGGCGGGGTGACACCGAGGCGGCCGCTCAGGTCGAGGAGGTGCTCGGGGCGCTGTCGATGGTGCTCAACAGCGGTGGGATCGCGCAGTTCCAGGAGATCTCGCGGGAGATGCAGAAGATCTCCGACGGTCGGCCGGAGGAGATCCGGGCGTTCCTGAAGGAGATGGACCGGTTCGTCTCCGCCCTCGATTCCCGCTCGGAGTCGATCACCTCGGCGATCGACTCGCTCAACGAGCTCGCGGTCACGCTGGAGAAGGACAAGACCAAGATCGCGAACGCGTTGGAGGGGCTCTCGCCCGGGATGCAGGTCCTCGTCGACCAGCGGCCGCAGCTGGTCGCGATGCTGGAGGCGCTCGACCAGCTCTCCAAGGTCACCATCCGCACCCTCGACGAGGCCCAGGACGACATCGTCGCCGACCTGAAGCTGCTCGACCCGATCCTCGACCAGCTCGCCAAGGCCGGCTCCGACCTGCCCTACGCGCTGGAGATCCTCTTCACCTACCCGTTCCCTGACGAGGTGCTCAACGCCATCCGCGGCGACTACCTGAATCTGTTCCTGGTCACGAACTTCCGCACTCCCGACGGCTGTCGGTCCAAGGGCTGCGACTGGCTGCAGGTGTCGGTCGAAGGCGGGTCCGGCGGCCCGGTCTCCTCCCAGTCCGGGTCGTCGGGCGCGCCGGGGCTGTTGCCGTCGACCACCTCGCCGGTGCCGGGCTCGTCCTCGCCGGCCATCCCGGGGGAGTCGATCCTGCCCTCCGACCCCGGCTCGTCGTCCTCCTCGGACCCGTCGTCGTCCGAGTCCGGGTCGTCCTCGTCGTCGCCCTCCGATCCTTCCGGGTCGCCGTCGGAGTCGCCGTCCGAGTCGTCCGAGTCGTCCGAGCCGTCCGGGTCGGGCTCGGAGACCTCCGAGACGTCGCCGGAAGGCGCGGTCTCTGATCCTGGCACCGGCTCCGTGGAAGGGAGCGAATGATGCAACGGCTGACCGGAGGCGTACGCGTCAAGCTCGGGCTCTTCGTCGCCCTCGCCCTCGTGGGGACCAGCTATGTCGGGGCCCGCTACGTCGGGCTGGACCTGTTCGAGGAGCCCTATCGCGTCGACGTCTCGCTGCCCGAGGGCGGCGGGCTCTTCGTCAATTCCGAGGTGACCTACCGCGGGGTGCCCGTGGGTGAGGTGACGGCCCTGGAGGCAGGGGCCGACGACGTACGTGCCGTGCTGGAGATCGACGGCGACGCCCCCGCCATCCCCAAGGACGTGACCGTGAAGGTCGCCAACCGGTCGGCCATCGGCGAGCAGTATCTGGACCTCCGTGGCGGCGCCGTGGGTTCGTCCCGGCTCGCCGACGGTGACCGGCTCGCTGCGGGGGAGGAGGCGCTGCCGTACGACGCCTCCCAGGTCATCGAGACCGGCCGCGACTTCGTCGCCTCGGTGCCCGAGGAGGCGCTGGTGACGACGATCGACGAGTCCTACCTGCTGTCCCGGGGTGCCGGTTCCGACCTGCGGAAGCTGGTCGACACCTCGCTGTCGTTCCAGAAGGAGGCCGACCGCAACTTCCTGGTCTCGGCGAGCCTGATCCGCAACTCCGACCAGGTGCTCGCGACCCAGGAGGAGTCGGCGACGAGCATCAAGGCCTGGAGCAACGACCTCGCCCTCTTCTCCGCGACGCTGGCTGATTCCGACAAGGACCTGCGCGACCTGATCGGGGCCGCGCCTGGCACGGCCACCGAGATCTCGCTGCTGGTCAAGGATGTCGGGCAGCCGCTGGGGATCCTGATGAGCAACCTGGTCACCCCGGCGCAGCTGTTCGGTACCAACGCCGCCGCGCTGGAGTCGACCTTCGTGACCGTGCCCGAGGCAGTCAGCATCGGCTGGGCGATCAACACCTCCAACGGCCCCCGGCTGAGCCTGATGCCGTCCTTCTTCAACCCGCCCGCCTGCGTCGCCGGCTACGAGGGCACCGACCTGCGTGCCGGCACCGATGTGAGCAAGGGCAAGCCGTTCAACACCGCGGCCGGCTGCGCTGCCGTGCCGCGACCGAAAACGACCAAGACCGAGACAGCCGAGCCGGGGACGGTTAGCGTCCCCACCACGCTCGCCGGACTGATGGGGGAGCGATGAGCACGACGACGCAGAGACGAACAGAGACCCGGACGGAGGCCTCGGTGGTCGAGATGGACACACTCGACGCACCGTCGAGGCGCGACCGGGTGCTCACCTGGGCGCTCCCGCTGGTGGCGCTGTGTGTGCTGGTGGCCGGTGCGCTGACCTGGTGGCGGGCGACCGGGCACGATCAGGAGATGGTCGACGAGGCCGCCCGCCGCGACCGGGTGCTCATCGTCGCGACCAGCCACATCGAGACCCTCAACTCGCTCGACTACCGCAAGGTCGACGAGGGGCTGAAGGGATGGGCCGCGGTCACCACCGGCACCCTGCACGACCAGCTGACCAGCGTCTCCGAGGAGGACCGCACGGTCCTCGCGGAGCAGGAGAAGATCTCGACAGGGTCGGTGATGGACATCGCCGTGACCGAGCTCGACGACGACACCGCGACCGTGATCGCGGCGGTCGAGATCACGGTCCGCGACGGCTCGGCCTCCGGTGAGGACGCGGAGCCGACCGTCAAGCGCAACCGCTTCGCCGCCGACCTGGTCAAGGTCGGCGACGACTGGCTCCTGGAGAGCCTCGAGCAGGTGGCGGTGAACATGTCATGAGCCTTTTCGTACGCCGCTGGGCGCCCTTCCTCGCCGCGCTCGCTCTCATCCTCGGGCTGGGAGCGTTCTGGCAGGCCGACCGGGAGCGGAGGACCGACCACGTCGGCAACCGGGCCGTCGTCGACGCCGAGGCCACCACCGAGGTGCAGTCGGCCGTCTCCACCGGTCTGCTCCAGGTCTTCTCCTACAACTTCGCCGACCCTGCCCCGACGGCCGCGGCCGCCGACGAGTTCCTGGCCGGCGACGCCCGCAAGGAGTACGACCTCCTCTTCAAGCAGCTCCAGGAGAAGGCGCCGGGGCAGAAGCTCGTGCTCAGCGCGGAGGTCCAGGTCGCTGCGGTCAAGTCGCTCGACGCCGACTCCGCTTCGCTCTTGGTCTTCCTGGATCAGGCCTCGCAGCGCTCCACCGACAAGGAGTCCTCCATCTCGGCTGCTCAGATCGCCGTCGAGGCCGCCAGGGTCGAGGGCCAGTGGAAAGTGACGGCTCTGGACCTCTTCTGATGCCGAGTCGGCGCGTCTGTCCCAAGATTGCGCGCCGAGTCGGCGCGTCTGTCCCGCCGAGGCCGGCTGAGTCACCCACGCGTGGGACAGTTGCGCCGACTCGGCGGTGTTGTGTGGGGCAGTTGCGCCGAGTCGGCGGGAGGGGTCAGTCGCCGCCGCCTCCGCCGCCGCAGCTCGAGCCGCAGGAGGAGCTGCTGCAGGAGCTGTCGTGGTTGTTGCCGCCGTCGTAGGTGGAGCCGCAGGAGCTCGAGCTGGAACTGCCGCCGCGGTTGCGCCTGCGGGGGCCTCGGCGGCGGTTGCCTCGGCTGCCCGCGAGGGCGGCTTGGAGGCACCCGAGGATGATCAGGCCGAGGACGACGATGACGATCAGGTTCTCCACGGGGAGCTCCGTTTCCTGGTGCGGCGTTCGAGGTGCCAGATCTGTGTGCCGAGACCGATGGTGAGCACCCGGCGCCCAGCGATCCGGGTGAGGGCCAACCGCCGCCGGCCCTCATAGACCTCGTGCAGGCGGAGCCAGTCGGCACCGATGGTGGTCAGGAAGTCGCGTACGTCGTCGTGGGCGCAGCCCTGCTGCGGATGCTGCGCCGCCCAGGCATGGAAGCGGGCGCGCCAGTTCGGCAGCAGGTCGAGCTCGGGGGCCGCGTGCTCGGCAGCCGAGGAGCGCTTGTGGTGCAGCACCCGCGTCGTCGCGGTCGTTCCGGCGGTATCGAACCCCGGCGGCGTACGTCCCGCCAGCAGGTCGTCGAGGACCTCGCGCTGGCGCGCGGCGAGCTGGTCGCGCACGGCGCCTCGGGGGTCCACAGGAGGAGTGTGCCCGATCGTTTGGTCCGCTGCCGCAATATTAGAAATGTCAAAGTTGAGTGGAACAGACTCAACTTTGGTTGTGTTGAGATAGATGCGGGTGACAGGCACTCGCGGCAGACTCAGGTGCGTCCCCAGGAGGAGTGCAGAGACAGATGAGCCAGTTTTCGGCAGACAAGTTCACCACCAAGGCTCGCGAGGCCATCGAGGCCGCGCAGCTCTCCGCCACGACGGCGGGCAACACCACGACCGAGCCGATCCACCTGCTTGTCGCGCTGCTGCAGCAGGACGAGGGCACGGCCACGTCGATGGTCACCAAGTCCGGTGTGGACGCCGAGGAGCTGTCGCGTGCGGCGGCTGCCGATCTCGCCGGTCTCCCGCGCGCCAGCGGGTCGACGGTGCAGCAGCCCGCTGCCTCGGGTGCGCTGACCCGCGTCCTGGCGGGGGCGATCACGCTGGCCACCTCTCTGAAGGACGACTATGCCGCCACCGAGCACCTGCTGATCTCGCTGGCCACGGTCGAGTCGTCGGCGCAGAAGGTGCTCAAGGGCGCCGGGCTCACCGAGAAGGGGCTGCGCGAGTCACTCAAGGCCGTCCGCGGCAACCGTCGCGTGACGAGCCAGGACGCCGAGGACTCCTACGAGGCGCTCGAGAAGTACTCCCAGGACCTCACCGAGGCCGCCGAGAAGGGCAAGCTCGACCCGGTCATCGGCCGTGACGCCGAGATCCGCCGGGTGATCCAGGTGCTCTCGCGGCGTACGAAGAACAACCCGGTCCTCATCGGCGAGCCGGGCGTCGGCAAGACGGCCGTCGTCGAAGGGCTCGCCCAGCGGATCATCGCCGGTGACGTACCCGACTCGCTGAAGGGCCGCCGGGTCCTCTCGCTCGACCTGGCGGCGATGGTCGCCGGTGCGCAGTACCGCGGCCAGTTCGAGGAGCGGCTCAAGGCCGTCCTGGAGGAGATCAAGGCCGCCGAGGGGCAGGTCATCACCTTCATCGACGAGCTGCACACCGTCGTCGGCGCGGGTGCCGGGGGCGACTCCGCGATGGACGCCGGCAACATGCTCAAGCCGATGCTCGCGCGCGGTGAGCTGCACATGATCGGCGCGACCACGCTCGACGAGTACCGCGAGCGCATCGAGAAAGACCCGGCCCTCGAGCGCCGCTTCCAGCAGGTCTTCGTCGGCGAGCCGTCGGTCGAGGACACCGTGCAGATCCTGCGCGGCATCCAGGAGAAGTACGAGGCGCACCACGGTGTCCGCATCACCGACGCCGCGCTGGTGGCTGCCGCGACCCTGTCCGACCGTTACATCACCGGTCGTCAGCTGCCCGACAAGGCGATCGACCTCATCGACGAGGCCGCGTCCCGGCTGCGGATGGAGATCGAGTCGTCTCCCGAGGAGATCGACCAGCTCCGCCGTGCCGTCGACCGGCTGAAGATGGAGGAGTTCGCGCTCTCCAAGGAGTCCGACGACGCGTCTCTGGAGCGTCACGCGGCGCTGCGTAAGGAGCTCGCCGACAAGGAGGAGGAGCTGCGCGGACTGGAGGCTCGCTGGGAGCGGGAGAAGGCCTCTCTCGAAGGCGAAGGCGCACTGCGCAAGCAGCTCGACGCGCTGCGCATCGAGGCCGAGCGCCTGCAGCGTGAGGGATCCCTGGGCGAGGCGTCCGAGATCCTCTACGGCAAGATCCCCGTGCTCGAGGAGCAGATCGCCGCGGCGGCCGCCGCCGAGGACGAGGTCACCGACCGGCTGGTCGGTGAGGAGGTCGCCGCCCAGCAGATCGCCGAGGTGGTCGAGGCGTGGACCGGCATCCCGACCGGCAAGATGCTCCAGGGCGAGCAGGCCAAGCTGCTCGAGATGGAGGCCGTGATCGGGCGGCGCCTGATCGGGCAGAAGTCCGCGGTCACGGCCGTGGCCGACGCGGTGCGCCGCTCTCGCGCCGGCATCGCCGACCCCAACCGTCCCACCGGCTCGTTCCTGTTCCTGGGTCCGACCGGCACCGGTAAGACCGAGCTCGCCAAGTCGCTGGCGGACTTCCTCTTCGACGACGAGCGCGCGATCGTACGCATCGACATGTCCGAGTACTCCGAGAAGCACTCGGTCGCCCGTCTGGTCGGAGCGCCTCCGGGCTACGTCGGCTACGACGAGGGTGGTCAGCTGACCGAGGCGGTGCGTCGTCGCCCTTACTCGGTGGTCCTGCTCGACGAGGTCGAGAAGGCTCACCCCGAGGTCTTCGACATCCTGCTGCAGGTGCTCGACGACGGTCGCCTGACCGATGGTCAGGGCCGCACGGTCGACTTCCGCAACACGCTCCTCATCCTCACCTCCAACCTCGGCTCGAACTTCCTGGTCGACCCGGTGATGGACGAGCACGCGAAGCACGAGTCGGTCATGGCCGTGGTCCGGGGATCGTTCAAGCCCGAGTTCCTCAACCGCCTCGACGAGGTCGTCATGTTCGACGCCCTCTCGCTGGCCGATCTCACCAAGATCGTCGACATCCAGCTCGGTCTGCTGGAGAAGCGCCTGGCCGCCCGCCGCATCTCGATCTCTGTCACCACCGAGGCTCGGGAATGGCTCGCCGAGACCGGCTACGACCCGGCGTACGGCGCCCGACCCCTCCGCCGCCTCATCCAGTCCGCCATCGGCGACCCGCTCGCCCGGAAGCTCATCGGTGGCGAGGTGTCCGACGGTGGCCAGGTCACCGTGGACCGAGACGGTGACGGCCTCATCCTGAAGATCTGACCCGCCCCGGCCGAAACCGTAGTTCTGGTGGCCGAGTCCGTAGTTGTGGGCGACGAAACTGCCGTTTCGTCGCCCACAACTACATTCTCGGCGGGATGATCTGGGTGGGAAGCCCGAGGATCACCTCGACGCGGCCCGAGCCATGGCTAGTACGTTGGCTGCGTGCGCAACGGTCGGATCATCCTGCTCAACGGGGCGTCGAGCTCGGGCAAGAGCAGCGTCGGGCGGGAGCTGTTGCCGCTGCTCGAGGACCCGTGGTTCCTGGTGCCGGTCGATGGGATCAGCGGGATGCGGTCGACGGTGCACACGCGAGAGCTCGACGAGGCCGGGATCGCGGAGATGCTGCGCCGCACCCGGCTCGGCTATCACCGCGCCGTCGCGGCCCTGGCCTCTGTCGGCAACGACGTGATCATGGACTACCCGCTCAGCGAGACCTGGCGGCTCGACGACCTGCTCGAGGTGCTCGAGGGCTACGACGTCACCCTCGTCGAGGTCTGGTGCTCCCCGGACGAGCTCGAGCGCCGGGAGGCTGCCCGCGGTGACCGTCCTGCCGGCCTCGCCCGATCCCAGGCCCTGGTCTACTCCCACCCGTACGACATCCGCGTCGACACCACCGCCGCGACCCCGGCCGCCTGTGCGAAGGAGATCGCCGCGGCCCTCCCCGCTCTCACCGTGCCCAAGGCCTTCGATCGCCTCCGTCTCGGCCGCGCCGAGTAGGCGCGTACGTCGGCCGAGGCGTCAGCACCGTGCCCGTTCGGCCGACGCGCCCGACCTCTCGGCACGCGAAGTTGGCCGGGATGAGAAAATGATTCCCGACATGTCTGAAACGAAGCTTCCCCGCCCCGGTCAGGCCACCCTCGCCGGGTGGCTCATCGTGCTCGGCTCACTGCTCACCGTGGTGACCGCCTGGGACCAGATCGCCGGGCTGCGCAGCCTGGACACCAGGGAGCGGGTGGAGGAGGTGCTGGCCGAGCCGCCGCTGGCCGGCTCGGGGATCGGCCTCGACAGCATCCTGACCCTCATGCACGTGATGGCGCTGGTCACCGGCGCGATCGCGGCGGCGGCGGTGATCCTCGGCTGGCACGTGCTGCAGCGCAACAAGCAGGCTCGGCTGGCGCTCACGGTCATCGCGGCACCGCTCTTCTTCGCCGGGATGTTCGGTGGCGGGTTCTGGTCGACATTGTCCGCCGTCGCGGTCGTACTCCTGTGGATGTCGCCCACCCGCGACTGGTTCGACGGGGTCTCCCCGACGAAGCGGGAGGCGCTCGACAACAGCGACCCGGACCAGAAGTCGTACGTCGCGCCGACCCCGCCCGAGGCTCCGACCGCCCCGACCGGGCCGGCCGCCTCGACAACGGAGACGAGCTCGACCACCGGCCCGGCCCGGCTCTCGGCACAGCAGCCGCCGCCCTGGACGGGTCCGGTCGCCCAGCGCGCCCCGGCAGCGCCCACGCGCCGCCCCGGCGCCGTGATGGCGGCGGCGGTGCTCACCTGGATCGGCTCCGGGTTCACCGCGCTGATGATGCTCGCCTCGGCGGCGACCGCGACCGCCAACCCCGACCTGATCCTCGATCAGGTGCGCAAGCAGGCGGAGAACGATCCGTCCATGCGGGAGGTGGCGGGGCTCTACACCACCGACGTCATCATCGCCTCGGCCTGGATCATGGCCGTGCTGGTGGCGCTCGTGTGCGTGGCCGCCGGAGTCTTCGCGGCCTTCGCGATCCGCCGTCACTCCTGGGCCCGGATCGCGCTGATGATCTCGGCCGCCGTCTCGGCGCTCTCCCTGCTCCTCTTCGCGCTCGCCTTCCCGCCGGCCGTGGTCCTCTTCGGAGCGGCGGTGGCGACCTTCTCGTTCCTGCTGCGACCCGAGGTCGCCGCGTGGTTCCGCACCAAGTGAGCCTGCGGGCCGGATAGGCTCCGCGGCATGTCAGATCAGTACGGCTCCTTCGACAACCCCTACGGCGGCAAGCCGCCGTTCCAGGGGCAGGAGCCGCCGCCCCCGACGCCGTACGCCCCGCCCCAGCCCACGCCGTCGCAGCAGCCCCAGGGATGGGGGCAGGCGCCACCGGCCTACGGCCAGTACGCGATGGGCCAGCAGCCCCCGGCGTACCTCCGCCCTCACTACCCGCAGCCCGATCCCGACACCAGACCAGGGACGGTGGTCGCGGCATCGATCATGACGATCGTGGGCTCGGTGATCGCGCTGCTGATCTCGCTGTTCATGGTGCCCGCGGGGATCGCCGACTACAACGACCCGTCGTCCTCGGACAAGGGCGTGACGCTGGCGATGGTGATCTGGTTCGCCGTCTGCGGCGTGCTGAGCCTGATCGCGATCCCGCTGGGGATCATGGTGCTGTTCCGCTCCAAGGTGGCCCGGGTCCTGCTCACCGTGGTCGGCTCGATCGCCGCGCTGCTCTCGCTCTTCGTGGTGGTCTTCCCGGCGGTGGTCATCGCCGCGATCGTGATGCTGTACGTCGGCCGAGCAGGCGCCTGGTTCGCCCGGCGCACACCCCGCGACCCCTGGCAGCAGCCCGCAGCGGCGGTGCCGGGACCGACACCGCCGACGCACCAGCAGTTCTAGCTAGGAGACGAGCGAGTCGTCCTTGGCACCGTTGTCGGAGCCGCGGATGATCTTGTAGACCCGCAGGCCGATCCAGGCCACGACGGCGACGGCCACGACCAGGATGACGATGTTCTGGAACCGGCCGACGATCGGCTCGACCTTCTCCCAGTTGTCACCGAGCTGGTAGCCGGCGACCACGAAGATGGTGTTCCAGATCGCGGAGCCGACGGTGGTGAGGATCAGGAACTTCCAGATCGGCATCCGGGTCACGCCGGCGGGGACCGAGATCAGCGACCGGAAGATCGGGATGAAGCGACCGAAGAAGACCGTCCAGGCGCCGTACTTCTCGAAGAACGCCTCGGTCTTCTCCAGGTCGGAGGTCTTCACCAGCGGCAGCTTCTCGCCGACCCAGTAGACCCGCTCGCGGCCGATCAGCGCGCCGACCAGGTAGAGCGCGAGCGCGCCGACGACCGACCCGAGCGTGGTCCAGATCAGCGCCTCGGCGATCGTGAAGCGGCCCTGAGCGGCGGTGAAGCCGGCCAGCGGCAGGATGATCTCGGAGGGCAGCGGCGGGAAGAGGTTCTCCAGCGCGATGCCGAGCCCCGCACCCACCGGGCCGAGCTTGTCCATCAGGTCGACCGCCCAGCCGGCGACGCCGGTGAGCTCCTCGGGCTGGGTGGCGGTGAGGATCATGAGGCTCTCTTCGAAGTGTGTGGGTGGATCGGGCGGGCGAAGCCTAGCGACCGAACCTGAAATCCACGCCGTGGATCCCTAGGAGGCCGCGTTGACCGCGTCCAGGTCGGCTCGGGTCAGCACCGAGCGGATCTCCAGCTCGACGTCACGCAGCGACTCACCGGGCTCGGGCGAACGGTCGATCGCACACACGACAGTGTCCACGATCGCACCAAGCGGACGGAGCGCGTTGACCGCGTCGCGTACCGCGCCACCCGAGGTGATCACGTCCTCGATGAGCGTGACCTTCTTCCCCGAGAAGGACGGCCCCTCGGCGAGCTTGGCGGTGCCGTACTCCTTGGCCTTCTTCCGGATGAAGATGGCCGGGATGCCGGTCTTGGCCGAGACCATGGTCACGATCGGGATGCCGCCGAGCTCCAGCCCGCCGAGCACCTCGGTGCCCTCGGGCAGCAGCTCGACCATCCGCGCCGCGACACGCTCCAGCAGCGCCGGGTCCGCCTCGAAGAGGTACTTGTCGAAGTAGGTGTCGCTGACCTGCCCCGAGCGGAGCGTGAACTCCCCGTGCAGGCGGCAGGTGGCGTCGATGTCGGCAGCAAGGGTCTGATCCGTGGTCACGACCCCTAGCCTAAGTGTCATGAGTGAGCGCCAGCGAACGGCATCAAGGGTCATTCCGCCGCTTCCGTATTCTTCGCCCTGTCCTACGGAGGCGGCGGAATGACTGCGCGACGACTCCACGGCATCCCGCCGACGATCTTCTCCGAGATGTCGGCGCTGGCCGCCTCCACCGGCGCGGTCAACCTCGGCCAGGGCTTCCCCGACGTGGACGGCCCCGAGGAGATCATCAAGCAAGCCGTGGCCGCGTTGGAGAGCGGACGCAACCAGTACGCCCCAGGCCCCGGCATCCCCGCGCTGCGCGAGGCCGTCGCGGCCCACCAGGCCCGCCACTACGGCCTCACCTTCGACCCGGCCCGCGAGGTCGCCGTGACCACCGGCGCGACCGAGGGGATCGCGGCGGCGATCCTCGCCCTGGTCGACCCGGGCGACGAAGTGATCCTCGTGGAGCCCTACTACGACAGCTACCCGGCCGTGGTGCAGTTCGCGGGCGGCGTACGTCGCCCGGTGACGCTCAGCCTGGACGATTCCGCTCCGGGCGGGAGACTGCCCCGCGAAGCGCTCGAGGCGGCCGTCTCGGAGGCGACCAAGGTGCTCCTCCTCAACTCCCCGCACAACCCGACCGGCACCGTGCTCACCCGCGAGGAGCTCGAGACGGTCGCCGCCTTCGCGAGGGACCACGACCTGACCGTGGTCTCGGACGAGGTCTACGAGCACCTGACCTTCGACGGGACCCCGCACATCCCGATCGCCACGCTCCCCGGGATGCGTGAGCGCACCCTGACCCTGTCGAGCATCGGCAAGTCCTACTCCTTCACCGGCTGGAAGGTCGGCTGGGCGACCGGCCCCGAGCATCTGGTCCAAGCGCTGCTGGGAGCCAAGCAGTGGCTGACGTTCACCTCCGGTGCCCCGCTGCAGCCGGCCGCTGCGTACGCGCTCGAGCATCTCGACCACTGGCCCAAGGAGCTCGCCCTCGATCTCCAGGGGCGGCGCGACCTGCTCTGTGACGGGCTGAAGGGGATCGGCCTGGACGTGACGATCCCGGAGGGCACCTACTTCGCCGTCTCCGACATCACCGACCTCGGCTGGAGCGACGGTCTGGAGTTCTGTCGGTCGCTGCCGGAACGGGCCGGCGTCGTGGCCATCCCGCTGCAGGGGTTCTACGACACCGATGCCGGGAAGCACCTGGTCAGGTGGACCTTCACCAAGCAGCGCGAGGTGATCGAGCAGGCTCTGGAGCGGCTCGCCCGAGGGAATCTGACCGCTTAGTGGTCGGCCCGGCGGTCGGCACCCTGGTCCTCCGAGGTGCGCGGCCGGACCGTCATCCCGAGAATGTCCCGGTCCGGGTGACCGTCGTGGTCGAGGTCCGCGGCCAGCCGCGAGGCCGTACGCCGCCGACGCCACCACTCCACCATCGCGGGTGCGAACGCGAGCGCGAAGAGCAGCAGGATCAGGTAGTCGACGTTGTCGGCCAGCCAGGGCCAGCGCGCGCCGACGAAGAACCCGAACAACGTCACCGCCAGCACCCACAGCACGCCACCGACGAAGCTCCAGAAATAGAACCGCCGCCGGTCCATGTGGGTGACCCCGGCGACGACGGTGACATAGGTGCGCACGAAGGCGATGAATCGCCCGATCACCAACGCCTTGTTGCCGTGCTTGTCGAAGAACTCCCGGGTCTGTTCGAGATGTCGCTTCTTGATGAACCGGCCGTCGCGCTCATAGAGCCGTGGCCCGATCTTGCGTCCGATCTCATAACCGGTCACGTTGCCCGCGAAAGCGGCGGCGACGAAGAAGACCATCGCGATCACGACCTCGACGCCGGGAGGCCCTGGAAAGATGTCGATCTTGTCGGTGGCGATGAAGATCCCGAGGGCGATCAGCAGGCTGTCGCCGGGCAGGAACGGGAAGAAAAGACCACATTCGACGAAGATGATGACGAGGCTGATCCAGAAGAGCGGCTCGCCGAAAGTGGCCAGCAGAAAATCCGGACTCATCCATTCCAGACCAGCCAACATCGGCGCAAAATTCCCCGCACCTGTCACCCGCCCTACGGTACCCATAGGTAACAACTCTTGTTGTACGAATATTCTGTCTTGTCGATGAACGACACACGTCAGTCCGAGGGTGAATCCCGAGCACCGTACGATCCGATGCCCCACGGGCAGCCGGAGGTCGGCGTGGGTCCGTGGCAGGGGGAGTGGCCCGAGGGGGCGCACTGGGACCCGGAGCTGCTGGCCAACGGCGACCGCCGCAACGTGGTCGACCGTTACCGCTACTGGACCCTCGAGGCGATCGTCGCCGACCTCGACCAGCGCCGCCACGGCTTCCACGTCGCGATCGAGAACTGGCAGCACGACTTCAACATCGGCACCATCGTCCGCACCGCCAACGCGTTCCTGGCCGCTGAGGTGCACATCGTCGGCAACCGCCGCTGGAACCGCCGTGGCGCGATGGTCACCGACCGCTACCAGCACGTCCATCACCACCCCGACGTGCCGTCGCTCGCGGCGTACCTCCATGAACGAGACGTACGCCTCCTCGGCATCGACAACCTTCCCGGCTCGCTCCACCTGGAGACGATGGAGCTGCCCAAGTCGGTCTGCTTCCTCTTCGGGCAGGAGGGTCCGGGTCTGTCCGAGCAGGCGCGCGCGAGCGTCGACGGCACCTTCTCGATCGCCCAGTTCGGCTCGACGCGGTCGATCAACGCCTCCGCCGCCGCTGCGATCGCGATGCACTCCTGGGTCGTCCAGCACGCCGACCTGTCCTCCGAGGACGCCTGGCGCGGTTGACCGGATCGAACCGGTGGTTGTAAAGCGGTTACGCCCCGGTGTCCTCGGTGAAAAGCTGATCCGCTAAAGTTAACTCCGGGTCGCCCGGATGTGCCCCTTTCACAGGGTGCGTGGCCTCGGGGCCGGGCGGCAGCGGGGGATTCCAGGACCGCTGCCCGCGATAGCGGATCTTCACCTTGCTCGCCGCTCTTGCTCTCTGCCCGCCTTATGTCCTGGACGCGTCCCCCGATCCCAGGCAGGTACGCAGCGCGGTCAGCCCCCGCGAGGAGTGGCTCTTGACGGTCCCCTCGCTGATCCGCAGCTCCCGTGCGGTCTCGGCGACCGACAGCTGCAGCCAGTGGCGCAGGACGACCACCTTGCGCTGCATCTCCGGCAATTCCTGGAGCGCGTCGAAGAGCTCGGACCGCTCCTCGACCTGGTCCGCGGGACCCGGCTGCTCCGGCAGCTCTCCCGAGCGCTCCCGCTTCCACCACGGCCGCCGGGTCTGGTCGATGTGGGCGCGGACGAGGATCGTCCGGACGTACGCCTCCTCCGACCCCCGCTCGACCCGTCGCCACGACGCGTACAGCTTCAGCAGGGACGTCTGCACCAGGTCGTCCGCCCGGTGCCAGTCGCCGCACAGCGCGTACGCCACCCGCACCAGGTGTGACCGCCGGGCCGCGACGAACGCGGTGAAGGCCTCGTCGTGCGCGCTCATGTCCACGGCCCCCCTTGGGAGCCGTAGTTTCGCCTGACGATCGCGGCGAACTCGTCGAGTGAGAACGGCCCGCGGTCCTCGGTGTACGGCGCCGGGAGCAGGTTGTAGGCAAACGCCCACGAGACGTTCTTCGTCCGAGTCGCGCTCTCCTTCTCCTGGACCAGGACGTACTGCTCCTCGCCGTCGACGGTGATCCGGGCGGCTGCGGTCTGCGACGTCTCGGCCGTGAACGACTCGTTGATGTCCGGGTCAGCGATCTGATCGAGGACCACCACCCCGTCCCTGGTGGGGACGACCTCCGAGCCGCTGAACTCGACGACGTCGGTGATGGCCGGTTCCACGAGGTTGCGGTAGTTCGGACGGTAGGTCGCTCGATCCGACCTCTCGATGCGTGTCAGCCAGCCATCGATGCTCTGGCCAGGAATGGCATAGATCGAGCCGCCGTCGGGTGCCAGTGAAAGCGCTGTGCGGCTATTCCGGAGGAAGAGCCACTTTTCGACGCCCTCCCGCTCGATGACCGCTCCGACCGAGTCCCAGGGTGCGTCGTATCCGAAGGGGTTGGAGATCTCGCGGACGATCTTCCAACCGCTTCCGCCGACGGAGAGCCGGTCACCGGGGTCCCACATGACGTCCGGCTGGTGGTCGGGAAGCTCACGTGCCCACGTCCGAAAGTCCTTCGCGGTATGGGATGCGTCGGCGAAGGCGGCGTCCTCACGTTGCGGGAAGTAGGCGTAGATCGTCTTCTCCCCGTCGGTCACCGCGACCGCCAATGAGTCGCTGGAAGTGAGGGCTCCGACCCGGTCGACCTCGGTCCAGCCCTCCTGGAACGTCGTCTCACCGGTGTCGAAGTCGTACGCGACCGGAGCGAGGTCGCTCAAGGGGATGTCGACCTCGGGTGGCCATTCCTCGCCCGTCGACCGGGTCGCGATCGGCGGGTCCGGGGTGGCGCTGTCTCGCGAGGGCACGACGACCGCGCCGATCCCGATCACCAGGGCCACCGCGGCCGCGGAGCCGGCCACCACGGCGAGCCGTCGGCGGCGTACGAGCCTCTTCCCGTCCGCGACGAGCGCGGCCGGGTCGGGTTGTGTGGGCGGGGGTTGGGGAATCGCCCGTTCCAGGGTTTCCTGCCAGTCCATGGTGCCTCCAAGGTCAGTCTCACCCCTGGATACGGATCTCGAGGCGGATCGGTTGTCCTGGTTGATCGATCCAACTGCGAGCGTTGGGCGGGGTGCCCCGGGGGCGCATTACGCTGGCCACCAGCGCACCGGTCGACAACGGATCTTCAAGGAGACCCCCAGATGCCCATCGCCACCCCCGAGAAGTACGCCGAGATGCTCGCGACCGCGAAGGAGAAGGGGTTCGCCTTCCCGGCGATCAATGTCTCCTCGTCGCAGACGCTCAACGCGGCACTGGCCGGCTTCGCGGAGGCCGGCTCGGACGGCATCATCCAGATCTCCACCGGTGGCGCGGAATACCTCTCCGGCCCCACGGTCAAGAACATGGTGACCGGCTCGGTGGCTTTTGCGGCGTACGCGACCGAGGTCGCCAAGTCCTACGACGTCAACATCGCGCTCCACACCGACCACTGCCCCAAGGACAAGCTCGACGGTTTCGTACGTCCTCTGCTCGAGCTCTCCGCCGAGCGCGTGCAGCGTGGCGAGGCGCCGCTGTTCCAGAGCCACATGTGGGACGGCTCCGCGGTGCCGCTGGCCGAGAACCTGGAGATCGCCCAGGAGCTGCTGGCGCTGGCCAAGACCGCTCACATCGTGCTCGAGATCGAGGTCGGCGTGGTCGGTGGCGAGGAGGACGGCATCGTCGGCGCGATCGACGACAAGCTCTACTCGACCCCCGAGGACGCCATCGCGACCGCCGACGCGCTCGGTGTCGAGGGCTACCTGACCGCGCTCACCTTCGGCAACGTGCACGGCGTCTACAAGCCGGGCAACGTCAAGCTCCGTCCCTCCATCCTGCGTGACGCCCAGGACGCCGTCGTCGCCAAGCTCGGCCTTCCCTCCGGCTCGAAGCCCTTCGACCTCGTCTTCCACGGCGGCTCCGGCTCGAGCGCCGAGGAGATCGCGGAGGCCGTCTCCTACGGCGTGGTCAAGATGAACATCGACACCGACACCCAGTACGCCTACACCCGTGCCGTCGCCGGCCACATGCTCGCCAACTACGACGGTGTTCTGAAGGTCGACGGCGAGGTCGGAAACAAGAAGCAGTACGATCCTCGCGTCTGGGGCAAGCTCGCGGAGGCAGGTATGGCCGCTCGGGTCGTCGAGGGTGCCCAGCATCTCGGTTCTGCGGGCAACTCCATCGGCTGAGCAACACGCCGGGGACAGGCCAATGGTCCCGATTCGGAAAACGTTGTGGCACACGGCATAGCAAACACGGGCTTATGTCGTTGTGCCGGTCATTGGTAAAGCGATTCAATGCCCTGGCTGGACGGCGACTCACGGGTAACGACAGTCGAACCGTCCCCTCGGCGTTGATCTTGGGAGGGACATCCTCGGAATGGAAACCACTGCGCGAAACCGCACAATCGGCGGAATCGTCATAGGCGCGATCATCCTGATCCTGCTTCTCGTCTTGTTCTCTTGCACCGTAAACAGCGACCCGGAGAGCTCGCCGAAGAAGGATCCGACAACCGGGGAGTCATCGCTCCCCAGCGATCCTGACACGATTGAGCCCGACGACAAGCCGTCGGACAAGGACTCCGACGACCCGGAGATCGTCGACGACGACATCGTCCCGGCCGCCAACACCGGCGTGACCTTCATCCCCGCGGGCAACGTCCCCTCGGGCAGCACGCCGACCTGTGAGCTCGACCCGAGCGCCTGCGAGGACACTCGCCCGCCGGGTGCCGGTGTGGACATCTGCGAGATCCGCCCGGACCTGACCCAGTGCCAGCCGCCTGAGCCGACCCCGCCGCCGACGGACCCGTCGACCCCGCCGGATGACGGCGACGGCGACGGTGAGCTGCCGGTCTGTGACCTCTTCCCCGACCTCCCGCTCTGCGACGACGACGGCGAAGAACCGGGCCCCGGTGATCCTGAGGACGAG
Source organism: Nocardioides sp. NBC_00368 (assembly GCF_036090055.1). Classification (NCBI taxonomy): domain Bacteria; kingdom Bacillati; phylum Actinomycetota; class Actinomycetes; order Propionibacteriales; family Nocardioidaceae; genus Nocardioides; species Nocardioides sp. NBC_00368. Next base: position 5,009,190 of record NZ_CP107970.1, read on the forward strand.
ACGGCTCCCGACCCGGTCACTCTCAGCGGGTGCGACGTGCTGACCAACACCTCCGCGAAGGTCGACTGGTCCAGGGCGCAGGACAAGAGCGGGATCTCCCACTACACGGTGACCTCGTCGCCGGACGCCGGAAACCCGGGTCGGACCGAGGAGACCGCGGCGACCTTCACAGGCCTCGAAGCCGGTGTCACTTACACCTTCTCGGTCACCGCGACCGACAAGGCTGGCAATGAGTCCCAGGACAGCAACGAGATCGACTGCGTCATGGACGTCACGGCTCCGCAGATTCCTCAGGGCGTGACGGTCGAGCAGGGTGACCCCAGCGACAGCACGCTGAACGTGAGCTGGCTGGAGTCCGAGGACAACACCGATGGCGTTGGTGATGTGACCTACAACCTCTACCGCAACGGCAAGCTGGTCGGTCCGGTCAACGACACCTCGTACGAGGACACGGGCTTGGAGGCTGGCAAGGAGTACACCTACACCGTTACGGCTGTGGACAGTGCGGGCAACGAGTCTGACCCGTCTGCTGAGGCCACCGGCACGACTACGAAGATCGCGCCTACGGTCCCCCAGAACGTCAAGGTGGACAATGTCTCGGCACTCGGCTTCGACGTTTCGTGGTCGGCATCGACGGACGAGGACAACAAGACGCCGCAGAGCGGGATTGTCTACATCGTTCGGGTGCAGGGTGGCGTTCTCTGCTTCCCGCAGCGTTCGGAACCGGGCGCCACATCCATGAGGTTTGGGTGCCTGCTCGGCCAGGATTCGACAGTTACGGTCACCGCTGAGGACAGCGACGGCAACCAGTCGGCGCCCAGTGCCCCGGCCTCAGCTAGCGGTCCTCAGGGGACGGAAGGCGGCAACGCTGGCTTCCGCGCGTCGACCCCGGGCGAGGACAAGTCCGACGCTCCGGCCGAGAAGCCGGCGTCGCCGGAGTCCTCGGACGAGGTGGCTCCGGTCGAGAAGCCGACCGAGGAGGACGCGCCGCTGCTGCCGGGTCTGGATGACATCCTTCCGGGCGGCGAGGACAGCGCTGAGGCGCCTGCCGAGGAGCCGGCCGAGCCGGAGGCGACGCCGAGCGAGTCGGAGACCCCGGCTGCGCGGCCGACCACCGAGGAGCCTGCTGACGAGGCGACCGAGGATGCTCCGGTCGAGGAGGACGAGGGTGGCCTGCTGGGCGACATCGTCGACTCGGTGACGAGCGCAGTGGCCGCGGTGTTCTAGCACACACGCACAGAAACAGGGCGGGGAGAGCCGAAAGGTTCTCCCCGCCCTGTCGTATTCAGAGGCAGGTCGTCCCAAAATCAAGGAGTCGGATGCCCAGCGCCCCCCACAAGCCCTGGACACCCGACGATCTTGGGTGACCGACACCAATACTGCGTCAGTCGTGCGCACAGGTTAGGCATAGAAACGCCCAAGGATCCAGATAGTTAAGACGAAATTCATGAACTTCCTGTGCCGATTCGAACAAAATCGAACAGATCTGAGGGGCCGAATCATCTGGAGCCATACATTAGAATTCAGGTGTGCGTGTGATGACCTCCCGAGCCCGTGCGGCCATCTTCGCCCCCATCGGCGACGAGGGCAGGGCGGCGCGTGTCGAGAACCGGCTCGCCGAGGCGATCCGCTCCGGCGTGCTCGCGCACGGCGAGCGGCTCCCGAGCGAGCCGGAGCTCGCCCAGATGCTCGGCGTCGCCACGGTCACGGCACGAGAGGCGCTGGTGGCACTGCGCGCCAAGGGCCTGGTGGTGACGACCCGTGGGCGTGGCGGTGGCTCGTTCGTACGTGCCCCGAAGAGCGCCGACCTGGTCGAGGACCGGCTCGCCGCGATGTCACGGATCGAGCTGCGTGACCGGGCCACCGTCTATCAGGTGGTGCTCACCGGGTGCGCGGAGATCGCGGCGGAGCGTACCGATCCTGACGAGGTCGAGGACCTGCGTGACCTGCTGATCCCGCTCAACGTCAGCGACGTGGCCCGCTGGCGCAGCGCGGACAGCGAGCTCTACCTGTCGGTGGCCGCCCTGACCCAGTCGGCCCGGATGACGCGCGAGGTGGTGCGCCAGGAGGCCGACTTCGGCGCCCTGCTCCGGATCCCGCTCGACGAGCCGGGCTTCCGGGAGGCGACGGCGAGCAGGCATCAGGAGCTTGTCGATGCCCTGGCATCGGGGGATGCTGTCAGGGCCCGGGAGAGCGTACGTGAGCATGTCGCTCACTCCCTTGAACGCTTGGCTGAGATCCATGAGGCGGTGCGACGATGACGAAGACGATGACTCCCCTCGACTGTGTGGCCCAGGTCGAGCAGCACTTCGGGCCGATCGTGACCGAGCTCGAGCGCGTACGCAGCGAGGTGGCTGCCCTCTTCGAGGCCGGCCCGGTCACCAGCGCGTCCCTGCGCGAGCGGCTCGAGCCCGGGTCCCTGGAGTTCCTGCGCAACCCCAATCTCGTCGGGGGCGGCTTCGTGGTGGCGCCGGGAGTGCTGAGCGACCGGCGGCTCTACCTCGTCTGGTGGCAGGGCGAGGAACGTGACTTCCTCGGCGACGCCGACGCCCCGGCGACGGGCGAGGCGATCGACTACACCCGTCAGCCCTGGTACCGCACCCCGGAGCGCACGGGCGAGCTCACGCTCGTCGGGCCGTACGTCGACTTCGTCTGCACCGACGAGTACGTCATGACCACGACGATGCCCGTCTACGCCGGCGGCCGCATGGTCGGCGTCGCGGGGGCCGACACCCTGGTCGAGACGCTCGAGACGATGCTCCTGCCCGGGCTGCGCGAGGCCGGCGCGACGCTGGTGAACGGCCACGGCAAGGCGATCGTCTCGGCCGACCCGCAGCTGGCCACCGGCGACCCGCTCACCACCGCCCGCGACATGATCCCGTGCCGGGGCCTGCCGCTCTCCGTCGCCCTGTCCTAGGCGGGCGGCTTCACCAGGTGACGCGGGGTGGTGAAGAAGAGCACCGCCACGAAGCCGACCGCCAGCGCGACCGCCGGCAGCAACGTCGCCTCGGCCATCGCCTGGGAGAACCTCTCGGCGACCTCCGCGGGCAGCTGGGCACCGGCGCCGCCCGCGGTCTCCGCGCTCGCGTCCAGCCCGTTGGCGGTGATCCGGGCGTCCATGAGCACGGCGATGGCGGCGGAGCCGACCACGGACCCGACCGTCCGGGTGGCGTTGTAGACACCCGACCCGGCTCCGGCCTGTAGCGGCGGCAGGTTGCGGGTGGCGGCCGCCGCCAGCGGCGCCCACACGAACGCCATCCCGAGCCCGAGCAGGCCCATCGGGACGAGGAGCTCCCAGACCGCCGAGCCCGGCGTCATCGGCCCGGTGAGCCAGAAGATGGCCACGGCGCAGCAGAAGAAGCCGAAGCTGGTGAGCCAGCGGGGGTGGACCTTGTCGTTGATCCGGCCGACCACCGGCGCGAGCACCAGCGACACCGCGGCCATCGGCACCATCAGCAGCGACGCCTCGAGCGCGTCGTAGCCGCGGACGATCTGGGCGTAGAGCATCAGCGGGAAGCCCATCGTCGTGGCCGCCATCCCCATGCAGGTGATCGCGATGTTGGCGACGGAGAAGTTGCGGTCGCCGAAGAGGCCCAACGGCAGCAGCGGCTCCTGCTTGTTGCGCGCCTCCCACAGCACGAACAGACCCAGCACGGCTACTCCGCCGATCACCAGCGCCCAGATCAGCCCGTCCCAGCCGCGCTGCTCGCCGTCCTGGAGGCCGAAGACCAGGCCGAACATGCCGATCCCGCTCAGCGCGACGCCGAGCCAGTCGAACACGTGCGGGTGGGTCGGCAGCAGCGGGACCAGCCGCCAGTTGAGGACGAGCGCGACCACGCCGACGGGGATGTTGATGAAGAAGATCCACTCCCAGCCACCGAGGTCGACGAGCACGCCGCCGAGGATCGGGCCGACCAGCGTCGCGATGCCCGCGGTCGCGCCCCACAGCGCCATCGCCGCACCGCGCCGGTCGGCCGGGAAGATCCGGGTGATCACCGCCATCGTCTGCGGCGTCATCATCGACGCACCGACGCCCTGCACCGCGCGGGCGATGATCAGCATCGTGATGTCGTCGGCGAGCCCGCACCACAGCGACGCGAGGGTGAAGATCGCCAGGCCGCCGAGATAGAGCCACTTCGGCCCGAACCGGTCGCCGAGACGCCCCATGATCAGCACCGGGACGGCGTAGGTGAGCAGGTAGGCGCTGGTCACCCACAGCACGTCGTTGGTGCTCGCCTCGAGGTCCCTCATGATGTCCGGCGTCGCGACGGTCACGATCGTCATGTCGACGAGGATCATGAAGAAGCCGATGCACAGCGCGGCCAGGCTGCGCCAGGGATGCTCCACGGTGCTGCCCGGCGCCTGCGACGCGGTCGTCTCGGTCATGGCCACAGTCAACACCCGACCACCGACGGTTTCGGGGGTCGCGGGCACAATGGTTCGCATGACGCACCAGGACCTGATGGCCGGACCGCCACCGACCCACCTCCCCGCCGACCCCGCGACCGACGACCTGGCCGCCGGGACGGAGCCCGCCGAGGTCGTACGCCGCCACCCGGCCTCGCCCGCGGCCTGGGCCGCGCTCGCCACGGCCGCCAAGGAGGCCGGCGCCGAGGACGTGACCGTCTACGCCTACGCCCGCGTCGGTTACCACCGCTCGCTCGACATGCTCCGCCGCAACGGCTGGAAGGGCCACGGCCCGGTGCCGTGGGAGCACGAGCCCAACCGCGGCTTCCTGACCAGCCTGGCCCTCCTCGCCGAGCAGGCCAAGGCGATCGGCGAGACCGACGAGTGGGAGCGTTGCAGCGAGTTCCTCCGCGACAGCAGCCCGACGGCGTACGACACCCTGCTCGGCTGAATTACCGAATCGCGTCGGACCAGCGATTTCGCCTAGCCTTGCCCTGTGACTGAGCAGACCACCAACGCGCCAGACGCCCCCGAGGTTCAGCAGAGCCTCAACGAGCAGATGCTGGTCCGGCGCGAGAAGCGCGAGCGCCTGCTGGCCGAGGGCAAGAAGGCGTACGCCATCGAGGTCGGCCGCACGCACACGCTCGCCGAGGTGCGCGAGGCCTACGAGGACAAGCTCGAGGCCGGCGAGGAGACCCAGGACGTGGTCACCGTCGCCGGTCGGGTCATGTTCGTCCGCAACACCGGCAAGCTGGCCTTCGCGACCCTCCAGGAGGGTGTCGGCACCCGCCTCCAGGTGATGCTCTCGCTCGCCGAGGTGGGCGAGGAGGCGCTGGCGGAGTGGAAGAGCCTGGTCGACCTCGGTGACCACGTCGCCGTCACCGGCCGGGTGATCTCCTCGCGGCGCGGCGAGCTCTCCATCATGGCCTCGAGCTGGCAGATGGCGGCCAAGGCGCTGCGTCCGCTGCCAGTGCTCCACAAGGAGCTCTCCGAGGAGTCCCGGGTCCGGCAGCGCTACGCCGACCTGATCGTGCGCCAGGAGGCGCGCGACATGGTGCGCACGCGGGCGAAGATCACCCAGGCGATCCGTCGCTGCCTGGAGGACGACGGCTACCTCGAGGTCGAGACGCCGGTCCTGCAGCTCATCCACGGTGGTGCGCACGCGCGGCCGTTCAACACCCACATGAACGCGTTCGACCAGCCGATGACGCTGCGCATCGCGCTCGAGCTCAACCTCAAGAAGGCCGTCGTCGGCGGCATCGACAAGGTCTACGAGATCGGCCGGATCTTCCGCAACGAGGGCGTCGACTCCACCCACAGCCCCGAGTTCACGATGATCGAGGCCTACCAGGCCTACGGCGACCAGTTCACGATCGCGGAGCAGATCCGCCGGATGTATCTCGCCGCGGCCGACGCGGTGGGCTCGCGCCAGGTGGTCTCGACAAGCTCGACCACCGGTGAGGAAGTCGTCATCGACCTCGACGGCGAGTGGAAGTGGCTGCCGGTCTACGAGGGTGTCTCCGAGGCCGTCGGCGTCGAGGTCACGCCCGACACCGACGTCGACACGCTCAAGGCGCTCGCCGACAAGCACGACGTCGAGCTCGACCCGGCCTGGGACGCCGGCAAGATCGTCATGGAGCTGTGTGGCGAGCTGGTCGAGCCCAACCTGATCCAGCCCACCTTCCTGTGCGACTTCCCGGCGATCGCCCAGCCGCTGGCACGGATCAACGACGAGGAGCCGGGCAAGGTGCTCGCCTGGGACCTGATCATCGGTGGTGTCGAGCGCGGCACCGGCTTCACCGAGCTGATCGACCCGGTCGTGCAGCGCGAGGTGCTCACGGCCCAGTCCCTGCTCGCCGCCGGCGGCGACCCCGAGGCGATGCAGCTCGACGAGGACTTCCTGCGGGCGCTGGAGTACGGCGCTCCGCCGATGGGCGGCCTCGGGCTCGGTCTGGACCGGGCGATCATGCTCTTCACCGGTGCCGGAATCCGCGAGACGATCCTCTTCCCGCTGCTCAAGCCGGAGGCATGACACTTATCTGGCATTAGAGTGCCAGGTATGGAGAACGGCCAGTCGGAGACGCTGATGACCGCGCTCGGGTTCGACCCGGGTGCGGCACAGCTCTACAGTCGCCTCCTCCCGCTCACCGGATGGCCGTGCATGGCGGTGGCGGCGACGCTGTCCACCTCCGAGGGCGAGCTGAAGGAGGAGGCCGCGCCCCTGATCGAGAGCGGCGTCATCAGCTGCGGTGAGACGTTGACCGTGCTGAGTCCTCCCGCGGTGGTCGCCCACATGCTGGAGCGAGCCGCGACCAGGGCCCAGGACGCCCACGACCACCTGCTCAAGATCTCCCAGTCGGTGCCGTACGTCGCGGGCACGGCCGCACGGCTCCCGGCCACGATCGGTGAGGAGCGCCCGATCGACGGTGAGGTGGTCGCGACCGAGTTCACGCCGGAGACCTTCGAGCGCCTGGTCTCGGCCACCTCGGGCGACATGATGTGGCTGCGCCCGGCGGTGACCATGCACCCCTCGGAGATGCGGTTCATCTCGGTCATCGAGTCGACGATCAGGTCGGGTCGCCGGTGCCGCGGGATCTACCCGGTTGCGGCTTTGAGGAACTCGCGCGACGTGCTGCGGATGCGGGTCGAGATCGGGGAGGAGATCCGGATCCTGCCGAGCGTCCCCACTCACCTGATGGTCGTCGGCAGCACCCATGCGATGTTCCCGGACCCGCTCGGCCCGGTGGAGCAGCCGCTGATCAACGTACGCCAGCGGGGCATCGTCGAGGTGGTGACCAGCTACTTCGAGGAGCTGTGGCGCCGCGCCCTCCCGGCGGCCGAGCTCGAGGACCTGCCGACCGCGGAGCGTCGTCTGCTGCTCGCCGAGCTGGCCAGCGGAGCCCAGGACGAACAGATCGCCCGGAGGCTGGGTGTCTCGTTGCGTACGGTCCGGCGGCGGGTCGCCGAACTGCTCGAAGACCTCGGCGCGACCTCCCGGTTCGAGGCGGGTGTCGAGGCCGCACGGCGAGCCTGGCTGTGACGTACGGGCCGGTATTTGCTAGCGTGTGGTCGCAAGAGCCCTGGTCTTGCCAGGGTTTTTTGCTTTCTGTAGATGGATCGAGCACACACTAGATATTGGTGCGTTGAGCAGCCGGGTACGCCCGGAGGGACTCCGTCCGGAGCGAAGGAGCAACACATGCCCGCGATCACGATCATCGGCGCCCAGTGGGGCGACGAAGGCAAGGGCAAGGCGACCGACCTTCTCGGTGAGCACGTCGACTACGTCGTGAAGTTCAACGGCGGCAACAACGCCGGCCACACGGTGGTCATCGGCAAGGAGAAGTACGCCCTCCACCTGCTGCCCAGCGGCATCCTGACCGCCGGCGTGACGCCGGTGATCGGCAACGGGGTCGTCGTCGACCTCGCGGTCCTCTTCGAGGAGCTGAGTGGTCTGGAGGAGCGTGGCGTCGACATCTCCAAGCTGAAGCTGTCGGCCAGCGCCCACGTCATCGCCGACTACAACCGCCAGCTCGACAAGGTCACCGAGCGGTTCCTCGGCTCGCGCAAGATCGGCACCACCGGCCGCGGGATCGGGCCGACCTACGCCGACAAGGTCAACCGCATCGGCATCCGCGTCCAGGACCTCTTCGACGAGTCGATCCTGCGCAGCAAGGTCGAGGGTGCGCTGGAGCTGAAGAACCAGCTGCTCTCCAAGGTCTACAACCGGCGCGGCTTCACCGTCGAGGCGGTCGTCGAGGACCTGCTGTCCTACGCCGACCGGATCGCGCCGATGGTCTGCGACACCGGCCTGCTGCTCAACCAGGCGCTCGACAAGGGCGAGACCGTGCTGCTCGAGGGCGGCCAGGCGACGCTGCTCGACGTCGACCACGGCACCTACCCGTTCGTGACCTCCTCCAACGCGACCTCGGGTGGCGCCTGCACCGGCTCCGGCATCCCGCCGACCCGGATCGACCGGGTGGTCGCGATCGTGAAGGCCTACACCACGCGAGTGGGCGAGGGGCCGTTCCCGACCGAGCTCTTCGACGCCTCCGGCGACTACCTGCGCGACAACGGCCACGAGTTCGGCACCACGACCGGGCGCCCGCGCCGCTGCGGTTGGTACGACGCCGTCATCGCCCGCTACGCCGCCCGCGTCAACGGCGTCACCGACTTCGTCCTCACCAAGCTCGACGTGCTCGGCGGTCTCGACGAGATCCCGGTGTGCGTGGCCTACGACGTCGACGGCGTCCGCCACGAGGAGATGCCCGTCAACCAGTCCGACTTCCACCACGCCAAGCCCATCTTCGAGATGCTGCCCGGCTGGAAGGAGGACATCTCCGGGGCGCGGTCGTTCAGCGACCTCCCGGCCAACGCCCAGGCGTACGTGAAGTACGTCGAGGAGATCTCCGGCGCCCCGATGTCGGTCATCGGCGTCGGCCCGGCGCGCGACGAGACGGTCATCATCAACTCGCTGACCTGAGGCCGGGAAGCTGGGAGGGGCCTCGTGGCCACTCCCAGCTTCACAGGTGCGCGCTCGGACGACGGATGGTGACCCGCCCGGCCTTCAGGTCGACACCGCGGGGCGGGTCGTCGCCGTCGGGCGACGGGATCACGTGACCGATGTTGTCCTGGTCCTTCAGCTCTCGCGCGGCGCGGGCGTTGCCGGGATCGAAGACGTCGATGGAGCTGCCCAGGCCGTCGCCGAGCCCGGAGGAGACGCCGCGCCGCGAGGAGCGAAGGGCTTTGTTGCAGGCCGCGATCATCAGGCCGAGCACGACAACGACGGCGACGCCGAACACGACCCAGGTCATGTCCGGCAGGCTACGCCGATGCTCAAAGCAGCGAGGCGCCCTCGACGACGCCGAGCGGCTCGGCCGCGATGTCGGAGCGCCGCTGGAGGCCGTCGAAGGTGATCAGGTCGGCGGCTGCGTACGCCCGCGAGCGTGCGTCGTCGATGTCGTAGCCCTTCGCGCGGACCGCCAGGACACGGCCGCCCGCGGTGACCAGGTGGCGGTGGTCGGGCTCCTCCGGAGTGGAGGCGTCGACGATCGCGGTGCCGGCGTGGATCACGTCCACGTCGTTGATCGAGTTGGCGTTGCCGACACCGGTGATGACGTCGCCCTTCGAGGAGGACTCGGGATAGCCGGCCGAGGCCAGCACGACCGTCACCGACGCGCCGTCGGAGAAGGTCGGCGCCTCGACGGTGTCCAGCGCGCCGGTGGCCGCCGCGAACAGCAGGTCGCCGAGCGAGGACTCCAGGAGCGCGAGCACCGGCTGCGAGTCGGGGTCGCCGAAGCGGCAGTTGAACTCGATCACCTTCGGGCCCTTGGCGGTCAGCGAGAGCCCGACGTAGAGGCATCCGACGAAGGGCGCGCCGCGCTTCTCCATCTCGGCCAGGGTCGGCTGGACGACGGTCGCCAGCACGACGTCGGCCAGGTCGGGCTGTGCCCACGGCAGCGGCGAGTAGGCACCCATCCCGCCGGTGTTGCCGCCCTTGCCGCCGTCGAAGATCCGCTTGAAGTCCTGCGCCGGCTGCAGCGCGTAGGCACGCGTGCCGTCGCAGATCGCGAACAGGGATACCTCGGGGCCGTCGAGGAACTCCTCGATGACGACCCGTTCGCAGGCGGCCGCGTGGGCAAGTGCCTCCTCGCGATCACGCGTCACCACGACGCCCTTGCCGGCGGCGAGAGCGTCGTCCTTGACGACGTACGGAGCACCGAACTCGTCCAGCGCGGCAGCCGCCTCCTCGGCTCCGGTGGTCGAGCCTGTCGAGACCACCCGCGAGCCCGCGGTCGGGACGCCGGCCGCGGACATCACGTCCTTGGAGAAGGCCTTCGATCCCTCGAGCTGCGCGGCAGCCTCCGACGGCCCGAAGACGGCGATCCCCGCCTCACGAACCGCGTCGGCGACCCCGGCCACCAGCGGCGCCTCGGGCCCGACGACGACCAGGTCGGCTCCCAGCTCGCCCGCCAGCGAGGCGATCGCGGGACCGGACATGATGTCCACCTCCCGCAGCGTGGCGAACTCCGCGATCCCGGGGTTGCCGGGCGCGGCGTACACCTCGTTCCCCTCCTGGGAGAGCTTCAGAGCGAGCGCGTGCTCACGACCACCAGTGCCAACGACGAGGATCCTCACGGGCCCACCTTATGCTGCGACGAGGTTGTGAACCCGAGCGTGGTCCACAGGTCGCTCTCGCCTTCACCACGCGGAGGTCAGTCCTCAGCCGGTGGGGTCACCGCCTCGTCGGGGCGGTGCTGGATGACGTCCTCGTAATAGGACTCGGCGGCGTTGATGAGCTTGACCCACTCCCCGGCGAACTGGGAGAGCACCCAGCGGTGCTCGAGGATCTCGTGGAACATCTGCGCCGGGGTGAGCTTCGCGGCGGCGCCGGGCGGGCGCATGGCGACGATGGGCTCGTAGATCTCGCGCAGCCAGCGGCTCGCGGCGACCTCGATCGGCAGGTCGCCGAGCTCGCGGGTGGCGCGGTAGGCGGAGATGTCGTTGAGGATCCGCCGCGCCTGGGCGTCCTGGACGTCGAGCCCGGTCAGCGTACGCAGCTCGCGGCGGTGGTGACCCAGCTCGACCACCCGCGGCCGCAACGCCACCGTGTCGCCGTCCTCGCTGGTGGTGATGTCGAGCTCCTCGACGTCGAAGCCGAGGTCGTGGAGGCGCTCGATGCGCTGCTCGATGTGCCACATCTCCTCGGCCGAGAAGACCTGCTCCTCGGTGAGCTCGCGCCACAGCGCGTCGTAGCGGCTCTGCAGCCGCTCGACGATCGCGTCGATCGGGAAGGCCTCCGGCAGCGACTCGCTCGCCTGCAGGTCGAGGAGCTCGCCGTAGATGTTCTGGTAGGCGACCTCGAGGTCGTACTCGCGGAGCCGGTCGGAGAGCTCGGGCTTCAGCTCACCGGTCTCGGCATCGACCAGATAGGCGGCGAAGCCGGCCGCGTCGCGGACGAAGAGGACGTTCGACAAGGACACGTCGCCCCAGTAGAAGCCGGCCAGGTGGAGGCGTACGAGGAGGACGACGAGGGCGTCGATCAGGCTGGGGAGCCGGTCGGCGGCCAGGCCCCGCTCGAACAGCGCGCGGTAGGGGAGCGAGTAGGTGAGGTGCTCGGTCATCAGTGCGGCGTTGAGATCGTTGCCGTCGTGGTCCTTGCGGCCGGTGACGACGCTCTTGGCGACGACCGTCGGCAGACCGAGCCGTTGCAGCTCGCGCAGCATGTTGTACTCCCGCCGGGCGATGTCGGCCTGGGTCTCCTTGACCGCGTAGACGTGGTTGCGCACCCGCACGATGCGTACGACGTGACGGCTCAGGCCCCGCGTCAGCGGCACCACGACGTCGTCCGGCCAGTCCTCCAGGGCCCGTGACCAGGGCAGGGTGTAGATCGCCGGGTCGGGCCGGCTGGCGAGGATCTGCAGAGCCATACCGCCACGTTAGTGGGGTGGAGCATCGGACATGGGAGAATGTCCGCCGTGACTGTGGTGCCCAACGTCCTCGCCAACCGCTATGCCGCTGCCGACCTCGCCGGGATCTGGAGTCCCGAGCACAAGATCGTGCTGGAGCGCCAGCTCTGGATCGCGGTGCTCAAGGCTCAGAAGGATCTCGGCATCGACGTCCCCGACGGGGTCGTGGAGGCGTACGAGAAGGTCGTCGAGGAGGTCGACCTCGACTCGATCGCGGCCCGTGAGCGGGTGACCCGCCACGACGTGAAGGCGCGGATCGAGGAGTTCGCCGCGCTGGCCGGCCACGAGCACATCCACAAGGGCATGACCTCGCGGGACCTGACCGAGAACGTCGAGCAGCTCCAGGTCCTCTCGAGTCTGAAGATGATCCGCGACCGTGCCGTCGCCACGTTGGCGCGCCTGGCGCGGCTCGCGACCGAGCACGAGACCACCGTCATGGCCGGGCGCAGCCACAACGTCGCGGCCCAGGCGACGACGCTCGGCAAGCGGTTCGCGACCGTCGCCGACGAGATGCTCGTCGGCCTCCAGCGGGTCGAGGAGCTCATCGCCCGCTACCCGCTGCGCGGGATCAAGGGCCCGATGGGCACCGCTCAGGACATGCTCGACCTGCTCGACGGTGACGCGAGCAAGCTCGCCGCCCTCGAGGAGCGGGTCGCGGCCCACCTCGGCTTCGAGAACGTCTTCACCAGCGTCGGCCAGGTCTACCCGCGCTCGCTCGACTTCGACGCGGTCTCGGCGCTGGTCCAGCTGGTCTCCGGCCCCTCCAACCTCTCGACCACGATCCGGCTGATGGCCGGCAACGAGCTGGTCACCGAGGGCTTCAAGGAGGGCCAGGTCGGCTCGAGCGCGATGCCGCACAAGATGAACTCGCGCTCCACCGAGCGGGTCAACGGCCTCTCGGTCGTGCTGCGCGGCTACCTCTCGATGATCTCCGAGCTGGCCGGCGACCAGTGGAACGAGGGCGACGTCTCCGACTCGGTCGTGCGCCGCGTCGCGCTCCCCGACGCCTTCTTCGCCGCCGACGGTCTCTTCCAGACCTTCCTGACGGTCCTCGACGAGTTCGGCGCCTTCCCCGCCGTGATCCAGCGCGAGCTCGACCGCTACCTGCCGTTCCTGGCCACCACCAAGGTCCTGATGGCCGCCGTCCGCAACGGCGTCGGCCGCGAGGAGGCCCACGAGGCGATCAAGGAGGCCGCCGTCGGCACCGCGCTGTCGATGCGCAAGGGGCAGGCCGAGAACGACGTCTTCGCCAAGCTCGGCGCCGACCCGCGCCTCGGCCTGACCGAGGACCAGATCCAGTCGCTCGTCGCCGAGCCGATCGAGTTCACCGGAGCCGCCGTCGCGCAGGTCCAGGAGGTCGTACGCCGCGTGGAGGCCGTCACCGCCGCGCACCCGGAGGCCGCCGCCTACGTGCCGGGCGAGATCCTCTGAGCCCGGTGACGGGGCCGGTGATCACCGTCGCGGCGGTCGTCTTCCGCGACGGCGGCGGCCGGATGCTGAGCGTCCGGAAGAACGGCACCACGAGCTTCATGCTGCCCGGCGGCAAGCTGGAGCCGGGGGAGTCGGCCGCGGAGGCGGCCGTGCGGGAGGTCGCGGAGGAGCTCGGCGTACGCCTTCGGGTCGAGGAGCTCGTGCTGCTGGGTGAGTTCGAGGCCGATGCCGCCAACGAGCCTGGGCACCTGGTGCGTTCGACGGTCTTCACGTGGGCCGGCGAGGTGACGCCGGACGCGGCGGCCGAGATCGCGGAGCTGCGCTGGGCGACGCTGACCGAGATCACCGGCGGGGCCGACTTCGCCCCGCTGACCAGGGAGCACGTCGTCCCGGCCCTCCAGCCGGCCTGATCCCCGGCGGCCCCGCCGGAACGGTGGGAGACTGGTGGTATGTCCGGGTACTTCGCCGACGACTCGATGGTCGTGCGTGCGATGCGTCAGCGGGTGGTCGGCCTCACCTGGGGGCAGCGGGCGCTGGTGATCGGCGGGCTCCACCCACGGCTCTTCGTGGGAACCGCGCAGCACACCGCGCACCGGGAGACGCCCTACACCCGGCTCGCGCTGACCGCCCGGCTGATGGAGACGGTCTTCCTCGGCACCGAGGAGGAGGCCGACCGGGCGCTGGCCTTCACCGCGCGCCGCCATGTGCCGGTCGACGGGACGATGGCGGTCGACGGCGGACCGGCTCATCCGGCGGGTGCGCACTACTCCGCCACCGACCCCGGGCTGATGTGGTGGACGGCGGCCTTCGCGCTCGACTCGGTCGAGTTCATGTACGACGCGCTGGTCCGCCCGCTGCTCCCTGACGAGCGCGAGGAGCTCTTCGACGGCTTCGTGATTTGGGCCTGCCTCTTCGGCATGCCCGCCTCGGCAGCGCCGGCGTCCTATCCGGACTTCCGCCGCCGCTTCGACGCCTGGCTCTCCTCGGACGAGCCGTATCTCGTCGACGAGGCGCGCCTGGTCGGACGCCACATCGCCGGCACCGCCGGCTACCACCTCCCCGGCGGGCCACCGACCAACGAGACGCTCCGCACCGTCGTCCAGGGAAGTCTCCCGCCGCTCGTCCGCGAGCACTACGGCATCCCGTGGTCGGCCGCGGCCGAGGCGAGATGGCGGGCCGTACGCACCGCCAGCCGCCTCGCCCACGGTCGCCTCTCGCTCCTCGGGTCCACGCCGTTGCTGCGGGGGAGGAGCGAGCACTTCTACAAGGTCGTCCAGCGGGGTGAGCAGTCCTTGGTGCGCCGAGGCGGGGTCAGCATCCCCGGCGTCTCCGACGTCACCTCGGCCTGAGGACGACGTCAGGCGGGCTTGACGTCCATCACGACCTCGAACTCCAGCAGGTCGGCGCCGGTCGAGACCGGCTTGCGCGGTGCCTCGCCCGGCGGGGTCGCGTGCGCTGCCCGCGCGTCGCCGTCGCGCCAGGCCGCGAAGGACTCCTCGGAGTCCCAGTGGGTGACGACGAAGTAGCGGTCGTCGCCGGCGACCGGGCGCAGCAGCTGGAAGCCGAGGAACCCCGGCGAGTTCTCGACCGCCCCGGCCCGCGCCGCGAACCGCTTCTCGAGCTCCGCGCCTGCACCCTCCGGCACCTGGATTGCATTGATCTTCACCACAGACATGTCGCAAACCTATGCGAGGGCTGGGGATGCGGCGTACGTGCCTGCGACGATGGCGGCATGTCCGAGCCGGTAACCGTGACCATCGCCCGTCGAGTCTCCGTGGAGCGCCGCGACGAGATGGTCGCCTGGATGCAGGCGGGGATCCGGCTGGCCAGCGAGTTCCCGGGTTTCCTGGGCGCTGGCTGGGTGCGGCCGTCACCGGACTCCGACCAGTGGCACCTGCTCTACCGCTTCGACTCCCACGAAACCCTCGGGCGTTGGGACAACAGCCGCCAGCGCGGCTGGTGGCTGGGCGCGGGCGAGCCGTTCGTGGAGGAGACCCGGATCGAGCGGCGCACCGGGATCGAGGGCTGGTTCGACCCGCCCAGCACCTACGACGTCGAGCAGGTCTCCGGTGTCGCCTCGCCGCCACCGCGGTGGAAGCAGACGATCACGATCTTCCTGATGTTCTACCCGGTCAGCCTGCTGGCCAACTGGCTGACCGGACCCTTCGTCGCTGAGTGGGCGCTGCCGTTGAAGGTGCTCGGGGTGATGGTCGTGACGCTGCCGTTCATGACCTACTTCGGCCTGCCGTGGATCACCCGCAACATGGAGTGGTTCCTGCACGGGCGTCCGGCGCCCTGGCGCCGCTAGGTGTACTCGGCCATGAGGTTGGTGACACTCCGGGTCGGTTGTTGACGTAGCGAAGACCTCCGGGTGCGGTGGTTGCTGTCTAGGTCATCCACCGTCCGGAGGTCTTCGTGTCCCACCGTAATGCCCGGCTGAACTTTCGTGGCCGGCAACTCTTGGTCCAGCGAGTCGTCGAGGACGACTGGGCCGTCGCGCACGCAGCCAAGGCCCAAGGCGTCTCGCGCCAGTGCGCGCACCGCTGGATCGCCCGGTTCCGTGCCGAAGGCGAAGCCGGTCTACACGACCGGTCCTCGCGTCCCCACCACTGCCCGAATCAGACACCGGCCGAAGTCGAGGAAGCGATCGTGGTCAAGCGCCACCAAGAGCGCCGCGGCCAGGACTGGCTCGGGCCCGAACTCGGTGTCCCAGCACGGACCGTGGGCCGGGTCCTACGCCGCCACCGCGTCCCGTACCTGCGTGAGTGTGACCCGTTGACCGGGGAGGTCATCCGGGCCTCGAAGACCACCACGGTGCGCTACGAACGCGACCGGCCCGGTGAGCTGGTCCATGTCGACGTCAAGAAGATCGGCAAGATCCCCGACGGCGGCGGCTGGAAGGCCCACGGCCGTCAGATGGGGTCAACCTGGGCCAAGAAACAGGCCCGGATCGGCTACGACTACGTGCACTCGATGGTCGATGACCACTCCCGAGTGGCCTACTCCGAAATCCTGCCCGACGAGAAAGGCCCCACCTGCGCAGGGTTCATCCGCCGGGCCGCCGACTACTTCGCGGCCCACGGCATCACCCGCATCGAGCGGGTCATCACCGACAACCACTTCTCCTACCGCAGATCCAACGACGTGGCTGAGGCGATCACCACGCTGGGAGCCAAGCACAAGTTCATCAAGCCCCATTGCCCCTGGCAGAACGGCAAGGTCGAAAGATACAACCGCACCCTGGCGACCGAGTGGGCCTACCGCCAGGTCTACCTCACCAACACCGACCGAGCCGCCGCGCTTTCCCCATGGCTCGAGTGCTACAACACTGTTCGACGCCACAGCGCACTCGCAGGACTCCCACCGATCAGCCGACTGTCACCAACGTGATGGCCGAGTACAGCTAGGCCTTCGGCTTGCTGTCCTCCGCGGAGAGGACGGCGTCGAGGAGCCCCGGGAACCGGGCGTCGAGATCCTCACGGCGCAGCGAGAGGCGCCGCGCGCGGCCGTTGGGCTCGTTGCGGACCACCCCGGAGGTCCTCAGCACCTTCATCAGGTGCGACTTCGTCGACTTCGGCACGTTCGGGTTGCTGAGGTGGCACTCGGCCATGTCGAGGGGGCCGTCGACCAGCTGGCGGGCGATCGCGAGGCGCTCGGGGTCGCTGAGCGCGAAGAGCACGGTCGTCAGTGAGAGCTCCGACCGCTCGGGATGCGGAAGGTCCGGGGAAGAACTCATGGTTCGATAATAGTTGCACAGTCGTGGAAAGGCACGTACTCTCCTAAAAGGTTCGAAAAAATTCGAACGATGAATGGAGTGGTGATGTCGGCAGAGGTGATGAGCGCGACGAGGACGGACGTCGTCGCAGGGCGGCGGCTCGGCGCCGGGATGGCCCTCGGGGCGGTGGTGCTGATGATGGCCGGGGCCAGTGCGCCCTCGCCCTTCTATCCCGACCTCCAGGTCGGGCTCGGCCTGCAGCCCTGGGTGATGACGGCGGTCTTCGCCGTCTACGCCGTGGCGCTGCTGGGCACGCTGCTCGTGTTCGGCTCGGTCTCCGACCATGTCGGCCGGCGCCCTGTGGTGACGGTCGGGTTCCTGCTGCTGGCGGGCAGCTTCGCGCTCTTCCGGGGAGCCGATACGGCGGCTTTCCTCTTCGAGGCGCGGATCCTGCAAGGGGTCGCGAGCGGCCTGCTGCTCTCGACGCTGTCGGCCACGGTGGCCGACTTCGAACGACCGTCGCGACCCGGTTCGGCCGCGGTGGTCAACGCCGTCGCGCCGATGGTCGGGCTGGCGCTCGGTGCCGTCGTCGCCGGCGTGGTCCTCCAGGTGAGCGGTGACGCGCGGCTCCTCGTCTTCGATGCCCTCGTCGTCCTGTCCCTGGCCTTGGCGGCAGGCGTCTGGCTCGCCCCCGAGACCGCGCCGCGCCACGAGGGTCTGCTGGCCTCGCTGCGTCCGCGGGTCGCCGTGCCGCCGGGGATCCGGGGGGTGCTGGCCCGCAGTGCCCCGGCGATCTTCGCGGGCTGGGCCACCGGTGGGCTGTTCCTCTCCCTCGGGGCCGCGATCGTACGCAGCGAGCTGGGCGCCACCAGCCACATCCTCCAGGGGCTGGCGATCGGAGCCCTCGCCGGAGCGGGGGCGGTGGCGGCGTACGTGTTCCGCAACCGGTCGGCTCGCGTGACGACGCTCTACGGCACGGCGGCGCTGGCCGGCGGCACCGTGCTCAGCCTGCTCGCCCTGCTGACCGGCTCGGCGGCGGCATACCTCGTCGCCGTGGTCGTGGCCGGCACCGGCTTCGGCACCGCCTTCTTCGGCATCCTGCGCACGATCATGCCGCTTCTCCCCGCCCACGAGCGGGCCGAGGTCTTCGCGGTGATCTTCATCGTGTCCTACCTGGCCTTCGGCATCCCTGCCGTCGTCGCCGGGCTGCTCACGCCGGAGATCGGGCTCGCGGCCACCACCTACGGCTACGGCGCCGTCGTCGTGGTGCTCTCCTCCGTGGCCGGGCTGCTGCGCTGGCGCAGCAACGACTGATCGGCCCGGTGGTCGGTCAGGGGTGGGCGATGGCCCCGCCGCCCTTCCGTTCCTGGTACGCCGCCGAGAGCTCGTCGTAGGTCCGGCTGAGCCGGGCGAGCTGATCGGGGTCGGCGAGCGGGGCGAGGGCGGTGCTGGTGAAGTAGTCGTTGGTGCGGTTGTAGAGGTCGCGTCCCGGGTCGACCTCGTCGCGGTCGGGGTCCGGGACGGCGTAGACGCCCTTGAGGATCGCCAGGTCGTAGGGGATCGCGAAGGAGTCGGCCGAGTCCTGGTGGCTGAAGAGGTAGGCGAACTCGGGGATCCCCGACCAGGCCACGCCCGAGAGGCACAGCGAGCACGGCTCGTGGGTCGCCAGCAGCAGGCAGTCGCCGGGCGCCGGCCGGTCCTCGGCCGGCTGCTCGAAGAACCGCTTGATGGCATGGATCTCCCCGTGCCACAGCGGGTTCTCGGTCTCGTTGTTCGTCTCGGCCGCGATGACGGCCAGGTCCGACCGGCGCAGGATCGCGGCACCGAAGATCTTGTTGCCCGCGGCCACGCCGGCGCGGGTCAGCGGGACGATCTCCTGCTCGATCACCTCCAGCAGGTGGCGTACGTCCGCCTCGTCGAACCGGCCGGGCAACGCCATCAGATCAGGGCCTCGCCGCCGTGGGTGGCCAGTTTGCGGGCGACCTCGGCGAGGTCGGCGCGCCAGAGCTCCGCGGGGCCGGGCGGAAGGATGTCGTCCCAGTCGGGCGAGAAGCTGCCGCGTACCGAGAGCAGGTCCTTCGGGCGGGCCAGGAACCACATGTGCAGGTGCTCGGCGCCGTCGCCGATGCGCATCGCATGGCAGCGGCCGATGTTGGGCAGGCTCTCGATGATCCGGACGAGCCGGACGGTGAGGACACCGAACTCGGCCGCCTGGTGCTCGTCGAGATCGGGCAGATCGTAGTGCTCGAGCGGCTCGAGGATCACCACCAGCGGGAGGCCGGACTGCTTCAGGTGCTTCACCCGCCAGCTCTCGTCCTGCCAGATCACGCCGGGCAGATCGGTGCCGCACAGGTCGCAGTCGACGCCATCCTCGCCCGAGCGCGGCTCCTCGGGAGCGGGCGGGACGAGCGGCTTGGGTGCGATCTCCCCGTCGCGTACGACCCACGGGAAGACGTCCCACTCGGTCACGCTCGGGGCGGGCAGGTCACCGCCGGCCTGGACGCGGGCGTAGATCTGATCAGCTGTCTCGGCCATGGCTCGAAACTCTGCCACAGCGGGCCCGCGGCCGCCCATCTCTTAGGCTGATCCCGTGGCTGAACTCAACATCCCGCCGGCGCCGGCGATCCCGGGCGCGAAGCACCTCCACTCCGGCAAGGTGCGCGACCTCTACGAGCTGGAGGAGGGTCCGTACGCGGGCCAGCTCCTGATGGTCGCCAGCGACCGCATCTCGGCCTTCGACCACGTCTTCGACACGGTCATCCCGGACAAGGGCGAGATCCTCACGAAGCTGTCGCTGTGGTGGTTCGAGCAGTTCGAGGACCTGGTGCCGACCCACGTCCTCTCGACCGACGTCCCGGCGTCCGTCGAAGGCCGGGCGGTGGTCGCGCAGAAGCTCCACATGCTGCCGGTCGAGTGCGTCGCGCGCGGCTACCTGACCGGCTCGGGCCTGCGTGAGTACGAGGCCACCGGCGAGGTCTGCGGCATCCGCCTCCCGGTCGGCCTGGTCGACGGCTCCCGGCTGACCCCGCCGATCTTCACCCCGGCGACGAAGGCCGAGCTCGGCGACCACGACGAGAACGTCACCTACGAGTACGTCTCCAGGCTGATCGGCGAGGACGACGCCGCCGCGGTGCGCCGGCTGACGCTTGCCGTCTACCAGCGCGCCGACGAGATCGCCCGCGGCTGCGGACTGATCCTGGCCGACACCAAGTTCGAGTTCGGCGTACGCCAGGACGACCTCGGCATCCGCACGATCGTGCTCGCCGACGAGGTGCTCACCCCGGACTCCTCCCGCTACTGGGACGCGAGCCAGTGGCACCCGGGCAGCGCGATCCCCAGCTTCGACAAGGACGTGATCCGCCGTTGGCTGCTCTCGCCCGAGTCCGGCTGGGACCGGGCCGCCGGTGGTCCGCCGCCGGAACTGCCCGAGGAGATCGTCGCGCGCACGCGGGCGAAGTACGTCGAGGCGTACGAGAAGCTCACCGGCCACCGCTTCTGACGAGCGGCAGGCAAAGTTTCGCAGGACACGTGTCGCACTAAAATCGAGACTCTGTTTCCTGGGGTCCTACTTGCGGGTAGGTTGTGACGCGTAACACGCACACCACTGGAGGCCATGTGTCCACGTACAACCTCGCTTCGCTGCTCGAAGACTCCGCGGCGAACTATCCCGAGCGCACCGCGATCGTGCTGGGTGACATCCGTCTGAACTACGCCCAGGTCAACGGAGCCGCCAACCAGGTCGCGAACCTGCTGGCGAGCAAGGGCATCGGCGCGGGCGACCGGGTCGCTCTGATGAGCCCGAACCTGCCCTACTTCACGATGGTCTACTTCGGCATCCTCAAGGCCGGGGCCACCGTGGTGCCGCTCAACGTGCTGCTCAAGGGGCGCGAGGTGGCCTACCACCTCCAGGACTCGGACGCGAAGGCCCTCTTCGCCTTCGAGGGCACGCCGGAGCTCGCCATCGGTGCCGAGGCGCACGCGGGCGCGCAGGAGGCCGGGATCGGGAACTTCTTCCTGATCACCGCCGACCCGACCGCAGCGTCGCCGATCGAGGGCGTCACCACCCTCGGCCAGGGCATCGGCGCCCAGCCGCCGACCTTCGACACCGTGGCCACCGACGAGGACGACACCGCGGTCATCCTCTACACCTCCGGCACCACCGGGCAGCCCAAGGGCGCCGAGCTGCGTCACCGCAACATGCGTGACAACGCGCTGGCCGGCGCCGAGCTCTTCGGTGCCTCCGCCGACCGGCCCGACACCTATCTGGCCGTGCTGCCGCTCTTCCACGCCTTCGGCCAGACGGTCGTGCAGAACGGCGCGATCGCCTTCGGCGGCACCGTCGTGCTGCTGCCCCGCTTCGACGCGGCGGCCGCGCTCGCCACGATGCTCAAGGAGAGCGTGAGCTTCTTCGCCGGCGTCCCGACGATGTACTGGGGGCTCCTCGGTGCCCTCTCCGAGGACATCGACGTGGCCACCCTCGCCAAGAACCTGCGCGTCGCCGCCGCCGGTGGCTCGGCCCTCCCGGTCGAGATCCACAAGGAGTTCGAGAAGCGCTTCGGCGTGACCATCCTCGAGGGCTACGGCCTCTCCGAGACCTCCCCGGTGGCCTCCTTCTCGGAGTACGGCCAGCCCGTACGCCCCGGCTCGATCGGCATCCCGATCCCCGGCGTCGAAATGAAGCTCATCGAGCCCGCCTCCTGGGACGAGATCGAGTGGACCCCCGACGCGATCGGCGAGATCGCGATCAAGGGCCACAACATCTTCAAGGGTTACTACAACCGCCCCGAGGCGACCGCCGAGGTGCTCACCGAGGACGGCTGGTTCCGCTCCGGTGACCTCGCCAAGCGCGACGAGGACGGCTGGTACTACATCGTCGACCGCGCCAAGGAGCTCATCATCCGCGGTGGCTTCAATGTCTACCCGCGTGAGATCGAAGAGGTCCTGCTCACCCACCCGGCGGTCTCGCTGGCCGCCGTCATCGGGGTCCCGCACGACTCCCACGGTGAGGAGATCAAGGCCGTCCTCGTGCTCAAGCCCGGTGCCTCCGCCACCCCGGAGGAGATCGTCGACTGGAGCAAGGAGCAGATGGCGGCCTACAAGTACCCGCGCATCGTCGAGATCGTCGACGCCCTGCCGATGACCGCCACCGGCAAGATCCTCAAGCGCGAGCTCAAGTAGCACAGCTCGTACGCCGGCAGCAGCCGTAGCCCGAAGGTCGCAGTCACTCGGTGGCTGCGACCTTCGGCATGTATCACCGATGAGCCTCGGGGACACCGTCAGCTGGCTCGGCGGCACGCTGAGGCCCACGGGCAAGGACATAGGCGAACAGGATGGCCATCACTGCGGCTCCGGCCCACATCGCGTCCTGCCACCCCGCGACGAATGACTCCTGTGCTGCACGGACCACGGCGGGGGCCTGGTCGCCGGCGCCACCGGCGGCGGCGATGGCGTTCGCGACGCCCTCGCGGGCGGTGTCCGCGACGTCGTTCGGAACTCCATCGAGGTGATCGTCGATCGCGCCCTGGTAGCCGGCGGACAGAACGGCTCCGAGGAGGGCGATGCCCAGCGCGGTACCGAGCTCGCGGGTCACGTCGTTGAGGGCGGACGCGACGCCTTGACGTTCGCGAGGCAGTGATCCGGTGATCGCCTCGGTGGACGGCGTCATGGACAGGCCCATGCCGAGGCCCATGGCGAGCATGCCGGGCAGGACCGCGAGGTAGCCACCGTCGACGGAGACCAGGCTGGCCATGAGGGCGAGCCCGGTGCCGACAAGGAGGATGCCGGTAGCCATGGTGGCCCGTGCTCCGATGCGGGCGGCGACCTGCGGGGCGAGGCCGGAGGCGAGCATCATCAGCAACGCCATCGGCATCATCGCCAACGTGGCGCGCAGTGCTGACCACCCGAGCACTGCCTGGAGGAACGGGAACAGCACCACGAAGATCCCGGCCTGCACGCCGAAGACCACCAGCAGCGCGACCGATCCGCTGGCCAGACTCCGCTCGCCGAAGAGCCGGACGTCGAGCAGGGGTGCCATCTGGCGCAGTTCCCAGGCGACGAACGCGACGGCGGCGATGATGCCACCGATGAGGCCGATCATGGTCGCAGGTTCGGTCCAGCCGTGCACCGGACCCTCGTGGAGGGCGAAGATCAGCCCGAGTACGGCGAGGACGGAGGTGGCCGACCCCACGGTGTCGAACCCGTGCTCGGTGCGCTCGCGTGAGTTGGGCACCGACCGCACGATCATCGCGACCGCAACCAGAACGAGCGCGACCGGCAGGGCGAAGAGCCAGCGCCAGGTGGCGACGTCGACGAGCAGCGCGGAGAGGTACATGCCGAGGATTCCGCCACCGCCGGCGACGCCGGTCCACACGCCGATTCCCTTGGCGCGCTCCTCCTCGGGGAAGGTCGAGGTGATCACTGCGAGCGTGACCGGCATGATCATGGCTGCGCCCACCCCGGAGAGGAATCGTGAGGCGAGCATCATCTCCGAGGAGGTGGCCAGCCCGGCTGCCAGGTTTGCGGTACCGAAGACCAGGAGACCGGCGAGCAACACCGGTTTGCGGCCGATCCGGTCACCGAGGGCACCCAGTGGCAGTAGCAGCGCGGCGAGGCTGATCGTGTAGAGGTTGATGAACCACAGCACGGTGCTCTGCGAGGCGTCGAACTCGACGGCCAGATCGGGCTGTGCCACGTTGAGGCCCGTGACCGAGGCGATGACTGCCATCAGCGCGATGCAGACCGCGATCAGGATCGCGCGGCGCTGCCGCGCGTCATGAATGGTCGGGTCACCTTCCTCGACTGGGTCGCCTGGACCGGTGCTGACGATCGGTGGATTGGTGCTCAATGGACTTCCTTTCAGATCCTGCTTGTCGCTGGATTCGATGGTCCGGAGTCCTGTGCGGATTCGCAAACGTTGTTGCCGAATGGCAATCTGTGAGCATGGACGACTCGACCGATCGCACTCTCGACGCGGTGGGGCCGCGACTGAAGCAGCTGCGCCAACGTCGCGACATCACCCTCAGTCACCTGGCTGAAGAGACCGGAATCTCGACCAGCACGCTGTCCCGGCTCGAGGCCGGCCTGCGCCGACCCACCCTGGAACAGCTGCTCCCTCTGGCGCGGGCCTATGGCGTCACCCTCGACGACCTCGTCGATGCGCCACCAACCGGCAACCCGCGCATCAACCTGCGACCCATCCCCTGCGCGGACGGCTCCATGATCCTGCCGCTGACCCGGAGGCCGGGAGGCATTCAGGCCTACAAGTTCGTCCTTCCCGCCGGTCGCGACGATGCTCACCCGGACTTGCGTACCCACGAGGGATACGACTGGGTGTACGTCCTCAACGGCAGGCTCCGGCTTGTCCTGGGCGAGCACGACCTGATCCTCGAGCCCGGCGAGGCAGCGGAGTTCGACACCCGCACGCCGCACTGGTTCGCAGCCACCAGCTCGGGGCCGGTGGAGTACCTCAGCTTGATCGGCAAACAAGGGGAACGCGCTCACGTCCGGGCCGCGCCCAAAGCTCGTCAAGGCGCGGCGAGCGTCGACAATCAGCCGGCCCGCGACGCCTAGCTCGTCCGGAAGGTGAGCATCGGCCGAGAGGTGAGGCCGACGGCGACCAGGGCGAGCAGGCAGGTGAGGCCACCGCTGACCAGGGCGAACGGGCCCGAGGTGAGTTGGGCGACGGCGCCGCCGCGGAGGTTGCCGACCTCCGGCCCGCCGGCCCCGACGATCATCTCGATCGCGGCTGTCCGGCCGCGCAGGTCGTCGGGCACCGCGAGCTGGATCAGGGTGCCACGGGTGACCACGCTGACCGAGTCGGCCGCGCCCGCGACGGCGAGCAGGGCGAGGCAGAGCCACGGTGAGGTGGCCAGCCCGACGGCACCCAGGCTGAGGCCCCACACGGCGGCGGCGCCGATGGTGATCACACCCGGCCTGCTGCGCCGGGTGAACGAGCCCGAGACAAGGGAGGCCGCGACCCCGCCGACCGCGATCGCGGTCAGGAACAGCCCGAGCGTACGTGGGTCGCCGCCGAACCGGGCCTCGTTGATCAGCGGGAACAGGCTCACCGGCATGGCCAGGACGGTGGCCGCGAGATCGACGAGCAGCACGCCGCGTACGACCGGCTGGGTCGCCGCGAAGCGCAGCCCTTCGAGGACTCCGCCGCCGCTCGTCCTGGTGGCGGGAGCGAGGGCTGGGAGGCCGAGCACGCCGAGGAAGCCGGCGGCGAAGGAGACGGCGTCGACGGCGTACGCGACCTCGAGACCCGCGTAGCCGATGATCAGGCCGCCCAGCGCCGGGCCCAGGAGCATCGACCCCTGGAAGCTCAGCCGGTTGAGAGCCAGCCCGGCCGCGACCTGGTCGGTCGGCAGCAGGCGCGGGATCACGCCCATGCCCGCGGGTGCGGCGATCGAACCGACCGCAGCGAGGAGCGCGACCAGCGCGAGGACGGGCCCGAGCGAGGCGGGGGAGGTGCCGAGCCAGCTGGCCTGGGCGACCAGGAGCAGGCCGAGCATCAGCTGGACGACGGTCGTGACCATCAGGATCGAGCGCCGGTCGGCCCGGTCCGCGACGGAGCCGCCCCAGAGCCCGATGGTGAGCATCGGGACCAGCTGGGCGAGGGCGACGCTGCCGGACCAGAACGGGCTGTGGGTGGACTCCCAGACCTGGTACATGACCGCGACGACCGAGATCTGCCCACCCAGCCCCGAGACCGCCCGCCCGATGAAGAACCGGCGGAAAGCAGGTGACGTACGCAACGGCGTGATGTCGATCAGCAGATGGCGCACGAGGACCGACGGTAAAGCCCGTGACGGCCGAAGACCAACGGTTTAGGTGAGCGGCGTATGGCCCACCTACACTGCAGCCATGCCTCGCGTTGTCGTCGACGTCATGCCCAAGCCCGAGATTCTCGACCCGCAGGGGAAGGCCGTACTCGGCGCCCTGCCGCGGCTCGGGTTCACCGGGGTCACCGAGGTCCGTCAGGGCAAGCGGTTCGAGCTGGAGATCCCCGAGGTCACCGACGAGGCGCTCGCCCAGATCGAGAAGCTGGCCGAGACCTTCCTGGCCAACACGGTGATCGAGAACTACGTCGTCCGCGTGGAAGAGCC
This sequence comes from Nocardioides sp. NBC_00368, assembly GCF_036090055.1. Lineage (NCBI taxonomy): Bacteria > Bacillati > Actinomycetota > Actinomycetes > Propionibacteriales > Nocardioidaceae > Nocardioides > Nocardioides sp. NBC_00368. The sequence goes on from NZ_CP107970.1 coordinate 5,035,316, forward strand.
GGCCAAGTGAAGATCGGCGTCATCACCTTCCCGGGCACGCTCGACGACGTCGACGCGCAGCGCGCCGTCCGCATCGGCGGCAACGAGGCCGTCGCGCTCTGGCACGGCGACCACGACCTCCAGGGCGTCGACGCGGTGATCCTGCCGGGCGGCTTCTCCTACGGTGACTACCTGCGCTGCGGTGCCATCTCCCGCTTCGCCCCGATCATGACCGAGGTCATCGAGGGTGCCCAGAAGGGCCTCCCGGTCCTCGGCATCTGCAACGGCTTCCAGATGCTGGTGGAGTCCCACCTGCTCCCCGGCGGCCTGCTGCGCAACGACCACCTCAAGTTCATCTGCCGCGACCAGAAGCTGCGCATCGAGAACACCTCGACCGCCTGGACCTCCGCCTTCACCCAGGACCAGGAGATCGTCGTCCCGCTGAAGAACGGCGAGGGGCAGTACGTCGCCGACGCCGACACCGTCAAGCGGCTCGAGGACGAGGGCCGTGTCGTCGCGCGCTACCTCGACGTGAACCCCAACGGCTCGGTCAACGACATCGCCGGCATCACCAACGAGGCCGGCAACGTCGTCGGCCTGATGCCCCACCCCGAGCACGCGGTCGAGACCCTTACCGGCTCCGGCCTTGACGGCCTTGGTTTCTTCACCTCACTTGCGGAGAAGGCCTTCGCCTGACCTCTCGCCTCAGCGACCCCGAGACAGGTCGTACCAGGTGATGTCGGTCGCCATGCCGTTGGTCGTGCGCCCGAGGCGCCGCTGGTAGGCGACCAGGCCGACGTGGGTGGTCCAGTCGAGGACCCCGGTCACCTTGACCCGCTCCTCGGTGCGGGTGGTGGAGTTGAGGGCTCGCTGGAGATCGCGGACCTGGTCACCGGCCGAACCGCGCTTCAGGAGCGGGTGCCGGTTGGCGGCCCAGAGCGTCTTCCAGGCGCCGCGGGTCCACAGGTCGCGGACGGCCAGGCCGTGGCTGCGCTGCCAGTTGTGGACGGCGGCGCGCAGCGCGGAGCCGTAGTAGCCGCTCATCACACCGTCGAAGGTGCCGCGGGTGCTGAGCATGCACTTGAGCGCCTTCACGTACGCCGCGGGAGGCGTGTAGGTCGACGTCGCCGGGCGCAGGTCGGGGTAGTAGTCGAAGTCGACGCGTACACCACCGCACCTGACCACCGGTGGGGCGTAGGAGCCGCGGCCGACGTCGAGATAGTCGGAGTCGATGTTGATCGTGACGCCGCCGTGGGTCTCGTCGTGGCCGCCGCGATACTGCTTGACCCGGTCGTGGTCGCTCCACACGGTGTCGGGGATGTATGCCGTCGAGGTGTTCGCCTTGCCGTCCCAGTCGGCGATCCACAGGTCAGAGGGGAAGGTGAACCCGCTCGGCTGGGCGCGCCAGACGTCGTAGATCGCCTTGATCCCCGAGGCGGCGCTGGAGTACATCGCCGAGCGGTAGCCCAGCACCTTGATCCGGTAGCTCCAGGCCGAGATGAACCACATCGCCGACTCACGACACGTCCGGTTGGTGATGTCGAAGGCCTCCAGGTCGTAGAACATCGTGCTGCCGGCCGCGATCCCGTAGCCCTTGGCGGCGGTGACCGCCGCGTTGGCCTCGTTGATCGCCTGACGCCTCGCCGCCGCATAGCCGTCGGCCGGGTCAGGATTGATCTTCGGATCGTCGCCGTAGCGCGGATAGCGCGGGTTGCACGAGGCCTGCGGGCCGAGCGTGATCGGCAGCAGCCGCCAGCCGCGGGCCTGCTGGTTGCGCACCCAGGTCGCCGAGAGGTACGTCTGGACGCGGCAGGCACGCGACTTGCCGGCGATGTAGATGCCCACCCCGGTGAAGTTCGAGTACTTCCACCACTGGTCCATCGCGGTCTGCGACGGGGCCTGGCACTGGTCGAAGCCGAAGCCGGTGAAGTTGCCCGGCGTGACCGGGTTAGCGGCCGTCGCGGGACCGGCAGAAGCCAGTCCCGCGACGACCATGACGCCTGCGGTGATGCCGGCGGCAAGGATGTGCCGGGCCCGCCCGAAAGTAGTGATACCCCCCATGGTGTGTAGATAGCAGTTCTGCGGCCCCGGGTGGCAGAGGTCGAACGACTCGTGGCGAGGGTCCTACGTCCTTCGTGCTTCGCGCGGACGCCCGCCGGAGTCGAGCTCCGACGGGCGTCCGCGATGTCCAGCACGATGACTCAGTCGACCTCGACCGCCGCCCGCCCGGTGACGTACGAGTGCGCTCCGGAGGGGCGCCGGAGCACGACGCTCAGCGAGGCGATGATCCCGAGCGCACCGAGTGCGGCCGCGGCGTAGAAGGCCTCGCGCATCCCCGGCACGACCTCGCCGGGGGTGCCGTTGGCGACGTAGACCGAGGCGATCACGGCCAGGCCGATCGAGCCGCCGAGCTGCTGCATGGTCTGCACCAGGCCCGAGGCCGAGCCGGCGTGGGCCGCGTCGACCCCCTCCAGGCCGAGGGCTGTGGTGGAGGTGAAGACGAGCGAGGCGAAGGCACCGTTGAGGAGGAACGGAGCCAGGACGGCACCGGCGTACGTGCTCGTCTCCGACAGCGTGCTCAGCCACAGGAACGACACCGTGAGGCCGGTGGCGCCCAGGACCAGGACTCGCGACATCCCGATCCGGGCTGCGATGCGGGGTGCGATCCGGGACATCGCGAAGATCATCAGGGTGAGCGGCAGGAACGCCAGTCCGGAGGCGAGCGGCCCCATGCCGAGCACGCCCTGCAGGTAGATCACGGTCAGGTAGAACGTCGCGAACTGAGCGCCGACCAGCCCGACCGCGGCGATGAACGCGGCGACGCGGCGGTGGCTGTTGAAGAGATGGAGCTGCAGCAGCGGGTGAGCGACGCGGCGCTCGGTGAGCACGAGGGCGACCAGCAGGAGCAGGCCGACCGCGATCCCGCCGATGGTGCGCGCGGAGGTCCAGCCGTGCTCCGGGGCGCCGATCAGCGACCAGACGATCGCGGCCGCACCACCGGTGGCGGTCACGGCGCCGACGATGTCGAAGCGTCCCGGTCGCGGGGCGGTCTCGGCGACCAGGCGGCCGACGAGGGCGAGCACGACGAGCCCGATGGGTACGTTGATGAACAGCGTCCAGCGCCACGAGGCGATGTCGGTCAGGATGCCGCCGAGGATGAGGCCGATCGAGGCGCCGCTGGAGGAGACCGCTGCGAAGAGCGCGATCGCCCGGGCGCGGCCGGCCTCGTCCTTCGCCGAGGTGGTCAGCAGGGCCAGCACCTGGGGTGCGGCGATCGCAGCGCCGAAGCCCTGCAGAGCCCGGGCGATGACGAGCAGATCGTCGGTCGGGGCGAGCCCGCCGGCCAGGGAGAAGAGGGTGAAGACGGACAGGCCGGCCACGAACGTACGTCGCCTGCCGAAGACGTCGCCGAGGCGACCGCCGAGCAGCAGCAGGCCGCCGAAGGCGAGGGTGTAGCCGTTGAGGACCCAGGTGAGTGCCGCCGGCGTGAACTCGAGATCCCCGGCGATCCGGGGGAGCGCGACGTTCACGACCGCCGAGTCGAGCACGATCATCAGCTGGGCGACCAGGACCAGGGCGATCCCGGCGCCGGCGGCCTTGGTGGCCGCGGGTGGCGTGGGTGGTGCCACGGTGGATGTCATTCGAGAGCTCCTGTTGGAGACGGAAAGGGAGTACAGTGAAGCGGAGGAAGTCTCCGCTTGACTACGACACTACCGGAGAGTGTCTCCGTTTAGCAACGCATTTAGATGGCCGGGCGGTGACTGCTGTTAACTTGAGGCCCCCGCAGTGCAGCGGGAGCCACCGAGGAGGTCCTGATGAGAGCCGACGCGCAACGCAACCGCGAACGGCTGATCGAGGTCGCCCATGCGGTCTTCAAGGAGCGCGGTCTCGACGCGCCTCTCGACGAGGTCGCCCGGCGGGCGGGCGTCGGTCCCGGCACCCTCTACCGCCACTTCCCGACGCGCGAGGCCCTCCACGAGGCGATCATGGCGACCTGGATCGAGGAGGTCTCCGCCCACGTCGAGAAGGCGATGGCGACCGAGGGCGGGTGCCGCGAGAAGCTGCTCGCCTGGTTCGAGGAGTACGTCGCCCTGCTGACCCGCCACCAGGGCGCGGCCGCCAAGATCACCGCCTCCCTGGGCTGCCAGGACTCACCGCTGCGCACCAAGTGCCAGACCTACGCCGACGCCAACGAGAGCGTCCTGGCGGAGATGGCCGAGCACGGCGTGCTGCGGGAAGGTGTCGACAACCTCGACGTCTGCCGCCTCCTGGGCGGTGTCGCGACGATGGCCGACCAGTCCTCGCTCGACGCCAAGGACGTACGTCCCATGCTCGACGTCATTGCGAACGGCGTCCTCAAATCCTGACCTGCTCTGGGGCAGACTGGACGCATGTCCTTCACCTCGCCGGTCGGCGGCCCGCAGAGCCCGCTGAAGCTGGAATTCCCCCAGTCGCTCGCGACCTATGACGACTACGCGGCGGCGCAGAAGTCGGTCGACTTCCTCTCCGACAAGGAGTTCCCGGTCGAGAACTGCATGATCGTCGGCACCGAGCTGAAGCAGATCGAGCGGATCACCGGACGCCTGACCTGGAGCAAGGTCGCGCTCGCCGGCGTCCTCTCCGGTGCCTGGCTCGGTGTCTTCGTCGGCCTGATCATGTCGCTCTTCGGCGGCGAGAACTTCCTCTTCATCCTGCTCTCGACGGTGCTCCTCGGCGTCGTCTTCGGCCTGATCTGGTCACTGATCGGCTACGCCGCGACCAAGGGCACCCGCGACTTCTCGAGCGTCAAGATGATCGTGCCGACCAAGTACGAGGTCCTGGTCGAGCACAAGGTCGCCGCCCGCGCCCGCGAGCTCCTCGCCGACCTGCCCGGCGCCCTCCCCAACCCCTTCTCCTGAGCGCACACCGCCGCACGCGTCTCGGATGACGAGACGTGTGCGGCGTTCGCGTGTAGCCACGCGTGTTCCGGGAAAGAACTTCGCAACGCCACAGGTGATCCGGACAACGACATCAAGGTGGGCGAGCGGCAGGCTGTGGGTCTACCGATCGATCACGACGGCGACCCGAACACTCCCGAATCCGGTTCTGCCTCGGCGTCGTCTCCGCACCATTTCCCGAGTCGATGACGCCGCGGACCTAGGAGGACGGGATGCAAACCGTCGGACACGCGAGCGCCGAGCAGCATCTGTTCTGCTCGGAGTCGGTAGCGATCAGTTAGGTGGGCCGCGTGACACTCGCGCAAGTACTCCTCCGTGAACGTTCCAGGACGTTGGCGGCAACGGTCGTGATCGGCGCTCTGATGAGCGGCTGTGCGGAGGCTCCCGAGGGGGAGCGGGAGGTCGAAGGAGTCCGGTTCGAGTCGGAGATCGTCACGGCAGCCGATGCGCTGGAGATCAGCTATCGGGTGGTCAACGACGCGGACACCGACGTCTACGTGATCGACTCGGTGCCGACGTACGCCAACGGGGCGCCGCAGCCGGCGTCGGCGGACACGGTCTACGTCCTGGGCAGCGGCGGGAGCAGGGCCGAGGTGAGCAAGCGGGTCTTCGCCCCGCCGGACGACAAGACGTTCGCCCAGATGCCGGCGGTCGGTTGGGTCAAGCTCGCGGCGGGTGAGGAACTGAAGCGAGCCGTACGCGCGCCGCTGCCGCTCGAGGAGTATCGCCCGTTCGCCGACGACTCGGTCCCGGAGCTCCCGAGCGCGGTCGAAGAGGTCATCTTCTGTGTGGGCGTCCTCGACCTCAGCGACCTCTACGCCGAGGGCGTCCCGGCCGACCTGACCGGTCTCGCCCACTCCGACTCGGCCGCCGAGGCCCAACAGATCGTCTGTTCCGAGCCCGAGGAGTTGTGAAGCCGAGCATGGTCCATAGGCCACGCTCGGCTTCACGACCTCGGACTCAGCGGCCGTGGGCCAGGTCGTACCAGGTCACCTCGGTGGCCATGCCGGTCGCGGTGCGGCCCAGGCGCTTCTGGTAGGCGACGAGGGCGACCTGGGTGTTCCAGTCCAGGACGCCGGTGATCTTCGGACGCTCGGGTGCGGAGGTGGCGCTGAGCGCACGCTGGAGGTCGCGGACGCTCTCGCCGGCGGAGCCACGCTTCAGGAGCGGGCGGCTGTTGGCTGCCCACAGCGTCTTCCAGGCGCCCTGGGTCCAGGTCTTGCGCACCGCCAGTCCGTGCGAGCGCTGCCAGGCGTTGACCGAGCGCACCAGCCCCGCGTCGTACGTCCCGTCGATCGGGCCGCCGAAGCTCCCGCGTTCGCGGAGCATGCACTCGAGCGCCTTGGTATAGATCGGCGAGGGGGTGTAGGAGCTGGTGCGCGGCCTCAGCGCCGGATAGCTGGTGAAGCTGACCGGCACGCCGCCGCAGTGGGTCACCGGCCGTGCGTAGGAGCCGCGGCCCAGGTCGACGAAGTTGGAGTCGATCTCGATGGTGGTGCCGCCGTGGGTCTCCTTGTGCGGGCCGCGGTACTGCTTGACACGCTTGTGCGGGTTCCAGGGGGTGTCCGGGATGTAGCGGGTCGAGGTGCCGGGACGGCCGTCCCAGTCGGCGATCCACAGGTCCGCGGGGTAGACGAAGCCGCGCGGCTGGGCGTGCCAGACGGCGTACATCGCCTTGATGCCGGAGGACGCGCTCGAGTACATGCCCGGTCGATAGCCGAGTGCCTTGATCCGGTGGTTCCAGGCCGAGACGAACCACATCGCCGACTCACGGCAGCGCTTGTTGCCGATGTCGAAACCCTCGAGGTCGTAGAACATCGTGCTTCCGGCGGCGATGCCGTAGCGCTTGGCCGCGTCCACGGTCGCGTTGGCCTGGTTGACGCCCTGGCGCTTCGCCGTGGCGTACTGGTTGGTCGAGTTTGCGCTGATCCGTGGGTCGTCGCGGTAGCGCGGGAAGTGCGGGTTGCAGGACGCCTGCGGGCCGAGCGTGATCGGCAGGAGCCGCCACCCGCGGGCCTGCTGGTTGCGCACCCACGTGGCGCTCAGGTTGGTCTGGGTGCGGCAGCCGCGCGAGTTGCCGGCGATGTAGATGCCGACCGCGCTGAAGTTGGAGTGCTTCCACCAGCGGTCCATCGCCGTCTGCGACGGCGCCTGGCACTGGTCGAAACCATAGCCGGTGAAGTTGCCCGGAGTGACCGGGTTCGCAGCCGCGGGGCTGGGTGCGGCCAGCCCCGCGACCCCGACGACGCCGGAGATCAGGCTTGCGCCGAGTGCCCGTCTGACGTATCTGCGCCTGGTGAAGTCCCCCATATTTCGTCACGGTAGTCACAACCGTCACTCAGTTACCAGTGGACTCGCGCAGGCAGCGCCGTTTGGTTGACCTGACATCAGCGCAGGCGTACGTCAGGAGTACGGCAGCAAGGTGTCGTCGATCTTCTCCCAGGCCGCCCGCAGCTCCGCCAGGTCCTCGGGCCGCTTTCGGGCCAGGTCGGCCTGCTCGCGTACGTCCTGGCTCAGGTCGTAGAGGTGGTCGGTGCCGTCGAGCTGAAGGTACTTGAGCGACCCGCGGCGCAGCGCCCGCTGCCCGCGCATGCGCCAGAAGAGGTCCTGGGTCTCACGCGGCCGGCCGCCGAAGAGGAACGGGACCAGGCTGGCGCCGTCGAGCGGGTGGTCCGGCGACGGGGTCGCGCCGGCGAGCTCGAGGAACGTCGCGGTCCAGTCGGTCGTGACCACCGGCTCGTCGCTGACCTGCCGGCCGGGCAGGGTGCCGGGCCAGCTCAGGATGGTGGGCACCCGGATGCCGCCCTCGTTGAGCCCCGACTTGGCGCCGGTGAACGGCCACACGTTGGAGAACCGCTCGCCGCCGTTGTCGCTGGCGAAGAAGACGACGGTGTCGCGCAGCTGGCCGGTGCGCTCGAGGGCCTTGATGACCTGGCCGATCGACTGGTCGAGGTCCTCGACCATGGTCTTGTACGTCGCCAGCGAGCCGCCGTCGTCGTGGAAGAGGACACCCTTCTCGCCGCCCTCGATCCGGGCCGTCAGCTCGTCGCTCACCGCCTTGTCCTCGGGTCCCTCCCAGGGCCAGTGCGGGGTGGTGAAGTTGAGGTTCAGGAGCCACGGGGCCTCGTGGTCGCGCTCGATGAAGCTGACGGCCCTCTCGGTGACGATCTCGGTGTAGTAGCGGAGGTCCTCGACCTCCACCTCGTCCTCGTAGAGGTCGTGGTCGCCGTTGTGGTTGAGCTTCGAGAAGTAGTCGAGACCGCCGGAGAAGTTGCCGAAGAACTCGTCCCAGCCGACCCGCGTCGGGCTGTACCAGGGCAGATAGCCGCAGTGCCACTTGCCCAACAGGGCCGTCGTGTAGCCGTGGTCCTTGAGCAACGAGGCCAGTGTCGGGTGGTCGAGCGGGATGCCGTGCAGCTTGTTCGGCGACGAGATGGGCTCCGGCAGGCCGCCCGCGAGGCGACCGGGATAGCGCCCGGTGTAGAGCCCGAAGCGGGTGGGGGAGCAGACCGAGGAGGCAGAGTACGCATCGGTGAACCGCACGCCCGAGGCCGCGAGCCGGTCCAGGTGGGGCGTCTCGATGTCGGGGGAGCCGTAGGCGGACAGATCGGCCCAGCCGAGGTCGTCGCCCAGGATGACCAGGAGGTTGGGCTTGCGCCGGGGCCGGTTGAGCTTGCGGGCCCGGAAGGGCGCTTCGTCGGCGGCGTTGGCGGGGACGGCGAGACCGGTGGCGGCGATCGCGCCGGCCCCGGTGGCCAGGAGGCTGCGTCGGCTGAGCGTGCTGGGGGAGGACACGGTGTTGCCTTTCTCTATTGAATAACTACGAATAGAAGACTAGGCGTCGATCCGTCCCGCGGGCCGAGGTCTCGGCCGGTGGACGTGACTCAGGACGTTCGTCCCGGCTGATTTGCCCTAACCAAAGCCGCGCCGCGGCGTTAACTTGGTAAAGAAACGGACCGCAAAGGGGGTTGGGGCCGGTGCAGAGACGACGTGATCGGGTGACGCCGGTCCTCTTCGCGATCACCGTGCTGCTCGCGCTGACGGTCGCCGGGATCATCCACGTCGCGCACGGCGGCGAGATGGCCGGACCATTCGTGGCCGCCGACCAGGTGAGCTCGACCACGAAGCGGGTCAATACGCCCTACGTCTGCTGGGACGGCAACGGCTCCGGCTCCCTGACCCGATGCCCGGACCCGCGCGGCGTGGACGGCATGACGTGGGTCTTCCCCGGCTACGCCGATGCGGCCGAGAGCGGCGAGTGCGCCCGGGGCGAGACCGGCCCGCGCGACCTCTTCGTGGAGTGCTCGATCTCCTGGCGCGACAGCGAGATCCACCTCCACTACGCCTACTCGAGCGACTGGCAGGCCGGCCGCCGGAAGTACGCCGCCACCGGCTCGACCCCGAGGATCGAGCAGCGCCCCGACGGCGCGATGTCGCTCTCTTGGCGCCCGCGCCGGCTGCCCACCCCGCACGGTGAGGCCTCCTGGATCACCGCCGAGATGGTGGAAGGTCACGGCTGGAGCGTCGCCGCCTATGCCGCCGACGGCGAGGTCGCCCGGCAGGCGCTCGAGGAGTTCGGTGAGATCCGCGACCTGCGGGAGTGGCGCGGGCTGCCCAGATGATCGGGCCCAGGGTGACGACTCGGGGGATTGGGCACTTCTGACGTAGATTTCTGCCCGTGACCGAGACTTCGTCCGCTGCCGTTGCGTCCGATCTTCCGCTCCTGGACACCGTGCACCACGCTGCCGGTGACCCCGACCGCGAGCAGCCCTGGGCCGAGCTCGGCCTGAAGGAGGACGAGTACGCCGAGATCAAGCGCATCCTCGGCCGCCGGCCGACGGGCGCGGAGCTGGCGATGTACTCGGTGATGTGGTCGGAGCACTGCTCCTACAAGTCCTCCAAGGTCCACCTGAAGCAGTTCGGCGAGATCCCGCAGGAGACCCCGGCCGGCAAGATGCTCGCCGGCATCGGTGAGAACGCGGGTGTGCTCGACGTCGGCCAGGGCTATGCGGTCACCTTCAAGGTCGAGTCCCACAACCACCCCTCCTACGTCGAGCCCCACCAGGGCGCCGCGACCGGTGTCGGCGGCATCGTCCGCGACATCCTCGCGATGGGTGCCCGGCCGGTCGCCGTCATGGACCCGCTGCGGTTCGGCCCGCTGTCCGAGGAGGACACCCACCGGGTGCTGCCCGGGATCGTGTCCGGCATCGGCCACTACGGCAACTGCCTGGGCCTGCCCAACATCGGCGGCGAGGCGGTCTTCGATGCCTCCTACCTCGGCAACCCGCTGGTCAACGCGCTCTGCGTCGGCGTCCTCCGTCACGAGGACCTGCACCTGGCCAAGGCGTCCGGCGCCGGCAACCTGGTGATCATGTACGGCGCGCGCACCGGCGGCGACGGCATCGGCGGCGCCTCGATCCTGGCGTCGGTGGAGTTCGACGAGGACGGTCCGGCCAAGCGGCCGAGCGTCCAGGTCGGCGACCCGTTCATGGAGAAGCTGCTGATCGAGTGCACCCTCGAGCTCTTCTCCGCGGGCATCGTCCGCGGCATCCAGGACTTCGGCGCGGCCGGCATCTCGTGCGCCACCTCCGAGCTCGCCGCCGCTGGTGACGGCGGCATGCACGTCCACCTCGAGCGGGTGCCGCTGCGCGACTCGACGCTCGCTCCGGAGGAGATCCTGATGAGCGAGTCGCAGGAGCGGATGATGGCGGTCATCGCGCCCGAGGACGAGGCGACCTTCATGGACATCTGCGCCAAGTGGGACGTCGAGGCGGCCGTGATCGGCACCGTGACCGGCGAGGGCCGGCTGCGCGTCGACTGGCACGGCGAGACCATCGTCGACGTCGACCCGACCACCGTGGCCCACGACGGCCCGGTCTACGAGCGTCCCTACGCCCGCCCGTCGTGGCAGGACGCGCTGCAGGCCGACGTGGCCGAGAAGCTCCCGCGCGCGGCCTCCGCCGACGAGCTCCGCGAGACCATCCTGAAGCTGGTCGCCTCGGAGAACCTGTGCGACAAGTCCTGGATCACCGAGCAGTACGACCGCTACGTCCGGGGCAACACGGTCCTCTCGCAGCCCTCCGACGGCGGCATGATCCGCGTCGACGAGTCGACCAACCTCGGCGTCGCGCTCGCGACCGACGCCAACGGCCGCTTCGCCAAGCTGGACCCCTACGCCGGTGCCCAGCTGGCGCTGTCGGAGTCCTACCGCAACGTCGCCTCCGTCGGCGCCAAGCCGCTGGCCATCTCCGACTGCCTCAACTTCGGATCCCCCGAGGACCCCGACGTGATGTGGCAGTTCGCCGAGGCCACCCGCGGCCTGAAGGACGCCTGCCTCGAGCTCGGCATCCCGGTCACCGGCGGCAACGTCTCCCTCTACAACCAGACCGGCGAGGTCGCCATCCACCCCACGCCGGTGGTCGCGACGCTCGGTGTGATCGAGGACGTCACCACGCGTACGCCGTCGGACTTCCAGGCTGCCGACGAGGTCGTGGTGCTCCTCGGTGAGACCCACGAGGAGCTCTCCGGCTCGGAGTGGGCCCATGTCGTGCACGGTCACCTCGGTGGGCTGCCACCTAAGGTGAACCTGGGCGCCGAGAAGGCGCTCGCCGAGCTGCTGCTGGAGGCGCGGTTCGTCACCTCCGCCCACGACCTCTCCGACGGTGGCCTGATGCAGGCGCTGGCCGAGCCGGCGATGTCCTCCGGAATCGGCGTCTCGGTCACCCTCGCCGGCGACCCGTTCGTCGCGCTCTTCTCGGAGTCGGTCGCCCGCGCGGTCGTCACCATCAAGGCCGACGACGTCGAGCGGCTCACCTCGCTGGCCGAGCGCCACGGGGTCGCGGCGACGCAGCTCGGCGTGACCGGCGGCTCCACCTACGCGATCTCCTACGACGGCGGCGCCGTCGAGATCCCGCTCGAGGAGCTCACCGGCGTCTGGCGCTCGACGCTGCGCGACGCGCTGGCCTGACGGTTCGCCCGCCGCCGCGGCCTGCGGTGGATGATCCACTCGGCGATCAGCAGGTTCACGACCCAGCTGACCCATGCCGAGGCCGCGGCGGCGCCGGCGAGCGTAGGGTCCTCGGTGCCGATGTCGGCGCCGGTCATGACCTCAGGCACGAAGATCATGATCAGCACCATGCCCCAGAAGCGGTTGGCCACGATCGAGAACGCCATCGCGTAGCTGCGGTACATCCACTCGCGGTGGTCCTTGAAGCGTCGCTGCCGGGCGGCGCGGAAGCCGAGCACGGTGAACAACAGGAACAGCAGGGCCAGGAGTGTGTTGCCGACCTGCTGGGACGGTCCGGCGACGGGAAACTGGCTGGTGACCAGCGCCGCCACTCCCGTCGGGATCGCGGTGACGACGTAGGTGCGGCCGGTCCAGCGGTGCACCGCCGGATGGTTGGCGCGCAACCACGGCCACAGCTGGAGCACGCCGCAGCTGAGCATCACCGAGCCGAAGAAGATGTGCGTCACCAGCGCCGGATAGAAGGCCGGCCCGCGGTCGGTCTCGACGAGCGAGCGCGACGGGTCCAGGCCGACATATCGCGGCAGCGCCGTCACCAGGAAGATCACCGTCACCGCAGCCAGCGGAAAGACCCACCATTGGCGCGCCAGAGGTCGTGTCGATGTGCTCATGAGCCGTCCGATCTAATAGCGTATGGCGTTAACTGTTTATAGATTACGCAGATCGGCTGGGCGGTCAACCGGTTTCGGGGAGGAGCAGGGCATGATGGATGCGATGAGTTCTGACCTGATCCCTCGTCTGTGGGGCAAGCCTCCGGCCGGCCGGCGCGGCCCCAAGCCGGCGCTGAGTGCCGCTCAGATCGTCGAGGCTGCCTACGTCATCGCTGATGAGCAGGGTCTTGCGGCCGTCTCGATGGCCCGGGTGGCCGAGGCACTGGGCTGCTCTCCGATGGCGCTCTATCGGCACGTGAAGAACAAGGACGAGCTGCTCATCCTGCTCGCCGACCGCCTCAGTGCAGAGTTGCGCGAGCCGTCCCGCGACCTGGGCTGGCGAGAAGGCCTGGCGGCCTGGATGCGTGCCCAGGTCGACCTGTCGCTCAGCAAGCCCTGGTTCCTGGACCTGCCGCTCGGGGCGTCGCTCCCCGGGCCGAACCGCCTGGCCTGGATCGACCTCGGCTTCTACTACCTCCGGGAGGTGTCGCTGCCCCCGGAGGAGAAGATGGCGATCCTGGGCATCATCTCGCAGTACGCCCTGGGCGAGGCGCGGATCGAGGTCGAGACCGCGCGGCTCGCGGAGAACCCCTATGCCTCGTTCGAGCAGATGCTCGTGACGTACGCGGATCCGGAGCGCTTTCCGAGTCTGATGGAGTCGATGGCCACCTGGCGGCCTGCCGGGCCCGGTGAGGGATCCGACTCCGACGACCCGTCCGCCTTCGGGCAGAGTCTGCTGATGGCCGGGATCGCCGCCCACATCGAGCGCCACCTCGAGCGCAGCGTCCCAGAGTAAAGGTCGATACCCTGGCGGGGATGTCCCCCCACCTGCATCGCCCCGTGTCCTCTGTCCTCGTCCTGCTGCTGGCGGCCGCCGCGCTGCTTCTCGGCGCTGGTCCGGCGTCCGCGGGGGAGGGTGGCACGATCAAGCGGCTGGCCAACGCCGCGCGGGCCGACGCCGGTCTGGACCCGCTCACGCGCGACTCCGCGCTCGACGGCCTCGCGCGCAGATGGGCCTACAAGATCGCCGCCGACGGCGAGCTCTCGCACAACCCCGACCTCGCCGAGCAGGTCCCGGAGGGGTGGCAGGGCATCGGGGAGAACGTCGCCATGGGCTACCCGACCGGCGCCGAGATGCACCGGGGCTGGATGAACTCCGACGGCCACCGCGCCAACATCCTGGGCGACTACACCCACATCGGGATCGCGTTCGTGGAGGTCGACGGCACCACCTGGGGTGTCCAGGTCTTCGCGAAGTACCCGCCGGGCGTGCGGCCGACCGCGAAGCCGGAGGCCACCGCCGCACCGGCGCCGACCGCCCCTGCGTCGACCAAGGACCCGACTCCTCGTCAGGCCCCGAAGCCGAAGAAGTCGGCGACCGCCTCGCCGACCCCGTCGCGTACGCCTTCTGCCTCCGCATCACCGTCGAAGGTGCCCTCGGCCTCACCGTCCGAGTCGGAATCCGCCTCGGCCCTGCCTCAGGGCGACTCGGAGACAGCCGGTCCGGTGACGTTCACCGACGCCTCGGACGGTCCGACCCCGGCCTCGAGCGGGCTGTTCGGGATCGGGTACGTCGAGATCGCCGTCGCGGTGCTCGGCCTCTCCGCGCTGGGGCTGCTCATCGCTTTCCTGCTCGCGTGGCGCCGGCGCCGAGACCGGCACCGGCGCGACCTCGAGGCCACCCGCCCGGTCCGGCCGGCCGGACCTCACCCCGGCGGCCCGCTCCACCGGGGCCCGGTCCAGCCGGCTCGCCCCCACTCCGGTCATCCCGGCTCCGGCTACCCCGGCTACCCCGGCTACCCCGGCTACCCCGGCCGCCCTGTGCCGGGCCCTCCTGTCCCAGGCCCTCCCGTCCCGGGCCACCCCAACCCGTATCCGGGCGGCCACCGCCGGTGGTAGGCGCCTACTCGGCGACCGCCGCGGCCACCGGCTGAATGCTGTCGGCCGGAGCCGGCCGAGCAGAGGGCGTACGCCGGAAGACGATGAACGCGATGATCACCGATGCCGCCATCATCGTGACCGGCAGCCAGAAGGCGACCTGAAGAGCCTCGGCAGCCAACGGGGCGACGGCCGCGCGCTCGGCGGGTGACACCGTGCTGAGTGCGCCGACGCCGTCGCCGCCCAGTCCGGGCAGGCGCGCGGAGAGCGCCGCGGCCAGGAGCACCGAGACGCCGGCGGTGCACAGGGCGGTGGCGACCTGGTTCATCACGTTGATCATCGTGGACCCGGCCGGGATGGCGCTGTCCTCGAGGTAGCGGGTGGCGATGGTCATCGTCGGCAGCAACACGAACCCGGCGCCCGCGGTCGCGATCGCGTGGGTGATGGCCAGGAGCGGCATCGGTGCGTCGGCGCTCAGCTGGAGCGCGAGGGCGCCGAAGCCCAGGGTGGAGACCACGATGCCGGAGCCGATCACCGGCAGCGGCGGGAAGCGGTCGATGAGCCGGCCGGAGATCTGGATCATGATCCCGGCCGCGATCCCGGCGGGAGCCATCAGCAGCCCCGCGGTGGTGGCGGACTCGCCACGTACGACCTGCCAGTAGAGAGGTACCAGGATCATCGAGCCGAAGTAACCGCCGGCGAAGCAGACCAGCAGCGCGGCGCTGCCGCCGGTCAGGCGACGGCCGAGGAGCCGGATGTCCAGGAGCGGGGCCGCGGCGCGGAGCGCATGCCGGACGAAGAGCGCCACCAGGACGATCCCGGCCCCGATCGGCACCAGCACCTGGGCGTCGAGGAGCGTGCCCTCGGCGAACGAGGTGCCCAGGACGAGGAGCGCCATCGCGGGAGGGAGCAGGAGCAGGCCGCGTACGTCCAGGCGGGCGCTCGGCCCGCGGTCCAGGCGAGGGAGGTTGCGCAGCCCGAGGATGAGGCCGAGCACGCCGAGCGGCAGGTTGATCAGGAACATCCACCGCCACGACATGGTGTCGAGCAGCCAGCCGCCGAGCACCGGCCCGAAGACCGGGCCGACCAGCACGGGCAGGCCCATCAGGGCCATCAGCCGGCCGCGCTCCTCCGGTGGTGCCGAGCGCAGGGTCAGGGTCATCGCGGCCGGCATCACGAAGCCGCCGCCGAGCCCCTGCAGCACCCGGAACGCGATCAGCGACTCGACGTTCCAGGAGGCCGCGACCAGGCCGGAGCCGACGGTGAAGACGCCGATCGCGGTCAGGAAGACCTGGCGGGCGCCGAACCGGCTGATCGCCCACGCGGCGGCCGGGATGACCGTCGCGAGGGCGAGCGTGTAGCCCGTGGCGACCCATTGGATCACGGGTAGCGAAGCGCCCGTCTCCTGGGAGAGACGGGCGATCGCCACCGCGACGATCGTGATGTCGATCGGGATCATCACCGTGCCGGCGATGACGGTGAGCACGATCGTTGTCGGGCTCGGGGCGGTGCGGGATCCGGGTGTCATGCGTCCAGTCTGGAAGCTAAAGTGAACTTGAGGTCAAGGGGTTTCGGCTCGACCGTTCAGCTCGACCGCTCCATGGTCCGTACGCCGACCAGGACTCCCACGACCGCGACGGCCGCGCCCGCGACGAAGCCGCTGGCGACGACATCGACGGGGAACTCACCGGCGAAGAGCGCCCGCTCCGCCTCCACGACGTACGTCATCGGGTTGATGTCGCTGAGGAACTTCAGCCAGCCGGGTGCGCCGTCGAGCGGGAGGAGGACGCCGGAGAGGAGCAGCAGCGGGAAGATCAGCATCTGCTGCACCGTCCAGAAGATCCAGTCCTGCTCCTTGGCGGCGGTGGCCAGGGCGAAGCTGAACGCGCCCAGCCCGATCGCGAAGAGCGAGACGATGACGGCGCCGACCAGGACCCCGCCGAGGTGGAGGTCGAAGCTGAACGGGGTGACCACGGCGAGGATGACCGCCGCCTGGAACAGCACCGGTACGACCTCCTTCAGGGCCCGTCCGACCAGCAGGGACGGCCGGGAGAGGGGTGAGACCAGGAGCCGCTCGTGGGAGCCGGAGCGGATCTCCGCGGTCAGGTCGGCGCCGGTCATCGATGCGCCCATGAGTGCGGTCATCACGACGATGCCCGGCACGAACCACTGCAACGCGCTGCCGTTCTCGACGGCGGGCAGAAGCGGTGCGAAGAGGCCCAGGAAGACCAGCGGCTGCACCATCGCGAAGAGCATGGAGGCGGGCTGGCGCAGCTTGGGCGTGAGCTCGCGGAGCAGGACGGTCCAGGTGTCGGTGAGGAACCCGGTCGGCCTGCTCAGCGGCTCGGTCGTCCGACGGACCTGGGTGGCGGGAATGGTGAGGGTGGTCATGCTGCTGCTCCTTCGGTCTGGGTGGTGGAGTCGGCCGACTCGCGCAGGCTGCGGCCGGTGAGGTCGAGGAAGACGTCGTCGAGGGTGGGGCTGTGGACCTCCATCCGGATCGCCGGCGTGCCGTGAGCGGCCAGGTCGATCGCCATCGCCGGGGCGTTGTCGGCACCGCGCGGGGTGCGGATCGAGACCTGCGTTCCGGTGCGCTCGACGAGCGTCGGGCCGGTCAGCAACGACTCGGCGCGGGCCGCGCCGGCGGTGGCGTCGGCCTCGCTGCCGAAGCCGAGGAGAACCAGATCGCCGAGCCGCTCCTTGAGCCGGGTGGCCGTGTCGTCGGCGATCACCACGCCGTGGTCGACGACGATGACCCGGCCGGCGAGCGCGTCCGCCTCCTCCAGGTAGTGGGTGGTGAGGACGATCGTGGTGCCGTCCTCGTGGAGCCGGCGGATCTGCTCCTGCAGGTTGGCGCGGTTCTGCGGGTCGAGCCCGGTCGACGGCTCGTCGAGGAACAGCACCTCGGGGTGGTTGAGCAGCCCGATCGCGATGTCGAGACGCCGCCGCTGGCCACCGCTGAGCGTCTGGACCGGGCGGTCGGCGTACTCCTGGAGGTCGAAGGCGGAGAGCAGCTCGTCGATGCGCGCCTTCGCGGCGGTCCGCGGGATGCCGTGGGCGCGGGCCTGGGACATCAGCTCGTCGCGACCGCGCTGGACGAAGGCCGCGGCGTTGCCCTGGCCGACGTAGCCGATCGAGCGCCGGACCGCCGCGCGCGAGCGTACGACGTCGTGTCCGGCGACCTCGGCGGTGCCGGAGGTGGGCGGGATGAGAGTGGTCAGCATCCGCAGGGTGGTCGACTTGCCGGCTCCGTTCGGGCCGAGGAAGGCGACGAGCTCGCCTTGGTGGATCTCGAGGTCGAGCCCGCGTACGGCCTCGACGGTCTTCTTTCCGCGGGTGAAGTGCCTGGTCAGAGCCTCGGTGCGGATCACCGGCCGCTGGTTGGTGTGGTTCGTCATGACTCCAGCATCTGAGGTCATCCGGCCAGTTTCTGTCCGCTTTTGAAAATTCTTTGCGAGATCCGGTTTAGAAGTCCGGTGAGTGGGTAAGAGGGAGGTAGCGCGACGACGGTCGGCTCGAGGAGGGGGCGAGCCGACCGTCGCGCGATCTCGGGCCGGCTCGTTCCTTGGGAATCAGGTCATGAGCTGGCCGCAATGGCGTCTATCGTCGAGATCATGAGCACGAGCGCCCGGATGCTGCAGCTGTTGTCGCTGCTGCAGACCCACCGTTTCTGGCCCGGCACGGAGCTGTCCGTACGCCTCGAGGTCAGCGAGCGTACGCTGCGTCGCGACATCGAGCGGCTGCGCGATCTCGGCTACGACGTCGATGCCACCCGTGGGGTGGCCGGCGGCTACCAGCTCCGGGCCGGCAACGCGCTGCCGCCGTTGCTGCTCGACGACGAGGAGGCGGTCGCGATCGCGGTCGGGCTGCGCACCGCGGCGGCCGGCCTGGTCGCCGGGATGGGCGACACCTCCGCCCAGGCGCTGGGTAAGGTCGTCGCACTGATGCCGCCCCGCCTGCGCCGGCGGATGGACGCGGTCACCTCGCAGACCGACTCGCTCCCCTGGGGAGGCCGGGTGCCGCTGGACGCCGGTGTGCTCGGTGTCCTGGCGCAGGCCTGCCGTGACGACGAGGCGCTCTCCTTCACCTACCGGGCGCCCGAGTCGGAGCCGACCCAGCGCCGCGTCGAGCCGCACCGGCTGGTCACCATCGGCAACCGCTGGTACCTCCTCGCCTACGACCGCGTCCGCCATGACTGGCGTTCGTTCCGCGTCGACCGGATCAGCGACCCGACGACCACCGGTCAGACGTTCCGTCCACGGGAGATCCCCGGCGGCGATGCGGCGACCTACGTGCAGGCGGGGATCCGGTCCCGCCCCGCGGCCCATGACATCTGCATCCACTTCCGGGTCGAGCCCGACCTGGTCTCGCGGCGGGTGGGACGCTGGGGCCAGGTCGAGGCCGCCGAGGGCGGCTGCCGGCTGCGGATGCAGGCCGACGACCTGGGCTGGCCGATGATGATCCTCGCCGGGGTCGAGGCCGAGTTCACGGTCGAGCAGCCGGCCGAGCTGGCCGAGCTGGTCAAGCAGGCGGGGGAGCGGTTCGTCCGTTCAGCTGCCGGAGCGCGCTAGCCACTCCTCGCGCAGCAGCCCGTAGACCACCAGGTCCCGACGCTCGCCCGGGTAGGCCTGCGCGCCGCGCATGGTGCCCTCGTGGGTGAACCCCAGTCGCTCGGCGACCGCACGGCTGCGCTTGTTGTGGACCGAGGTGTCGATGATCGCCCGGGCGATGTCGTACTCGTCGAAGAGCGTGTCGAGCAGCGCCGAGACGGCGCGGGTGACGAGGCCACGGCCTTCGTAGGCCTCGCCCAGCCAGTAGCCGATCGTGGCCGACTTCTCGTAGAGGTTGATCCGCGCGGTCGTGGCACCGGCCACCTGACCGTCCTGGCGGATCACGCACGGGATCGCCTCGCCCTTGACCCACTGGGTGAGCAGATAGGTGCCGAAGCTTGAGATGCTGATCATGGACTGATCGGCATGTGCCCACGGCTCCCACTCGCGCAGGTGGTCCAGGTTGGCGTTGATGAGCTGGTGGACGGCGAAGTCGGTCGATCGGTCGCGCAGGACCATCTCCGCGCCGTTCCCGAGGTCGATGCTGAACAACTGTGCTCCTACTGGCCGGTCCGAAGTCTGGATCCTAGCCGTCCTGCAACGCATCCAGGAGCAGCGTTCCGTAGGCACGCATCTGCCCCAGCACCGGGACGACATCGCCCTCGAAACGGCAGATGACCGCGTACGCCGCCTGCCGCTCACCCACGTCGAGCAGCCCGACCTCGGCGCGGACGCCGTCGTCGCTGCCGGTCTTGCTCCACACCTGGAGGCCGTCTGCCAGATCGGAACGGAGAGGTTCGGTGTGGGCCAGTGGGTCCAGGCCGAAGGCCGAGGAGACCATCGACAGGTCGACGGATGGTGCCAGCCAGGACAGGACGGTGGGGTGCGGCGTACGGAAGTAGGAGACCCAGTCGGCGGCGCAGCCGATGGAGAGCATCGGCGGATGATCCGGCGTCCGTACGTCCCGGACCCAGTCGTTCAGCATCGACCCGCCCGGGGCGAGCCGCGAGGCGACGGCCTGTACCCGGGCGAGACCGACATGGTCGAGGAGCACGTTGGTGGCCAGGTTGTCCGAGACCGCTCCGACCAGCCGGGCGCAGTCGCTCAGTGTCAGCGCGGGAGCGTCGAGGTGCTGCCACAGCCCGCTGTCGGCCACGGGAACCGTGCCGTCCTTCCGCAGCATCAGCTGCCCGAGGGACGGGTCCTCGTCGAGCAGCTCGGCGAGATGATGCAGCAGGAAGATCTTGCCCACGCTGGCGGTCGGCAGCAGCCGGTCCGGCTCGGACTCGACGAGGGTCTTGCCGGAGCCGGTGTCGACCGCGAGGATCGACCAGTCCATCCGTGAACTCATGAACCTGAGACTAAACAGAAGTCGACGACTGGTCCTCGCGCAGCTCGCCCACGACCTGGATCTTCTGCCAGATCTTGCGGGAGAGGTCGACGGTCAGGCCCTCGACCGTGCTCACCGTGTCCAGGACGACGTTGTCCTGGGAGTCCTCGGCACACAGTGCGGCCGTCTTGCCGACGAGGCTGAGCAGCTCGGAGCAGTACTCGAGGTAGTGGATCAGCTGGTCGGCGTCGAGGGTGAGCTTGACGCTGGCCGAGGTCTCCTTGAACCCCGTACGCAGCCGCTCGGGGTCCTTGGTGAGCTGGTGCATGTCGATGATGTGGGCCAGCGAGCGCAGCCGGTGCAGCAGCCTCAGCGCGCGCGACCGCAGCAGCCGCTCCGGGATCGTGTAGAGGAAGAAGATCGCGACCGCGGCGAAGATGAGGTCGTTGACAGTGCTCTCCATCAGCGGCAGCCACTGGACGCCGGTGAGCGTCTCGTCGCCGAACGCCGTCGCGAGGGCCCAGATGATGGCGACCAACGTCAGCGCGAGGACGGCGACGATCAGCGTACGAGAGACCGCGCGGGTCCACACCAGCCGCTGCCGGAGCCGGTCGCCCACTCCGGCGGACTCCCGGATCAGGCCCGCCAGCTCCTCGGCGACCTTCACCAGGCCACGGTCGGGGAAGCGCGCCGCGATCCGCCCGTGCAGGGTCTCGACGGTCGTCAACACCATCGCCGACTCGAGTCTCTCCAGTCCCACCTCACGGAGCGTAGTGGTCGCGCGCCGCCACCGCGGCCAACTGGCGTAGATAGGCTGTCCAGGTGCCAGCCCGACTCAAGCCCGCGGCAGCTGCCGACGTGGCCGACGCTCTCGGTCGCGTACGCGCCGGGGAGTCCGCCAAGGCCGATCTACGGCTCCTCACCAAGCACTTCCTCGCCGTGCTCGAGCAGCGTGCACCGGGCAGGAGCGTCGAGGTGCGGGTCCCGCCGTACGCCGCGGTGCAGTGCGTCGAAGGCGTCCGGCACACCCGGGGCACCCCGCCGGCGGTGATCGAGACCGATGCGCTCACCTGGATCGCCCTCGCCACCGGGGTGATGACCTGGTCCGATGCCGTCGACCAGGCCCACGTGAGGGCGTCGGGAGAACGCACCGACCTGTCTCCTTATCTGCCCTTGTAATCTCACCCTATGACCCTCTCCACCGAAGACATCAAGACCCGTGTAGACGAGCTCTTCCCCGGGATCCGCAAGGACCTCGAGGACCTGGTGCGGATCGAGTCCGTGAGCGCCGATCCGGAGCGCCTGAGCGAGGTCGAGAAGAGCGCGGAGAAGACGCGTGACCTCTTCGCGGCCGAGGGCTTCGAGGTGGAGATCGTGCGCGCCTTCGACGGCGCCCCGCCGGCGATCGTCGGTGAGAAGAAGGGTCCCGAGGGCGCCCCGACGGTGCTGCTCTACGCCCACCACGACGTCCAGCCCGAGAACGACCACGCCGACTGGGACACCCCGCCGTTCGAGCCGACCGAGGTGGGCGACCGCCTCTACGGGCGCGGAGCGGCCGACGACAAGGCGGGCATCGCTGCCCACATCGGCGCCATCCGCGCCCTCGCCAGCCTCGACGAGAACGGTGAGCTCCCGGTCACCGTTCGGCTGTTCATCGAGGGCGAGGAGGAGGTCGCCTCCGCGACCCTGCCCGAGCTGCTCGGCAAGTACCAGGACAAGCTGAAGGCCGACGTCATCGTCATCGCCGACTCCGGCAACTGGGACATCGGCGTCCCTGCGCTGACCACGTCGCTGCGCGGCCTCATCCGCGTCGACGTCGAGCTCCGCACCCTGGGCCACGCGGTCCACTCCGGCATGTGGGGCGGTCTGGCCCCCGACGCGATCATGGCTCTCGTACGCCTCCTCAACACCCTCTGGGACGAGGACGGCGCTCCCGCGGTCGAGGGGCTCGTCTCCGGTCCGGCGGCCGACGTCGACTACCCCGAGGAGCGGCTCCGTGCCGAGTCCGGGGCCATCGCCGGCCTGCAGTGGGTCGGCAAGGGCAGCGCGGTCGAGCGGATGTGGACGCAGCCGGCGATCACCATCACCGGACTGGACGCCCCCAAGGTGGACGGCGCCTCGAACACGCTGTCCCCGAGCGCGCGCGCCAAGGTCACCATCCGGATCGCGCCCGGCGACTCCGGCGAGAACGCCGTCGCCGCGCTCACCAAGCACCTGGAGAAGCACGTCCCGTGGGGCGCCGAGCTGACCACCAAGGTCGTCGACACCGGTGAGCCGATCGCCCTGGACGCGACCGGCCCGGCCTACGACGCGGCCCGCTCCGCCTTCACCGAGGCCTGGGACGGCACCGCGCCGATCGACATGGGTGTGGGCGGCTCGATCCCGTTCATCGCGGAGTTCCTCGAGGCGTTCCCGCAGGCCAGCGTGCTGGTCACGGGCGTCGAGGACCCCGACACCCGAGCCCACGGTGCCAACGAGGGCCTTCACCTCGCCGAGTTCCGCCGGGTCGTCGTCGCCGAGGCGCTGCTGCTCCAGAAGCTGGGCGCGTCCTAGGACACACCAGGCAGCGTCAGCGCCACCCGGGTGCCCTCTCCGGGGCGGGAGTCGAGCTCGACCAACCCGTGGTGGCGGCTGGTGATCTGATCGACCAACGTCAGCCCGAGCCCAGCTCCGCGCGAACCACCGAGCGCGGAGTTGGAGCCTCGGTAGAACGGTTTGTAGACCTCGGACTGCTCCTCGTAGGCGATGCCGACACCGGCGTCGGCGACGATGATCGTGACCTCGCTGCCGGCGCTGTAGAGCATCACCTGCACCCGCGATCCGCGGTAGCTGTAGGTCAGCGCGTTCTTCACCAGGTGGAGGAAGGCGGCCCGCAGCTCGCGAGGGTCACCGACGACGTACGCAGGACCGGTCGGGGTCGTCAGGACACACTCGATGTCCTTCTGGGCGGCGTCGGGATCGAGCTCGTCGAGGACGTCGTCGAGCATCTCGGAGACCTCGATGGTGGTCTCGCCGGGAGCGTTGGCTGGGTCGCGGATCCGGGAGAGCAGCAGCAGGTCGCTGACGATGCCCTCGATCTGGGCGCTGCGTACGGTGAGCGTCTCCACCTGCACGATCCACGGCAGGGTGTTGGGCTGCTCGGCGCTCAGCGCGTTCAGCGACGTGCCGAGCGCGTTCACCGGGATCCGGAGCTCGCGGGCGACAGCCTCGATCAGCTGGTTGCGCTCGCGGTCGGCGTCGGCGAGGTGCTGGGCGAGGTCGCGCTCCTGGGTGTAGGCGTTGGCGGTGAGCACGATGCGGCCGAAGTCGCGGCCCAGCTCCATCGCCAGCCTGCCCTCGGCGTCGGTCCAGGTGGGTCGGCCGGGGGAGCGGAGCAGGACGATGTGGCCGAGCCACTCGTGGTCGGCGCCGACCGGAACCACCAGAGCGCTCGCTGCCCCGAGGGTCTCGAAGAACCTGTCGACGACAGCGGCCTGCTCGTTCCACTCCGCGGAGTCGGTGATCCGGTCGCGGCACAGGATCGAGTAGGTGCCCTCGGCCCAGTAGCGGGACGTGTTCCTCGAGGTGAGCGCGGCCAGGCCGGGGTCGGGTTCCCAGTCGAGGCCCGGGGTCGCGTGCACGACCATCGCTCGGCGGGGGCCCTTCGTCGCCATCCAGATCCCGTCGGCGCCGAGGCCTCGGATGAGCGCGTCATGGCTGGCGTCGATCACGTCGGCGAGGCTGAGCTTGGAGCTGGCGTCGCGCAGGAACTCCTTGGCGGTCTCCAGGTTCGCGGCGCGCTCGTAGAGACGCTCGCGCTCGAGGTAGCCGAGCACGACCCGCTGGGCACGCTTCGCGAACCGGTTGAGCACTCGACGCTGGGTGAAGTCGGGTCGCCGGCCGCTGACCGGCATGTCGACGGAGAGACAGCCCTGGATGGAGCCGTCGTCACCGAGGATCGGTGCGATCAGCATGTCGTGGGGGTGCCAGGCGTCGGCGGCGTCGATCATGTTGGTGGTGGAGACCCAGCTGCCCTCGTGAAGGTTCACCCGCTCCTGGGGGACGAAGCGCCAAGCGCCCCAGTTCTCGCCGCGGGAGAGGTTGTCTCGAAGGTCGGAGAGAGCCCACCGGGTGCCGAGGATCTCCTCGGCCGTCTCGCGCCGGCCATGGGCGTTCAGGCCGCTGATGAAGCCGTGGACGGCGACCACCTCGAGCTCGTCGCCACGGACCACGTTGATCGCGGCGATGCCGAAGCCGAGCAGCTCGCAGATGCCCTCGGCGATCATCTGGAGAGCAGGATCGACCACCGACAGCGACGTCCTGCTCGGCGTGCTCGGCGGCACGTCGAGGGCATCGACTGACTGTGGTGGGGGCATCCTTGCTCTCAGGTAGGTCGGTCAGGGCGGGTGTTGCAACGGCGTGGCAGTCCTGAGGACCTGGGCACCACGGAGTGTTGCACGAAACACCCGCTCTGTGCAGGCGTAGACGGTCGTCTCGACCCAATTGTGACGTTCGGTTAACCAAACGAGGTCGCGTCGTTGGCCAGCGGAAGGACCAGCGAGACGCGGGTGCCGGTGCCGGGCTCCGAGCGCAGCGTGACGCGGCCGTCGTGGCGGCGGGCGACCCGGTCGACGATGCTGAGCCCGAGCCCGACGCCCTTCCGGCCGCCGATCGCCTGGCTGGTCCCGCGGTAGAACTCGGTGAAGACCTGCAGCTGCTCGGCCGCGGGGATGCCGACGCCGTTGTCGGTCACCGAGATCGCCGCCTCGCTCGCGCTCTCCACGATGTAGAGGCGCACGTGGCCGCCGCGGTGGGTGTAGACCAGGGCGTTGTCGACCAGGCGCAGGATCGCCGCCTTGATCTCGCTGCGGTCGCACAGGACCTGGACGGGGTGGGAGGGCACGTCGATGCTCACCTCGATGCCACGCTTCTCCGACTCGTACGTCCTCTGCTCGAAGATCTCGCGCAGGAGAGGTGCCAGGTCGACGTAGGTCAGGGTGGGCCGCGACGAGGGGTCGGAGAAGCGGGAGAACAGGAGCAGGTCGTCGACCATCGAGACCAGCTGGTCGGACCGGCTGATCAGGTTGCCGACCTGCTGGAACCAGGTGGTCGAGCCGCGGTCCTCGTGGCGCATGGCGTCGATGCCGGTGGTGAGCGCGGTGAGCGGGTTGTGCAGCTCCTGGGCGACGGACTCGATGAGCCGGCTGTGGACCTTGTCGGCGGTGGCGAGGCGCTGGGCGAGGTCTCGCTCCTGGGTGTAGGCGTTGGAGGTCAGCACGATGCGACCGAAGTCGCGGCCGAACTCCATCGCGAGGCGCCCCTCGGCGTCGGTCCAGCGCGGCCTGCCCGAGCCGCGCACCAGCACGAGGTGACCCAGCGCCGTCGTCTCCACCCCGATCGGAACGACCAGGAGCGAGTCGGCCCCGACCGTGTCGAGGAACTCGATGCCGATCCTCGCGAACATCTTCCGCTCGGCATCGCCGTGGTGCAGAGCGTGGAGGAGCAGGTCGCGGTTCACGATGGCGTGCTGGCCCTCGTTCCACAGCCGGGTTGCCTGGTAGGCCTGCCCAGCGGCGATGTTGTTGGTGTCGCCGGCGTTCCAGCCGAGCCCGGGTGAGGAGTAGACGACGGATCCGCCCTCCCCGTCCTGGGCCTGCACGTAGAGACCGTCGGCGTCGAGGCCTCGGCTCATCGCCTCCTGGGTCGCCTCGAGCACCCCGGTGAGACCGAGCTGGGAGTTGGCCTCGCGCAGGAAGCTCTGGGCCTCGATCAGATTGTTGGCCCGCTCCTCGAGGTATTCGCGCTCCAACGACAGCAGCACCGCCCGCCGGGCCTGGCGGGCGAACCGGTTGAGGATCCGCTGCTGCCGCCGGCCGGGCCGGCGGCCGTTGGTGGGGCGATCGATCGACAGTACGCCGACGAGCTCGCCGTTCTCGTCGTAGAAGGGTGCCAGGAGCTCGTCGAGCCGGTGCCAGTCCTGCGGGTCCTTGAGGATGTCTTCGTCGGTGTCGGGGACCCAGTAGCCCTCCGCCTCACCGATGGTGTTCTTCTCGTGCGGGACGAACTTGATGTCGCCCCAGTCCTCGGACATGTCCAGCAGGTCGGTGACGACCGAGACCGGGAACCGGGTGCCGAGCATCTCGGCGACGGTCATCTCGCCCTCGACCGTGTGGCCGGTCTCGTCACCGTAGGCGGCGACTATCTCGAACTCGTCACCTCGCCGGATGTTGATGACCGCGGCGCCGAAGCCGACCAGCTCGGTGACGCCCTCCGCGATCAGCTGCAGACCGGGATCCGGGGTCGGGTACGCCTCGGAGGCGCCGTCTGGCGCGTCCGGACCCTCTGAGGGCGTACTGGTCATGAGTTCTCCGCCGAGATGAAAATGCAACCCGTTCCCGGGGCGTAAGGTTAAACAACGGGCAGCGTCACACGGAATGTGCTTCCCACGCCAGGGGTGGAGTCGACCGATATCAGTCCGCCACGACGGCTGACGATCCGCGACACGATGGTCAGACCGAGCCCGGTGCCCGGCTGTTTGAGCGCTGTGGGGTTGGTCGAACGGAAGAACTCGGTGAAGAGGCGGTCCTGATCCTCCGGTGAGATCCCGAGACCGTGGTCGGTCACCCGGAGCTCGAACCAGCCCGGGCTGGTGCGCGTGCTCACGATGACCTGACCGCCCTCGGGGCTGTACTTGATCGCGTTGGTCACCAGGTTGATCACGACCCGGTCCAGGTCGCCAGGAGCCAGGGTCACGTAGACGTCGTCGGAGGGCATCTCGAAGACGAGCTCGTGGGCGTCGCTGGTGGGCATCTCGGCGCTGAGCTGGTCGTGGATCTCCTCGAGCACGCGCGCGACCTGGATCGGCACCGTGGTCGGCAGGTGGTCCGGGTCGGAGACCTTCGACAGCATCGCGAGGTCGGCCACGATCTTCTCGGTGCGGTCGCGGTTGCGGGTGAGCGCGGTCAGGACCTCGGCGTACTCCTCCTCGGACTCCGCGTAGGGCAGCGACTCGATGTTCCACCGGAACGCGGACAGCGGGTTCTTCAGCTCGTGGGCGACCGTCGCGATCAGCCGGCTCTTGTGGGCCTCGAGCTCGCGCAGGGAGTCGACCGCCGCCTTCTGACGCAGGTAGGCCCGGGAGTTGTGGACCACACGACCGAAGTCGCGCCCGAGGTCGGCGGCCGTGATCAGCTCGAGCTCGCTCCAGTGCGGCTTGTCGGGACCGCGGCCGAGGAGCATCGCGC
This sequence comes from Nocardioides sp. NBC_00368, assembly GCF_036090055.1. Lineage (NCBI taxonomy): Bacteria > Bacillati > Actinomycetota > Actinomycetes > Propionibacteriales > Nocardioidaceae > Nocardioides > Nocardioides sp. NBC_00368. The sequence continues at coordinate 5,062,887 of NZ_CP107970.1, forward strand.
CGTACCACGTCTGGCCGGAGCCGATCGGGACCCCGACGATCGAGCCGACCTTGTAGTAGCGGATCCACTCGGTGATCCGCTGCTGCGCCTCCGGGTCGGGGTGGGGCAGTCGCTCGGCGCCGTCAGGGGTCTGGACGGTGATGCTGCGCTGGTCCCACAGGTATTGCCCGTAGTCGACCATGAACGGGCTGGTGAGGTCACCGATCGGGAGCTTGAAGTCCTCCCGGTAGACCTTGGTGCGGATGCCCCGGCCACCTGGCTTGGACATGTGGAGCCAGAAGTCGGTCAGGTCGAGGACGTCGACCAGCCCGGTGCTCAGCGAGTTGAGGATCTCGTCGGGGTCCAGCTCGCGCCCGGCGCGGCGGATCACGTCGCGGGCGGCCTCCGCGAGGCGTACCTGCTCGGAGAGCTCCTCGCGCTCCAGGGCGAGCAGGATCGCGCGCTGCGCCTGCACCGCGTGGCGACCGAGCACGGCGCGCTTCTCCCGGTTGGGGCGCAGCCCGTCGGTGGGTACGTCGACGATCAGGGTCCCGCGGAGCTTGCCGGCGTCGTCACGCAGCGGCGCGACCAGCAGGTCGAGCGGGTTCCAGGCGCCGGCAGCGTTGCTCGGCTTCATCGTCGGGATCCAGCCGTACACATCAGCGGTCGGGTCCAGCCGCTCCGCCGGGACGAACTTGAAGATGCCCCAGTCGTCGGCACGGGCGAGCTCGGCCTCCAGCCGCTCGATCGGGGTGACGGTGCCCAGCAGGTCGGCGCGGGCGGACTCCTGGCCGGAGACCACCACCATGTGGAGGTGGCCGTCGGCCCGGGCGACGCTGATCGTGGCCATCTCGAAGCCCGCCAGGGCGGTCAGGCTGTCGGCGATCAGCTGGAGGTCGGAGAGGTCCTCGCCAGGGGTGAGCAGCCCCCCGAGCTCGGCGAGATCGGTGGTGATCGTCGTCATCGTCGTGGTGAGGTCGCTCCTGGCGCGTTTCCCGCCCAACGGTGGTGGGGCGAATCCCGGTGGCACCGTCAGTCGGTGACCACCGGCGGGCGGGGGCGCAGAAGAAGTCATCGGGGCGATTATCCGGGAAGAGCGTCCCGGGCGGTAGGGCAGACGTGGAGAGTTCTTTGCAATCATGATCCCGAGACGTTCATGTGACCACTCTTACAGGACGGTCAAGGGTTCGTTGATCGCCAGAGTGCGGCCTTACACTCGATGCCGTGGTCAACCTCACCAGCTCAGGTAGGCACGTGTCCCGACGCAAGGGTGGCGACGGCCGGCTCACCGCCGCCCTCGACCCCCACGACCAGGGTCCTCAGGACCACTGCGGCGTCTTCGGTGTGTGGGCGCCGGGCGAGGACGTCGCGAAGCTGACGTACTTCGGCCTGTACGCGCTGCAGCACCGTGGCCAGGAGTCGGCGGGCATCGCGGTCAGCAACGGACGCCAGATCCTCGTCTACAAGGACATGGGCCTGGTCTCGCAGGTCTTCGACGAGCCGACCCTCGAGTCGCTCAAGGGCCACGTCGCCATCGGCCACGCCCGCTACTCCACCACCGGTGCCTCGGTGTGGGAGAACGCGCAGCCGATCTTCAAGCCCACGCCGGACGGCTCCGTCGCGCTGGGCCACAACGGCAACCTGATCAACGTCTCCGAGATGCGGACCGCCGTCGAGGCGCTGCCCGAGCACTCCGAGGGCCGCCACGCCCCGGTGTCGACCAACGACACCTCGCTGCTGACCGAGCTGCTCGCCTACCACCCCGACTCCTCGCTGGAGGCGCGCGCGCTGGAGGTGCTGCCGACGATCCGGGGCGCCTTCTCGCTGGTGTGGATGAACGAGGACACCCTGTTCGCCGCGCGTGATCCGCAGGGGATCCGTCCGCTGGTGCTGGGCCGTCTCGACCGCGGCTGGGTGATCGCCTCCGAGGACGCCGCGCTGGCCACCGTCGGCGCGAGCGTCGTCCGCGAGGTCGAGCCCGGCGAGATGATCATCATCGACGAGTCCGGTCTGCGCTCGGTGCGGTTCGCCGAGGCCGACCGCAAGGGCTGCGTCTTCGAGTACGTCTACCTGGCTCGCCCCGACGCGAACATCGCCGGCCGCAACGTCCACGAGTCCCGCGTCGAGATGGGCCGCGAGCTGGCCCGGGAGTTCCCGGTCGACGCCGACCTGGTCATCCCGGTGCCCGAGTCCGGCATCCCGGCCGCGACCGGCTACGCCCTGGAGAGCGGCCTGCCGTTCGGGCAGGCGTTCGTGAAGAACGGCTATGTGGGGCGCACCTTCATCCAGCCCTCGCAGACCCTGCGCCAGCTCGGTATCCGGCTCAAGCTCAACGTGCTCGAGCACATGGTGCGCGGCAAGAAGGTCGTCGTGGTCGACGACTCGATCGTGCGCGGCAACACCCAGCGTGCCCAGGTGCGGATGCTGCGCGAGGCCGGCGCCCTGGAGGTCCACGTCCGGATCTCGTCGCCGCCGGTCAAGTGGCCGTGCTTCTACGGCATCGACTTCGCCACCCGCGCCGAGCTGATCGCCAACGGCCTCTCCGTCGAGGAGATCGCCGCCTCCGTGGGTGCCGACTCGCTGGGCTACATCTCGCTCGACGGGATGATCTCGGCGACCCGCCAGGAGCGCTCGACGCTGTGCACCGCCTGCTTCACCGGTGAATACCCCGTGGAGCTGCCCGACCAGAGCATGCTCGGCAAGCACCTCCTCGAGGTCTCGTTGCAGTCCCCGACCGAGGGCAAGGCCCTTCCGGTCCTGAACAACCCGTGATCGGAGATCCATCAGTGAGCCAGACCGAGCCGACCAACGCGTACGCCGCAGCAGGTGTCGACATCCACGCCGGTGACCGCGCCGTGGATCTGATGAAGGTCTGGATCGAGAAGTCCCGGCGCCCCGAGGTGCTCGGTGGGGTCGGTGGCTTCGCCGGCCTCTTCGACGCCTCGGCCCTGAAGGGCTACGAGCGTCCGCTGCTGGCCACCTCCACCGACGGTGTCGGCACCAAGGTCGCGATCGCGCAGGCGCTGGACAAGCACGACACGATCGGCTTCGACCTGGTCGGCATGGTCGTCGACGACCTGGTCGTCTGCGGCGCCGAGCCGCTGTTCATGACCGACTACATCGCCACCGGCAAGGTCATCCCCGAGCGGGTCGCCGCGATCGTCAAGGGCATCGCGGAGGCCTGTGTCGAGGCCGGCTGCGCGCTGGTCGGCGGCGAGACAGCCGAGCACCCGGGCCTGCTGGCGGCCGACGAGTACGACGTGGCCGGCGCGGCCACGGGTGTCGTCGAGGCCGACAACCTGCTCGGCGCCAACCTGGTGAAGCCGGGCGACGTCGTCCTCGCCATGGAGGCCTCCGGCCTCCACTCCAACGGCTTCTCCCTCGTGCGCCACGTGCTGCTCAACTCCGGCGCCTACACGCTCGACGCGCAGGTCTCCGAGTTCGGCCGTACGCTCGGTGAGGAGCTCCTCACCCCGACCCGCGTCTACGCCAAGGCCTGCCTCGAGCTGGCCCGCGGCACCAGGACCCACGCCATGTCCCACGTCACCGGCGGCGGCCTTGCGGCCAACCTGGAGCGGGTCATGCCCGCCGAGCTCTCCGCGCGCATCGACCGCACCACCTGGACCCCGGCGCCGGTCTTCGACCTCGTCCGCCGCACCGGCGACGTGGCCCTGGAGGACCTGGAGATGACCCTCAACTGCGGCGTCGGCATGGTCGCGCTGATCGATCCCGAGGACGTCGACGAGGCCGTCCGCATCCTCGCTGGCTACGACATCCGCGCCTGGGCCGCCGGTGAGGTCACCGCGACCCCCGGCGGCACGGTCGAGCTCACCGGGGCGTACGCGGGCTGGTGAGCTCACTGGATACCCGGTCGACCGGGGAATCCTGGACTTGACGGGCACTGAAACACCCTTCAGCCCCAGGAATACCCGGTCAACCGGGTATTCCTGGGGCTGGTGTGACGATCAGGCCTTGCGCACCTGCACCACGGACGGCCGCGGACCGGCGAACTCGCCCTCACCGGCAGCGCCCTCGACGTAGTCGGGGAACAGGGAGTTCTGCGCGTCCCAGGTGCCCTCCTCGCCCGGGTGCTGGACGGCGACGAAGACCGAGCCGTCGCGGTCGTGGATGACCGGGCCGCAGGTCTCGGCGTCGCGGGGCACCGAGAGGAACTGCTGGACGTGGCCGCGCTCGCGACCCTCGAGCGGGACCTTGAACAGCCCGTCGTTCTTCTGGATCGAGCTCGGCTGGCCATCGGTCGAGATCCACAGGTTGCCCTCGGAGTCGAAGGCCAGGTTGTCCGGGCAGGAGACCGGGGAGACCTTGTCCTTCGGGTAGCCCGCGAAGTAGGTGGACGCGTTGGTCGCCGGGTCACCGGCGACGATCATGAGGTTCCACCGGAAGACGCGCGAGGTGTGGTCGCCGTCGTCCTCGGTGATCTCGATGACGTGGCCGTCGCGGTTGGTGTTGCGCGGGTTGGCCTCGTCCACACCGGCCTTGCCGGTGGTGCCGCGCTGGGAGTTGTTGGTGCAGGCGACGTACACCTTGCCGGTCTTCGGCGAGGGCTCGACGTCCTCGCAGCGGTCCATCTTGGTGGCGCCGGCCTTGTCCGCGGCCAGGCGGGTGTAGACGAGCACCTCCTCGACGCTCATCCCGGAGACCTTGCTGCGGCCGTTGACCACGAGCGGGATCCACTGGCCGTAGCCGTCGAACTTCCCGTCGCTCGGCAGCGTGCCGGTGCCGTCGATCTCGGCGGCGGGGGAGTCGCCGTGGAAGCGGGCGACGTAGAGGCTGCCCTCGGTCAGCAGCTCGAGGTTCTTCGCCCGGTTGCGGGGGCTGTAAGTCCCCTTGGAGACGAACTTGTAGAGGTAGTCGAACCGCTCGTCGTCGCCGGTGTAGGCCACGACCTTGCCGTTCTTGGCGATGACGACGTTCGCGCCCTCGTGCTTGAGACGGCCGAGCATGGTGTGCTTGCGCGGGGTCGAGGTCGGGTCGGTCGGGTCGATCTCGACGATGTAGCCGAACCGGTTCGGCTCGTTGGCGTAGTCGGCCGAGCGCGCGTCGAAGCGCGGCTCGATGGCCTCCCAGCCGTACGTCGACGCCTTGTCGGCCAGGCCGTAGCGCTTCTCCTGCGCCGAGGTGCCGGTGGCGCGGAAGTAGCCGTTGAAGTTCTCCTCGCCCGACAGGATCGTGCCCCACGGCGTGGTGCCGCCGGCGCAGTTGCCGATCGTGCCGAGCGCCACGGTGCCGGTCGGGTCGGCGGCGGTCTTGAGCAGGTCGCTGCCGGCCGCGGGGCCGGTGATCTCGAACGGCGTCGAGGCGGTGATGCGGCGGTTCTTCGGAGCCGAGGGGACGTACGTCCACTTCTCACCCGGCGCGGAGCGCTCGAGCTCGACGATCCCGAAGCCGTGGGCGGCCATCGCGATCTTCAGCTGCTCGGTGGCGTCGAGCCCCGGCGGGAACATGATGCTGGCGTTGACGTACTCGTGGTTGCAGCACAACAGGGCCTTGGTGCCGGCCTTGTTGGTCACGATGACGTCGGTGTAGTCGTTGTTGTAGCCCCAGGCGAGCGCCTGCTTCTCGGCGGTCTGGTTGTCGACGTCGAAGGGGACGCCGCCGGGCAGGATCGGGTCGCCCCAGCGGATGATCGGCTCCCAGGTGTAGCCCTGCGGCACCACGAAGGTGTCCTCGGTGGCCGCGACCGGGGTGATCGGCTTGAACGGGAGGTTCGTACGCCCGCCGTGACCCCGGCCCGCGAGAGCTGCCTCGAGGGGGCTGGCAGCGGCGGCCAGGCCGCTGCTGCCGACGGCGAGGGCGACGGCGCCCGCGCCGGCGAGGCCGAGCGCGTGACGGCGGCTGAGGGCCTTGCCGGCGATGTCACGGAAGTAGCCGTTGTCGGAGGTGTTCGGCGCCGGCTTGGCACAAGCGCTGTCGCACTTGAGGGCGCAGGTCACGGCGCTGCGCTTGCCGCGCGTGTGGCCGGCCATGGGAAGCAGAGCGCGGGGGGCGGATGAGCCACGGTGCGCGTCGCTGCACGAGGGGCAGGCGGCGGTGTCGGTCTGGATGTCGCTCAGTTCGGTCACTGCATTTCCGTTCAAGACGCGTTTTGTCAGGTCTCCCAAGAATCGGAAGGGAGGCTATGCCCGGCGGGACAACCGCCCGACCCCTCAATCTGTCGCCGAGGTGAACGCGCGATGACGAGTCACCAGGCGTGGAATCGTGTGACCTCGGTAACATTCGCTCCCAGCGAACGGATTTTCGACACCCCGGCGTGCGGATTCTTGGGATGAACCGGTAGCGTTGTCTCTACGAGAAACCTGTGAACAGCCCGGGACTATCCCGGCCAAGTGCGACGAGGGGGCTGGACCCTATGGGGCGCGGCCGAGCGAAAGCCAAGCAGACGAAGGTCGCACGCGACCTGAAGTACCGGACTTATGAGACGGACTTCGGGGCCCTTGCGCGCGAACTTCACGGTGATGACGACACCAGTCAGAAGTCCGATCAGCAGCCGGACGACTACGACGACTGGTCGGACTACGACGCGGGATCCTCGCGCGACTAGGGTCGGTCGGCCAAAGCGGTGACGCCTTGGTCGACACCACCTTCAGCCGGTCAGCCCTCGGTTGATCGGCTCAGGACAACCTCCCCGTGAGTGCCGTAGCCGGTGAGCCGGCCGCCGTGAGGCGTGCCGTCGAAGGCGACGTGCAACCACCCCTCCCCGAGCGGGATCAGGGTGGGCCACGGAAGGTTGGTGACGTACGCCGACCGGAGCTCTGCGACCTCGTTGAGGTCCAGGTCGAAGATCGGGTAGCGAGCACGGACGCGACGCGGGTTGTCGCGTCCGTCGCTGGCGCCGACCACGACTGTGCCGCCCAGCGGGACAAGCGTGGTGCCCTCGGTGGCCGTCCGGTCGGTTCGTGCTGCCCGTAGGCTGAGCGCGTCCAGGCTCGGCCCGCTGGCGAGCATGGGATGGAAGTCGAAGTACTTCCTCGCGCTCACGTAGCCGACCAGCCACTCGCCGTCCCGGCGGACGAGGTGCGGGTCCCAGACACCGACCCCGTCGGTGGGCAGCGCGAGCGGTGTGGCGTCGAGGACGTGCTCGCCTCGGGTCAGGTCCTCGCGTGAGCGGGCGATGGTGACGCCGACCGGGCTCCACGGCTTGCTCGGGTCCGTCTTGTCGGGTGCCTTGAAACCCGCCCAGGTGCTCGTCGCGACCAGCCACTCGTCGCCCTCGCGCACGAGGTGGGTCGCGTGGTCGCCGTAGATCAGCCCGTCCCGGCGGAAGTAGAGCGCGCCCCGGTGGGCGAGGTCGTACGTCACCGGGTCCAGCGCCCACACCGAGGTGTGCGCGGTCGGGAAGAAGCCCGGGCCAGCACTGGTGGCGGTGAGCAGGACGCTGCCGTCGGCGTCGAGGAACGGCGAGCCGTCGGCGTACGTCACCGCCCGGATGTCGCGCAGGCCGAGCTGGCCGAAGGCGCCGGTGCGCACGTCCTGGACAGCGCCTTCGTGGCCGGCGGTCAGGCCGGCGAGCCAGGACTCGTCCCGTGGCTCGATGCCGACCTCGGAGAGGTCGACCCGTGCCCTCGCGACCCACGAGCCGTCCGCACGGGTCAGCGCGGTGAGCATCGTCCCGGTCAGCGTGAGCGCGAACCGGTCGACCCCACCGCCGGCCCGGCCGTGGCGACGGCTCGCATGAGACGTACGCAGCGACCCGGTCGTCACCTCCAAGGAGACCCGCCGCCCGTCATAGCTCCCGGTGAGCACGTCCCCACCCGAGGAGAACGTCAGCGAGACCGGGCCGTCACAGGCCGCCTCGATCGCGGCGTTGGCCGCGGGCCGGGATGTGCTGGTGGACTCGACCGCGATCGTGACGGGGCGCTGGCGACGTACGACCTTGAATTCGGGGAACATCGGCTCCAGTCTTCCGGGCGCGTGGGCACCGCCTGAGGGCGGGGCCCGCCCTAACGCAGCCCCCGGACATAGGCGGTGGCCCGCCGCAGGTCGTGGAGCCGTGCCTCCCAGGTGATCCCGAGGAAGAGCAGCAGGAGTCCGGCCGCGCCGAGCACCCACCACTGCTGCAGCGTCTGCGCCGACGGCATCTGCGCCAGGGCCAGGACGGAGGCGACCAGGGCGCCACCGACCAGTGGTGCGGCCCAGCGCAGCCAGGCGCCTCCGATGATGAAGGCGAGGCAGGCGATGCCGAGCACCGCGGTCCGCATCGAGACCGGGTCCTGCAGGGCTGCCGGGACGGACGGGACGAGAGCCAGGAAGACCCCGGGTCCGAGGACCGCCAGCGATCCGACCTCCCGGTCGAGCCGCAGCTTGACCACACCGAAGACGATCAGTGCGATCGCGGGCGGCAGGGTGTAGGACTCCCAGGTCGTGACCGAGGTGTCGACCAGTCGGATCCACAGCGCGATGGTGGCCAGTGAGAGGCCGACCCAGCCGAGCCAACGGCGCTCGGGACGGGCGATCGCGTGCGCCGAGACGCCGGCAGCGGCCAGGACCAGCAGGATGCTCAGCCAGGGGAGGTCGACACCACGGGACCCGACCGCGACCGGTCCGTCGGGGGTCAGCACGATCGTCGGACCGAGGCTGACCGTGCCGACGACGATCGTGACGACCGCGGCCACCGCGGCGGCGATCTCGACCGAGGGCAGCACTCGGAAGATCGTGACGAGGGTCAGGATGACGATGATCCCCGCGGCGGCGTGCGGCTTCGCGATGTCGTTGAGGTTGGCGAACATCCAGCAGAACGCGGTCAGCGTGATGACCCAGTAGGGAGCGGTGACCGCCTTGGTCTGGTGCTCCGGGGAGAGGCGGTCGACCGCGATCGCCGCGGCGGTGAGCATCCCGGCCACGATCAGCGCGAGCAGCTCGTTGCCGAAGGCGGCGCCGAGCGAGCCCAGACCGAGCAGACCGGCGACCGTGAGACGGGGACCCGACTGCTGGGCCTCGTGGCGCAGGATCGTGGCGATGCACATGACGCCGGCGATCAGCAGCAGGATCGACAGCCAGTCGGTGTCCAGCGACCAGCCCGGGCCGAAGGCGCCCAGAACGATGGACACGGCCGCACCAGCCGCGGCCGCCGCCTCGGTGGCTGGGCTGCGGCGTACGAGCACGATGATGCCCATGGCGACGACGACCGCGACCGCGGTGTAGGGCTGGTCCACGTCGGCCAGGCGGGCCGCCTGCCAGACGGCTGCGGTCAGGGCGAGGATCCAGTAGGAGGTCGCGACCTCCTTGGTCGCGCCGGACTGGACCCGGTCGACGACGACGGCGAGGGCGGTGAGGATCACGGTCACGGCCAGCGCGAGGACGTCGTCGGAGAGGACCGCCGCCGTCGCGGCGCCGATGCCGACGGTGCCCGCCACGGCCAACGCGGGAGGCTGGCGGTGGTGCAGGCCGATGGCCGCCGCGAGGACGGTGGCGATGATCAGCATGACCGCCGCCCAGGTGACGTCGACCGCGCCGATGCCGATCGAGATCGCGGCGCACGCGACAGCCGCCCACCAGCCCGAGCCCCGGAAGCGGAAGAGCGTGATCAGCCCGAGGACGGTGACGATCCCGCAGGCGGCCCACTGCCGCTCCACGTCGATCAGCGGCGCGAGCGACCACAGGCCGAGGGTGAGCGTCGCGACCGAGTAGCTGGCGGTGACCTCGCGGTCGGCACCGACCAGACCCTGACCCGCGTACGCAGCCACCCCTGCCAGCGCGAGCGCGACGAGCACGGTGAGCAGGTCGCTGGGCAGCGCGGTGGCGAGCGCGACCAGGCCGAAGATGCCGGCGGCGAGGAGGCGTGGCCACCGTTCCGCCCACCAGGCCAGAGCGACGGCGACGCCGAGCAGCAGCAGGGCCGGGACCAGGAGCGGCGCGCCGTAGCAGGCGGCGGTGATCGCGAACCCGGAGACGCCGCCGGAGAACGTGAACCAGCCGACCGTGTCCCGGTAGCTGCGGAACGCGGGCGGGTTGGACCGGTAGAACCAGGCGGTGCCGAGGGCGAGGATCGCGAGCATCGCCGGCAGCGTCAGCCAACCGGGCAGCAACGGCTCCGGACCGGTGACCGGCGAGAACGCCGACTCGGTCCAGGGCACGGCCGCGAGCCGGACGGCGGCGGAGATGGCCAGGATGAGGACGGTGATGCCCAGGCCGACGGCGTACGGCGTCAGCGCGGCAGCCGACCAGCGCCACGGCCGGGGGAGTGTCATGAGCGCGCCGGCCGCGACCAGGGTGACCACCACGGCCACGACGGTCAGGGTCACCGCGCCGTCGTCGAGCGCGGGCTGGGTGAAGGTGTAGGCGGCGATCAGGAGCGACACCCCGACCATCGCGACCTTGGCATCCTTGGGGAGCGGGAACAACAGCGCCACGATGGTGAGCACCGCGGCCGCGCCGAGCAGCAGGGGCAGGGTGCCGCCGCGCAGCAGTTCGGAGCCGGTCAGCGCCGGGTCGGCCAGACCGCGGACGATCAGCATCAGCCAGAAGCCGGCCATCACGACCATCGCACCGATGGTCAGTGCCTGCAGGTCTGTCTTGCTCGCGACGATCACCACGACGAGCGCGATCACCGCGGCGACCAGCGGGAACCAGATGAGGTCGGAGATGAGCTCGAGGCCGATCAGTGCGCTGAGCACGCCGGCAGCGGCCGCCACCTGCGGTCCGATCACCGAGTCGAGCTTCTCGGTGCGGGCGCCGACCAGCGACATCGCGGCGCCTGCCAGGAAGACGACGACGCCGACGACGACCAGGAAGCCACGGTCCCAGTCGGCTCCACCGAGCCAACCGGCGTACTTCATCCCGGCTATGTCCAGGGCGAGCAGTCCCAGTGCCAACGTCCAGACGCCTTCGGTGCCGGCCCGCAGCTCGAGATGCATCAGCACCGCGCCACCGATGGTGAACAGCGCGGTGAAGACGAGCAGCATCGTGGTCCGCCCGCCGACACCCATGGCGGCCCAGGCGACCGCCAGGAAGATGACGCCCGCGACCAGCAGGAAGAGGACGCCGACGCCGACCAGGATCAGCGGCACCGTGATCGGCGCACGCCGCGGGACCGGAGCGCCGGGGAACGGCGCCGGCGCGGCGACGGCGCTCGCGGCCGGGTCGGCGAGCGGGACGGCGACGGGCTCGGGCTGGATCTGCGGAGGCGCCGTGGGCGGGCCGCCGACCGGCAGGGGAGCGGGTGCGGGCGGCGGGGTCGGCCGCGCCGCGCGGCTCGCCTCCTCGCGGATCGAGCGCAGCCGGGTCATGAGTACGTCAGCCCGCAGCAGCGTCCCGTAGAGCTCTTGGGCGACGGCGTTCTCCAGCGGCAGCCCGCAGTGCGGGCACGGGCTGGTGCCGGGCTCGAAGGCCTCCCGGCAGTCGGGGCAGCGACCAGGATCGGCGTACTTCACAGCCAACCATCCTTGCGTAGTTCCGCCGACGAGCGTGCGGGAAACGCAGAGCAACGGGACAGCGTCGCGAAATGACAACCGGCTCCGACCGATAACTGCTGGTCGGAGCCGGTTGTTGCTTGTGGGCAGGGGCGGGGTCGAACCGCCGACCTATCACTTTTCAGGCGATCGCTCGTACCAACTGAGCTACCTGCCCAAGCGAGGTGAAACATTACCGGAAGCGACCGCGACGTTCCGAATCGGGACCCGCACTCGGACGTACGGCCTCGCTTTGGCGGCCCCGGACGCGGGCCTCTAGGATGTCCCGGCAGGCCCCCTTCGTCTAGCGGCCCAGGACCCCGCCCTTTCACGGCGGTAGCGCCGGTTCGAATCCGGTAGGGGGTACACAGTCTCTTCATGTCTCGAGTCTCGTCCGCCGCCGGCGCGGTCGGCATCCGTACGGATACTCATATCGAAGGCGTACGCCGCGAGGTTGGTGCCACACTTCGCACTGTGAGTGCGTGGACGTCGCCGGCGGCGATCGAGGTCGAGAGCAGGCTCTTCCGGGCTCTCGCGGTGTTGCGCGTGGTCGTGCTCATCAACGCCGTCGGGCTGACGGTCTACCGGGCCGGCAACTTCGTCTCGCCCGCGGCGGCGCTGGTCTGCGCGCTCGTCATGGTCGGCTGGACCGCCTTCGTCGTCTGGGCGTACGCAGCGCCGAGCCGCCGCACGGCAGTGCTCGTCGGTGCCGACCTGGCGATCGCGCTGGGACTCATGCTCGTGACCCCGTTGCTGAAGGGGCCGGCGTTCCAGGCGAGCGTGCCGGGTTTCTGGGTGAGCGGCGCGCTGCTCGCGTGCGCCATCCACTACCGCTGGATCGGTGGCCTCCTGGTCGGCGTCGCGCTGGCGGCCGTGGACCTCGCACTCCGTCAGGAGATCGACCAGTCGATCTACGGCAACGCGTTCTTGCTGGTCATCGGGGGACCGGTGGTCGGCTACATGTGCGAGTCGGTGCAGCGGATGGCGCTCGAGCGCGACGAGGCGCAGCGTGCGGCCGCGCGGGCGGAGGAGCGGGCGCGGCTCGCCCGGGCGGTCCACGACGGTGTGCTCCAGGTCCTCGCCCTCGTCCAGCGTCGCGGTGGCGAGCTGGGCGGTGACGCCGCCGAGCTGGGCAGGCTGGCGGGGGAGCAGGAGCGGGAGCTGCGAACGCTGATCCGCGGTGAGCAGCCCGGCCGCGGCCCGGCGGTCGGCATGACCGATCTGGCAGCTGCTCTCGCCGAGCTCGAGACCGGCACCGTGACCGTGTCCGGACCCGCGACGGCGGTCGAGATGCCCGCCCACCCGGCCGAGGAGATCGTCGCCGCGACCCGTGCGGCGCTGGACAACGTACGCCGTCATGTCGGGGAGGACGCCCGCGCGTGGGTGCTCCTGCAGGCCTTTCCCGACCATGTCGAGGTCTCGGTGCGCGACGAGGGGCCGGGGATCCCCGACGGTCGCGTCGCGGAGGCGGAGCAGGACGGAAGGCTCGGCATCGTCGGTTCGATCCGTGGTCGGATCCTCGATCTCGGGGGCACGGCCGAACTCATCACTGGAAGGACGGGAACGGAATGGGAACTGACAGTTCCGCGAGGGTGATGGTCGTCGACGACCACCCGATGTGGCGCGACGCGGTCGAGCGCGACCTGGCCACCGCGGGGTTCGAGGTCGTCGCCACCGCCAGCACCGGCCGTGAGGCGATCACCCGGTTCGCCGCGACCCGGCCGGAGGTCGTGGTGCTCGACCTGCAGATCCCCGAGCCCGACGGCGTCCAGGTCACCACCGAGGTGATCGCCCTGCATCCGGCGACCAAGGTGCTCATCCTCTCCGCCTCGGGCGAGCAGAACGACGTGCTCGCCGCGGTCAAGGCGGGCGCGACTGGCTATCTGGTCAAGTCGGCCTCGCGCGAGGAGCTCCTGGATGCGGTGGAGCGCGTCGCCGCCGGCGTCCCGGTCTTCACCCCCGGCCTCGCCGGGCTGGTCCTGGGCGAGTTCCAGCACAGCGCCGCCACCGAGGTGCGTGGCGACAAGCCGACGCTCACCGACCGCGAGACCGAGATCCTCAAGCTCGTCGCCAAGGGATTGAGCTACCGCCAGATCGCCGACCGGCTCGTCCTCTCCCACCGCACGGTCCAGAACCACGTACAGAACACCTTGCGAAAGCTCCAGATGCACAACCGGGTCGAGCTCACCCGCTACGCCATCGAGCAGGGCCTCGACGGCGACGACTGACCTGTTGGCCGCCCGGCATGGGGGAGAATCCAGGGGTGGTCTCGCTTCTCTATCTTCACGGCGTCGGCAACGGCGACCCCCGCGACGCCTGGCGCCGCGCGCTGGACAAGTCGTTGCAGGACGCCGGCTATCCCGGGCTCGACGAGGTCGAGGTGATCGCGCCGAAGTACCCCGACGTGCTCCGCACCGACGACGGCGACCGGACCATCAAGCTCCCGCCGATCACGGCCCCCAGGCTGAGCGCCGAGGAGCAGCGGATCGTACGTCGCCGGGTCGAGCGCGCCACCGCCGAGCTCGAGACGATCCTCGGCGAGCCGGTGCCGGCCTCGCCGGTCGGCGTCACCGACTCGTTCGCGCCGATCGTGCTGCGGGTGCTCCGCCAGGCCCACAACTACGTGACCAAGCCCGGGATCCGGGCCCGTACGCTGCGGATGGTCCTCGACGAGCTCCCCGAGGAGGGGGAGATCGTCATCGTCGGGCACAGCCTCGGCTCGATCATCGCCATCGACCTGCTCCGCCGACTCCCGCCGAAGCTGACGGTGACCGGCCTGGTGACGATCGGCAGCCCGGCCGCCCATCCCAACCTCCACGAGGACTCCGACCGGCTGGAGATGAAGGCGCCGGTCGATCACGTCGGCTGGTGGGTCAACGTGTGGAGCAACGGCGACGCGGTCACCGGCCTGCGCGGCATCTGGCGCCACTTCCCGTGGGCGCTCGACCTCCAGGTCGGCCTCGGCCTCGACCACCGCACCACGACCTATCTCCGCTCCAAGCCGGTCGCCACCGCCATCGGCCGCGGCCTGTTCGGCTCGCTCTCCAAGGAGATCGCGGTCGTCGAGGGCACCCCCGACGTCGCCCTGAACTCGCTCGAGGTGCGCCTGGCGCTGTGGCTCGCCTACGCCCAGTTCGTCCGCGACCACCTCAAGGGCGCCACGCAGGAGCGCTTCGGCGCCGCCCTCCGCGTCGTCCAGCACGAGGTCCTCGAGCGCCTCATCGAGAACTACCAGGCCGATGACGTACGCATCCCGCAACAGCTCCTCGACCTGCGCGTCTCCCCGGACATCCCCGGTGACCAGGACCTGCCTCGTCCCAAGCCGCTGACCCAGCTCTCCAAGGAGGAGGCGGTCCTCGCCCTGGTGGCGCTGGCGACCGCCAACCCGGTGCGGCCCTACGAGATCGACGTGCCTGACGACGTACGCCGCCAGGCCTTCCACGACCTGACCGTCTGGATGGGACTCGGCGGCGGGCTCGGCGAGAACCTGCACATCGCGATGCAGTCGGCGTCGAAGGCCGTCTACCCGGTCGACCAGTGGAAGCTGTGGGTCGGCATCGGGATCGGTGCCGCCGTGCTGGTCGCCGGGCCGATCGGGCTCGCGCTGGCCGCGCCCGCCGGGCTCGCCGGGGGAGCGGCGATCATCGGCGCTCTCTCCGCCTTCGGGCCCGGTGGGATGGTCGGCGGGCTCGTCACCGCCGGTGCGATCACCACCACCGGCGCCGGCACCATCGCCGCCACCCTCGTCTCCAGCTCGTCCACCGCCGAGGACGTCGAGGTCACCGTGATCCAGCTCCTCACCGCCGCGATCCTGCGCTCCCGCGAAGGCCTCGAGCAGGACCTCGGGGTGTGGCTCGCGATGTCCGAGATCCAGCGTCAGACCGGACGTGAGGTCGCCCGGCTCGCGGCCTACAGCGACGAGAAGGCCCCCGGCGTCGAGGCCCTCCGGCGCAAGGCCCGGGCGGCCGAACGGGCGATGGCGTACATGGTGAAGAACCGTCTCGTCGAGGGCCTCACCGACGAGGAACCGAAGGGTGAGGAGCCCTTCGAGGAGTAGGACGCGTCCCCGATTGTGAATCCTCCGCACCCATGGGCTATGTTTTTCCCGTTGCCGCAGAGAGCGGAAACAACAAGGCCCTGTAGCGCAGTTGGTTAGCGCGCCGCCCTGTCACGGCGGAGGTCGCGAGTTCAAGTCTCGTCAGGGTCGCTCGAAACGAAGACGACGTGTGGCTGCAAAGCAGCCCACGTCGTTTCTCGATTTATATGGCGGCCTTCGGCCGCGGCGGGGATATCCCCGCACCCCTTAGTTGCTCGGGGCGAGTGTCGCATGGTGGGGGCTTTGGCTGTTCCCCTCGGTTGCTCGGGGTTGGTCGTTCGCTTGAGTCGCTCGTTGGATCGGTCGGGTGGTCGGTTGCCGTCGGATCGAGCGGCTGTGGGTGTTTTGTTCCTCTGGGTGTGGCTGGAGGGTCTTGTTTCGGCTGCTGTGACTTGTGAGTCGGGTGTTGTTCCGGGACGGTGGGACACGCCGGGCTGTGGCGAGCGCGAGGGGGCTCGAGCGTGGGAGGGTGGTCGTCCTGCTTCGGTAGGAGTCTCGGGCCAGAGATCCCAAGATCTCACCCCCCGGCTCGGGCCGTTCGACCCTGTGGGATATAAGCCGATTTAGCGGTAACGTGCGGGCTGCTGTCCTCTCGTGAGAGGATTCTGCCGCTTGTGTCGACGTCGCAGCTCGGCATGGCACGGGGGAACGACTAAGACGTTCGGTATTCAGGAGGCAACACCACCATGTCGTCGTACTACCCGCATCGGCCGCCCCATGCGGCGAGTGCGGACGAGCTTGCGTCACGGATGCAGACGAACGGTGCCTACCGCACCCCGGCCGCGCCGGCGCAGCAGCAGCCCTCCGCACTCGGGTGGGACCAGCGTCCGCAGCAGTCCCAGGCCCAGCCGCAGTACCAGGAGCCGGCGATCCAGCAGCCGGCCGTGATGGCGCAGACCACCGGTACGCACTGGCCGCAGTTCGTCAACAACAACCGTCTCGTCGGTGCCCTCGTCGCCGGCTTCGGCGCCACCCAGCTCGCCACGATGTTCGGCTACTGGATCTACGGCCTCGGCATCATGGAGGGCCCGCTGGACTTCGCGTTCTTCAACGGCGTCATCCTGACCCCGAACGCCACCGCCAACGAGGCCGGCTTCGCCGTCTCGCAGTGGTTCGCCGGTATGGGCTTCCACTACTTCAACGGCATGGTCTTCGCGCTCGCCTACGCGCTGGTGATCTTCCCGTGGCTCGGCAAGACCCACACCACCTCGAGCAACCTCGCGCGTTCGCTCGGCATGGGCATGTTCCTCGCCACCGCGTCCTGCGGTTGGTGGATCCCCGCCCTGCACCCGGAGGACGTCATCGGCATCGACCCGGGCTTCTTCTCGATCAACCTCGGGTGGGGCACCGTCCTGGGTGTCTACCTGTGGCACGTCGTCTGGGCCGTCGCCCTCGGCCTGTTCTTCAACCCGCAGGACTGATCCACACCACACGCACGAGAGCCCCAGCCGAAACGGCTGGGGCTCTCGCTCATTTGCGACCGCTACATCCGAACCCAGCGCTGGAGCGCCCCTCGTCTGGACGCAGCGCAGCGACGAACGGAGCGGAGGAAGACGAGGGTCAAGCGGAAGCGCTGCGCGAATTGCGAAGCAATCGCAAATTACTCAGGCCAGGCGTCGAATACCTGGCCACCGTTGGTGGTCAGGTGGTTGTGCAGCTGCTCTCCGGCGGCGGCGTCGCGGAGCGTACGCAGCACCAGGCGGCGCTGGTCGGAGGGGTTGGCCGTGGGCGGTCCGGGGGTGAGCGCCATCGTCTCGGTGACCCGCTCGGCGAGCAGGCGCAGGTGGCTGCGCTCGCCACCGGCGTAGATGACGTGGGTGTGCTCGAGCGGAGAGGCCCACAGGATGTTGCCCTCGACGACGATCAGGCGTGACTCGGTGGCCATCACCTTCATCTCGACGTCGGTCATGTTCTGGATCATGTCGGCACCGGCGAGGATCGACTCGCCCTCGTGCAGGAAGGCGGGGAGCGCGTGAGCGAGGTTGGCCTCGACGAGCGCGGCCTCCTCGCGGGCACGCTGCTGGGCTCCCTGCTGACCGCCGTAAGCACTGCCGACGGCGCGCTGGGCGCCCGTGTTCGGTGCCTGGCCGTAGGCACCGGTGTTGGTGCCGTACGGGCCCTGGTTGGGGTAGTAGGAGCCGGTGTTCGGGTAGGAAGAGCCCGGCGGCGGGTAGGACCCCGGGGCCGGAGCCACGCCGTAGCTGTTGGGAGAGGGCTGGCCGTAGGCGTTGCCGGCGGCGCCGTACTCGCCGCCCCAGCTGGCGTCGACGTTCAGCTGCGCGCCGGCTGCCCGGGCGGCGTAGTCGAGGGTCGGGAAGAAGTCGTGGAAGGCGTCCTTGTCCCGGATCTTCATCGTCGTGGAGTAGGACGAGCCGGGTACGAGGGCCTCGATGATGAAGTCACCCAGGCTGGGCGGCGGGGGCACACCGATGAAGGTGACCACGGCCAGGTTGACCGAGAAGACGCGCTCGTGGAACTCGAACATCACCCGGCGGTCGGTCAGGAACGCGTGGCCCGAGGCATTTCCCTCGTGGGGGAACTTGACCGCGACCCGCACCCACTGGACCTCGCCAGGCTGGAGAAGGGACTTCACCAGCAGCCAGTCGCGGGTCTCCGAGGCGATGGCTCGGCTGTTGGGATCATGCGCCATCCGTCGGTGGAAGTCCTCCACGGGTCGGTGGCCCACGGTGATGGACGCCGAGGCCCTTCTCATTGAGCGCATGGTCGCAAACCCTAGCCCTTCCTCCCTCTAGTGTGGACAGTTTGTACCAGCAGGGTCGCGATGTTGTGGAATCCCCTGATGTAGATGACACCTCAACTCTGCGTGACCGACCCAAGCACCTACCTATTGACAGAAAACTGACAGGCCATCCGACCACCCTCTTTGGTGGGTATCCCTGACGAGGGGGATCAGCGAGGGGATGGGACTGAGATGACTGTTTCGCCTGTGGCGACGGCACGGGAGACGTCGGGAGTGCACTGGAGCGAGCTGCCCTGTGCGATCGAGGACGGGGACCTGTGGTTCGCCGCGACCAGCGCAGACGCCGACCGGGCCAAGGAGCTGTGCCGTACGTGTCCGCTGCAGCGTTCCTGCCTGCAGGGTGCGATCGCCCGGCAGGAGCCGCACGGCGTATGGGGCGGCGAGGTCTTCTACGAGGGGATCGTGGTCGCTCGCAAGCGCACCCGCGGCCGTCCGCGCAACGGGGAGCTCCACCAGCGGGACCTGGAGCGCCAGGCTCGCGCAAACCTTCGGAAAAATACTTCGGAAGCAGTTGCGTAGCCGTATCTGTCACCCGGCAGAATAGCCCCTGTGGGGATTGAGATAAGCCCAGAGCGCTTCGACGCACTCGTGGACCAGGCGCTCGACGCCATCCCGGACGAGCTGGCCGCCCAGGTGCACAACCTCGTCGTGCTCGTCGAGGAGTGGCCGCCGGAAAGCGAGCCGCAGGACACCCTCGGGCTCTACGACGGCGTGGCGCTGACCGATCGCAACGACCTCTACGGCCTCACCCTGCCCGACCGCATCTTCATCTTCCGCCAGCCGCTCCAGCAGATGTGCGTCGACGAGGCCGACCTGGCCGCCGAGATCCGCATCACCGTGATCCACGAGATCGCCCACCACTTCGGCATCGACGACGAGAAGCTCCACCAGTTGGGCTGGGCTTGACCATTTGCGATTGCTTCGCAATTCGCGCAGCGCTTGCGCTTGACCCTCGTCTTCCTCCGCTCCGTTCGTCGCTGCGCTCCTCACTGCGCTGCGTCCAGACGAGGGGCGCTTCAGCGCTGGGTTGTTGGCGATCGCTTCGCCATTCGCACAGTGCTGGTGGGTCAGTGATGCATCAGGAGGTAGCCGAGGGTGACCGCAGCGGTCCCGATCGCGAGGGAGCCGAGGACGTTCAGGGCGGCTGATCGCCAGCGGCCGTTCTCGGCCAGGCGGACGGTCTCGTAGGAGAAGGTCGAGAACGTGGTCAGCGCCCCGCAGAAGCCGGTGCCGACCAGGGTGAGCACCCACCCGGGAAGTACGCCGCCCGCGGCTGCCCCGGCCAGCGCACCCAGCACGAAGGAGCCGACGGCGTTGACCGCCATCGTCCCCCACGGGAAGTCCGTGCCGGTCCACTCGCGGACGTAGAGGTCGGTCAGGTAGCGGGCCGGCGCCCCGATCGCGCCGCCGAGCAGCACCAGGAGCGCGGTCATCGATCCTCTCCTCTGCCCGGATCCGGGGCGGGATCGAGGTCGGGGTCGAGATCGGGGTCGATGCCGTCGACCACCACCTGGTGACCGCTGTCGAGCACGAGCACCCGGCCGATCATCAGCCCGAGCCAGGCCGCGCCGATCCCGGCGACCACCGAGACGAGCAGGTAGACCATCGCGAGCGCGGGCGCATGCCCGCCCAGGACGTACGTCTCCAGCTCGTAGGTCGAGAACGTGGTGTAGCCGCCGAGGACGCCGACGCCGAGGAACGGGCGCAGGTAGCGGCTCCAGAACGGGACAGAGGACCACGGGCCCAGGACGAACGCCATCAGCACCCCGAGCAGCAGACAGCCGGAGACGTTCGCGAGGAGGGTCGCCCACGGCCAGGTGTGGCCATCGTGGGGAAGGGCCGTCGCGAGTCCCCAGCGGGCCAGCGAGCCGAGCGCTCCGCCGGCAGCGATGGGGGCGAGCAGGTCGCCATGCTCACGCAGCACGCGGACAGCGTACGGGTTCTAGAACCGGGGTCCGGCCATCTGGGCGGCGCTCCATCGGGTGGGGCGGCCGCCGGCGGCCTGGGTGAGGTATTCGCCGAGGAACCAGCGCTGGAAGGCGACCTGCTCGGGGGAGCGGGCGAGGACGAGCAGTCGCTCCTGGCGGCAGAACTCGTCGATCAGGTCGAGCATGTCGAGGAAACGCCGCATCGTCTCGGCGGCGGATCGCGGCATGCGCACGTGCAGGTCGGCCGTCTCCCGGTGGCTGCCCGATCCCTGCCCGATCACACCGGAGAGCTGGCCGTGGCCGAGGCCGTCGAGGAGCTGGCGCTCCAGCGAGCCGAACAGCGCCGAGAGGCTGGCGGCGAGGGGGTAGTCGTTGGCATGGGCGAGCGAGAGGAGGCGTACCTCTCGCCGCAGCTCGCGGAAGTGGTGCTGGAAGCCTCGGTAGAGGGCGAGCGGTACGCCGAGGATGCTGACCTGAACGGTCTCGGAGCCGAGGCGCTCGGGCTTGGGCGGAGCGCCGGCAGGGCCGGTGATCACGCCCTCGACCCCGTCGCCCTCGCTGATCTCGGCCGCCGGGGTGAACCAGACGGTCTTGCCGGCCGCGTCGATGTCGGCACCCCAGGCGTCGGAGACGCTGGCCACGATCGAGAGCCCACGACCGACCGTCAGCAGCACCTCGTCCTCGTCGTCGAGGGCGAGGGGGACCGGCAGCAGCGGAGGCTCGGTCGAGGCGTCGCGGATCTCCACCCGGGGATGGTCGACGGTGCCACGCATCCGGATCGTGACCGGTGCGGTGCCGTGGAAGAGCGCGTTGGAGACCAGCTCGGAGACACCGAACTCGGCGCAGTCGACCAGGTCGGTGCGCTCGATCTCCTCACAGGCCGCCCGGACCCAGGCGCGGGCGTCCTGAACGGCGCGGGAACCGGTGCGGAGCAGGAGAGCTGGCCGGCTCAACGGCATGTTCTCCTCCTCCGATCTCGCGGGTCGGGATACGCACGATGGCGTTGTGTGCTGTTCGTTGCAAGAATTTTCCGCACTTGAAGGTGTCTGATCCGGGCCATGGACGACTAGGGCACAAGGTCCCGGGAGCCCTCACAGATTAAAGTCGGTGGGTCTCGAGTCGGTAACGGACACGCGGCGGAAACGCATGCTCATCGGCCGTCTGGCAACTGTGACGAAGTAGTCGCGCCCGGGAATGAACAGATTCGCCGCGATGGTTCAGAATATGGGTGGAACGTTCAAAAGGTCTCGTTTGAGGTAGGGGATTAGGCAATGTCAGCGGACCAGGCAAAGCACCGGGTCGTCATCATCGGTTCCGGCTTCGGGGGGCTCTTCTCCGCGAAGGCGTTCAAGGGCCGCGACGACGTCGAGGTGACCTTGATCGCGAAGACGACCCATCACCTGTTCCAGCCGCTGCTCTACCAGGTGGCGACCGGGATCCTGTCGCAGGGCGAGATCGCCCCGCCGACCCGCGACATCCTGCACCGGCAGAAGAACGCCCGGGTGCTGCTGGGTGAGGTCAGCGAGATCGACGCCGAGGCCAAGACGGTCAAGGCGAGCATCCTCAACCAGGAGATCGACGTTCCCTACGACTCGCTGATCGTCGCCGCCGGCGCCGGGCAGTCCTACTTCGGCAACGACCACTTCGCCGAGTTCGCGCCCGGCATGAAGTCGATCGACGACGCGCTCGAGCTGCGTGGCCGCATCTTCGGTGCCTTCGAGATCGCCGAGCTGACCGCCTCGCGCGGCGAGCCGATCGGTGACCTGCTCACCTTCGTCGTCGTGGGTGCCGGCCCGACCGGTGTCGAGATGGCCGGCCAGATCGCCGAGCTGTCCCGCCGGGTGCTCAAGAAGGACTTCACCCACATCCAGTCCGAGAAGGCCCGGGTCGTCCTGGTCGACGCCGCGCCGCAGGTGCTTCCGCCGTTCGGCGAGAAGCTCGGCGCCAAGGCCGAGAAGGCTTTGGAGAAGGCCGGTGTCGAGGTCGTCCTCGGCGCGATGGTCACTCACGTCGACGAGTTCGGCATCGAGATGAAGTTCAAGGACGGCCGGACCGAGCGGATCGGGTCGATCGCGAAGATCTGGGCCGCCGGCGTGCAGGCCTCCCCGCTCGGCAAGACGCTCTCCGAGCAGACCGGTGCCGAGCTCGACCGCGCCGGCCGGATCGCGGTCAACCCCGACCTGACCCTGCCGGGCCACCCCGAGATCTTCGTGGTCGGCGACATGATCAGCCTCGACCACCTTCCCGGTGTCGCGCAGGTCGCCATCCAGGGCGGCAAGCACTCGGCCAAGACCATCAAGGCCCGCCTGAAGAACAAGCCGGAGCCCGGCAACTTCAAGTACTTCGACAAGGGCTCGATGGCCACCATCTCCCGCTTCAACGCGGTCCTGATGATGGGCAGCTTCAAGCTCTCCGGCGTCCTCGCCTGGTTCGGCTGGCTGCTCGTCCACCTGGCCTACATGACCGGGTTCCGCAACCGGCTCACCGCGACCCTGCACTGGATGATGTCGTTCATCGGCAAGGACCGCTCCGAGCGCACCACCACCATGCAGCAGATCTTCGCCCGTGAGGCGCTCGAACGCGTCCCCGGCGGCATGGCCGCGCTCATCGACGACCCGGCCGAGGTCGCGCTGCAGGTCGAGCGCCGCCGCAAGGAGCTCGAGGACCACGCTGCCGAGGAGTCCCGTCTGGCCGACTCCCACAGCGCCTCGTAGCTTCACGCTGCCTTCCAACCGGCCCGCCGCAGACGAATGTCTGCGGCGGGCCGGGGTCATTTCCGCGATCCAAGACCTGTGCTTGCTATTGTTTGCGGACGCGGTGTCTCATTAATCTGTTGATGACACCCAACGGAGGAGGATGGCGTGGCCGAGACGACCAAACGGCTGGTGGAGACCACCGACGGGCTGACGCTCGCGGTCTACGAGCAGGGACCGGTCGATGCCGAGACCGTGGTGCTCGTCCACGGTTACCCCGACAACCACTCCGTCTGGGACGGGGTCGCGGAGGTGCTGGCCGAGCGCTTCCACGTCGTCGCCTATGACGTACGCGGCACGGGGGAGTCGGGCGTACCCGAGTCGACCTCCGGCTACCGCCTGGCGCAGCTCTCCGCAGACTTCAAGGCGGTCATCGACGCCGTCTCGCCCGATCGGCCGGTGCACGTCGCCGCGCACGACTGGGGCTCGATCCAGACCTGGGAGTCGGTGACCGACCCGGCGCTGAGCAGCCGGATCGCGACGTACGTCTCGATCTCGGGGCCCGACCTCGGGATGGCGACCACCTGGTTGCGGGAGCGGACCCATCTGGGGAGCTCGGTGCGGCAGCTGGCCCACTCCTGGTACGTCTTCGTCTTCCAGCTGCCGCTGCTTCCCGAGGCGATGGTGCGCTCGGGGCTGCTCGCCCGGTTCGTCGGCGGCGGGCCGCGCCCGACCAAGGACCAGGTCAACGGAGTCGAGCTCTACCGGGCCAACTTCCTCGGCAAGCTCTTGCGCCCCGAGCCGCGGTCGACCGACGTGCCGGTGCTGGTGATCGCCCCGCGGGGAGACGACTACGTGACGGTGCCGCTGCAGACGGAGGCACCCCGGGCGTACGCGTCGTCGCTGGTCACACAGGTCATCGAAGGCGGACACTGGGTGGTGGCCGCGGAACCCGAGCTGATCGCGGGCGAGATCGCGGCCTTCATCGAAAAGGAGGCGGGTCGATGAGCAGGGAGACGAAGGAATCCAAGCGCGGGCACGAGCCGGCCAAGGTGGCCCTCCACCCGCGGAACGTGAAGTTCGACTGGAGCCGACTGCCCCTGGTGTGGATCCCGGGCGAGGCGTTCGCGTCCCACTACATCAGCGTGCTGCACCTGCTGCTGCCCGAGGGCGAGCGGTGGTTCGTCAAGGTGTTCTCCGAGATCCTGCCGCTGATCGAGGACGACCAGCTGCGCGAGGACGTGATCGGCTTCATCGGTCAGGAGGGCGTGCACGCCGCCGCTCACCAGGAGGTGCAGGACTACTTCAACGACAACGGGCTCGACGTACGTCCCTTCGCGGCCGAGATCGAGGCGCTGTTCCGCAAGATCCTGGGTGACCGCGACCTGACCGGCCAAGCCTTGGAGGAGTGGCTGATCGAGCGCGCCGCGATCATCGCGGGCCTCGAGCACCTCACCGCCGTGCTCGGCAACTGGGTGCTCAACTCGCCGGCCCTCGACAAGGCCGGTGCCGACGAGACGATGCTCGACCTGCTGCGCTGGCACGGGGCCGAGGAGGTCGAGCACCGCAACGTGGCCTACGACGTGTTCCAGCACGTCGACGGGCGCTACCTGCGCCGCGTCCGCTCCTACCTGCTCGGTGGCAGCGCGCTGCTCATGCTGTGGTGGCGCGGGGCGAGCTACCTGATGAAGAACGATCCGACCCCGCTCGATCCGGCACAGCCGGACCCTGCGAAGCGGCCGAAGGCGAGCCTGTTGAAGCTGATCGACGCCGAGCGTCGTGGGCTGGCGCCCGGGATCGTGCGTATCGGATGGGCGACCTGGAAGTTCTTCCTGCCCGACTACGACCCGTCCAAGGAGGGCTCGACCGCCCAGGCGGTGAGCTACCTGGCCAAGTCGCCCGCAGCGCTGCGCGCCGACGCCATCGCGGAGGGCCAGTGAACGAGGTCACCAGCGGGCCCGCGCACTACAGCGTTCCCGACATCCCGGACTCGCGGCTCTACCGGGCCTTCGAGGCGATCGTCGCGGGCTACTGGACCAAGGCCGCCTACCGCTCCTGGCGCCGCCGCAGGCCGCTCGGGCGGATCGACCGGGACCTGCGCGTACGCGTCAGCCGGATCGACGAGGAGGGCCTCGACGTCAAGGCGATCTGGTTCGAGCGTGAAGGCGGCGGCGACCTGCCGGCCTGGGATCCGGGCGCCCACGTCGACGTGGTGCTGCCCAGCGGCCGGCTGCGGCAGTACTCGCTCAACTCCGACCCCGACGACCTGTCGGCCTACCGGATCAGCGTGCGCCGGATCGAGCCGACCGCGGGTGGAGGCGGTGGGTCGGTCGAGGCCCACTTCCTCTCCGTCGGCGATCGGCTCGTCCTCAAGGGGCCGCGCAACGCCTTCCCGTTCGTCGACTCGCCCGCCGGCTATCTCTTCGTGGCCGGCGGCATCGGGATCACCCCGATCCTGCCGATGCTGCGCGACGTGGTGCGGCGGGGTGTGCCGTACGAGTTCGTCTACACCGGGCGCTCGCGCGAGACCATGCCGTTCCTGGAGGAGATCCGGGAGATCGTCGGTGACCACGAGATCCAGCTGTGGCCCGACGACGAGATGGGCGTGCCCGACGCCGCCAAGATCATCTCGATGGCGCCCGAGGGCGCCGCGCTCTACTGCTGCGGGCCGATGCCGATGATCGAGGCGATCCGCGCGCAGATCCCCGACCCGCTGATCGACACGCTCCACTACGAGCGGTTCTCGCCGCCGCCGGTGCTCGGTGGCCGCCCGTTCCGGGTACGTCTCGGCGACTCCGACGTCGAGGTGGAGGTGGGCGCCGAGGAGTCGGCGCTGACCGCGGTCCGCCGGGTGCGGCCGGCCCAGGCGTACTCGTGTCAGCAGGGATTCTGCGGCACCTGCCGGGTCCGGGTCCTGGAGGGCGAGGTCGAGCACCGTGATCACGTGCTGACCGACTACGAGCGTGACGGCCACATGATGCTGTGCGTCTCGCGGGCCAAGGGGACCGTGGTGATCGACGGCTGATCTCCGGCTGATCGATAACGGTTTGCCCGGCGGGCCGCGGCCTGATGTCCTGTGCCCATGACTGCCCTCGCCGTTCCGTCCATCGATCTCTACGACTCGTGGGCGGCGTGCGTCGCCGAGTTCGGTGGAGCTCATGTCGACGGCGCCGGTATCCCCGACGAGGAGGCCGCCGACGTGAGCCGGGAGGCGTGCGAGCGGCTGGTCGCGAAGGCCGCCCAGGAGCGAGACCTCACGGTTCCGCCGCCGCCCGGGCGGGTGCACGCCTCGTCCTTCTGGATCACCGAGGGCTCCGAGGTCGTCGGGTTCGTCCAGCTGCGGCATGCGCTCAACGAGTTCCTCGAGAACGTCGGTGGCCACATCGGCTACTCGGTGCGTGCCTCGGCCCGCCGCCGCGGTCACGCCGCCCGGGCTCTCGGCCTGGTCCTCGACGAGGCCCGCGAGCTCGGCCTGGAGCGGGTCCTGCTCACCTGTGACGACGACAACGAGGCCTCCGCGCGGACCATCGAGTCCCAGGGCGGCGAGCTCCAGGACGTCATCGACGCGGCTGCGTACGGCTACGGGCTCACTCGGCGTTACTGGGTCAAGCTGTGAACGAGGAGGATGTCGTCGCCACCGAGGTCGAGCTCGAGTGGGCGCTCGCCGGTGAGTCCTCCGCGTCCACCGAGCTCGTCGAAGAGGTGCTGACCGGTCTGCGCACCACCGGGCGTACGCCGGAGGTGGACGTCGACGTGCTGCGAGCTGCGGCCTTCCGGCTCGTCTCCGAGGACCGGCTCGACGAGATCGGCCGGGCCTGGCTGGAGCTCCTCGACGCCGTCCGGGCGCACCCGGACGCCCGGTTGGCAGACCTGCCTCCGGCACGCACCGACTGACGCTGCGTCAGCTGGAGAGGGAGCGGCGGCGGCTGGCCAGGCTGGAGAGTCCCTGGGCGGCGGCGCGGACCAGGGTCACGTGGGCCTCGGGCCGGAAGCGACCCACCGGGCCGGTGATGCTGATCGCCGCCAGCGCCCTGTCGCCGCCGTCGGTGAGGACCGGGGCGGCGACGCACTGCAGCCCCACGGCAGACTCCTCGCGCTCGAAGGCCACGCCGTTCTCGAGCGCGGCGGTGAGCTGCCGCTCGAGGAGGCCAGGGGCGACGATCGTGTGCGGCGTACGCCGTTCCAGGGGGCTGCTGAGGACCTCCTGCTGCACCTCCGGGTCGGAGAAGGCCAGCAGGATCTTGCCGATCGCGGTGCAGTGGACGGGCATCCGCCCGCCCGGCCGGGAGGGGGACTTGGCCTGGCGGTGGCCGCCGATCTTGGCGACGTAGACGACGTCGTGGCCCTCACGCACGCCCAGGTGGACGGTCTCATGGGTGCGCTCGTAGAGGTCCTGGAGGAACGGCATCGCCAGCTCCAGGAGCGAGCGCTCGACCGAGGCGCGCATGCCGAGCTCGAAGAGGCCGCCGGAGAGGCGGTAGCCGAGGTTGGTGCGGTCCAGGAGCCGGTTGGTGACCAGGTCGCCGGCGACGCGGTGGACGGTCGCCTTCGGCAGTCCGGTGCGGCGGACGAGCTCGGCCAGGGAGAGCACCTGGTCGTCGACCGTGAAGGCTCGCAGGATGGTCACCGCCTTGCCGAGCACGGTGTCGAGATCGGCAGGCTCGTGTGGCATGTGATCACCGTACCGGTCAGCGGGACGCCGGGCCCGCCGCTTCGGCCCATCTGCTGAGACCGTGGTCGCATGAACGAAGTGACCTCCCCGGCTGCCGTCGCCGGCGACGCCGCCATCGCGGCCGCCGCCGACCGGCTGCTGACCGCCGCCGCCACGGGCACCCCTGTGCCGCCGATGCGGGACCTGCTCGAACCGACCGATCTGGCTGCTGCGTACGCGATCCAGGAGCGGCTCACCGCCGCCCGGGTCGCCGGTGGCGCGACCATCGTGGGCCGCAAGATCGGGCTCACCTCCAAGGCGGTGCAGGAGCAGATCGGCGTGGACACCCCGGACTTCGGCGTGCTCTTCGACGACATGGCGTACGCCGACGGGGACACGCTCCCGGCCGACGCGATCCTGCAGCCGCGGGCCGAGGCCGAGATCGCGTTCGTCCTGGCGGACGACCTGGCCGACGGAGACCTCTCCTACGACCAGGTCAGGGAGGCCATCGACTACGCCGTCGCGGCCATCGAGATCTGCGGCAGCCGGATCGCGGACTGGAAGATCGCCTTCGGTGACACCGTCGCGGACAACGCCTCCGCCGGCGCCTACGTCCTCGGCACGGAGCGGAGGACGCTCGACGAGTTCGAGCCGCGCGAGGTGACCATGTCGATGTCGATCGACGACGAGGAGGTCTCGACCGGCACCGGCGCCGCCTGCCTGGGTGACCCGGTCAACGCGGTCCAGTGGCTGGCTCGCTACGCCCGCGACTTCGGCGAGCCGCTGCGTGCCGGCCAGCTGATCCTCTCCGGCGCGCTCGGCCCGATGCGGCCGATCGCCGCCGGCAACACCGTTCGTTCCACCGTGTCGGGCCTCGGCTCGGTGGCCTTCAGCGTAGGGAAGTGAATCCATGGGCAAGGTGAAAGTGGCGATCATCGGGTCGGGCAACATCGGCACCGACCTGATGATCAAGGTGATGCGTACGTCCCAGCACCTGGAGATGGGCGCGATGGTCGGGATCGACCCGGCCTCCGACGGTCTGGCCCGCGCCGAACGCTTCGGATTCGCGACGACGTCGGACGGCGTCGAGGGGCTGATCGGGCTGCCGGAGTTCGACGACATCGAGATCGTCTTCGACGCGACCTCTGCCAAGGCGCACGTCGCCAACGCGGCTGCGCTCGAGCCCTACGGCAAGCGGCTGATCGACCTCACCCCGGCGGCGATCGGGCCGTACGTGATCCCTGCCGTCAACATCGACGAGCACATCGACGCCCCCAACGTGAACATGGTGACCTGTGGCGGACAGGCGACGATCCCGATCGTCGCCGCGATCTCCCGCGTGGTCCCGGTCGCCTACGGCGAGATCGTCGCCTCGATCTCCTCGAAGTCGGCCGGCCCCGGCACGCGGGCCAACATCGACGAGTTCACCGAGACCACCTCGGGCGCGATCGTCACCGTCGGCGGTGCCAGGCGTGGCAAGGCGATCATCATCCTCAACCCGGCCGAGCCGCCGCTGATCATGCGCGACACGGTGTATGCGCTGGTCGAGGGCGGGTCCCGGTCGCTGGAGGAGCTGACCGCGGAGATCACCGAGTCGGTCGAGAAGATGGTCGGCGACGTCGCCGCGTACGTCCCCGGCTACCGCCTCAAGCAGAAGGTCCAGGTGCATCCGATCCCTTCGGATCAGCCCGTGGAGACCCTTCTCGTCTCGGCCGAGGAGGCGCGACCCACGCATCAGGTGTCGGTGTTCCTCGAGGTCGAGGGCGCCGCGCACTACCTCCCGGCGTACGCGGGGAACCTCGACATCATGACCTCGGCCGCGCTGCAGATGGCCGACCGGATCGCTTCGTCCAAGGAGGCCGCGCGATGAGCACGCCCATCTACGTCCAAGAGGTCTCGCTGCGCGACGGCATGCACGCCGTTCGCCACCGGATCACGCCCGAGGACGTCAAGCGGATCGTGATCGCCGCCGACGAGGCTGGCGTCGACGCCATCGAGGTCGCCCACGGTGACGGTCTGACCGGCGGCTCGGTCAACTACGGTCCTGGGTCCAACTCCGACTGGGAGTGGATCGAGGCCGCCGCCTCGGTCATCAAGAACGCCCGGCTGACCACCCTGCTGCTCCCCGGCGTCGGCACCATCCACGACCTGAAGCGGGCCTACGACCTCGGTGTGCGTTCGGTGCGGGTCGCGACCCACTGCACCGAGGCCGACGTCTCGGCCCAGCACATCGCCGCCGCGCGCGAGATGGGCATGGACGTCTCCGGCTTCCTGATGCTCTCGCACATGGCGCCGCCCGAGCAGCTCGCCGAGCAGGCGAAGCTGATGGAGTCTTACGGCGCCCACTGCGTCTACATCACCGACTCCGGCGGCCGGCTGACGATGAACGACGTCCGTGACCGCGCCCGCGCCTACCGCTCGGTGCTGAAGGATGAGACCGAGATCGGCATCCACGCCCACGAGAACCTGTCGCTGTCCGTGGCCAACTCGGTCGTCGCGGTCGAGAACGGTGTCTACCGGGTCGATGCGTCGCTGGCCGGTCATGGTGCCGGTGCCGGCAACTGCCCGATCGAGGCGTTCATCGCGGTCGCGAACCTGTCCGACTTCAAGCACAACTGCGACCTGTTCAAGCTCCAGGACGCCGCCGACGACATCGTCCGCCCGCTCCAGGACCGCCCCGTCCGCGTCGACCGGGAGACCCTCACCATGGGCTACGCCGGCGTCTACTCGTCCTTCCTGCGCCACGCCGAGAACGCCTCCGCCCGCTACGGCGTCGACACCCGCGACATCCTCATGGAGTGCGGCCGTCGCGGTCTCGTGGGTGGCCAGGAGGACATGATCGTCGACATCTGCCTCACCAAGCTCGCCGAGCGCGAGGCCGCCGCGAGCTGAGTCCTCCGTGGCCCGGGGAGCGCCAGGCGTACGTGGTGCGCCTGGCGCTCCCCGGGTTACCGTCACTCCGTGACCGAAGCGCCGGACGAGCACAGGGCGCGGGAGCGGCGCGAGGACGCTGCTCGGCTGCTGCGTGCCCACCTGCTCATGCAGGACGGGGTCGCGAGCCACGCGCAGCTGACTGCCGGCGGGGTCACGAAGACCGACATCGAGCGGAAGGTACGGCGCAAGGAGCTCCGCCGCGTCCACCCGCGGGTCTATGTCGACCACGCCGGCCCGATGACCTGGCGCCAGCGTGCCTGGGCCGCCGTCCTCTACGCCGAGCCCGCCTACTTGTGCTGGACCAGCGTCGAGGAGCCACGGACGCGCGACGACGGTGCCCCCATCCACGTCGCCGTCGATCACAGCCGCCGGATCCGGCCCCAGGACGGCATCGTCATCCATCGGATGAAGGACCTGGAGCTGCGCGCCTATGGGGGCACGCCGCCCCGACTCACCGCCGAGGACAACGCGCTGGCGATGGCACACGAGGCCGCCAAGGACATCGACGCGATCGCCCGGCTCGCGGAGGCGGCCGGGAGGAGCTACGTCACCGCTGACTCCCTCCGCGCCGCGCTCGACCGCTATCCGTCGGTACGCCGCCGTGCGCTCCTCGCCGGCCTGATCGACGACCTCGAGGCTGGCACCCACTCCGTGCTCGAGCACGGCTACCTCACCAAGGTCGAGCGGGCCCACGGCCTACCCGTCGGGACGCGCCAGGCACCGCGATCCGGCCCGACCGGCAATCAGTTCCGGGACGTCGAGTACACGGCGTATGGCCTTGTCGTCGAGCTCGACGGCGCTGTCGGTCACGAGTCCTGGCGCGACCAGTCCCGCGACGCCGACCGCGCCCTCGATGACCTCGCGTCGGCCGGGGTGCTCACCGCGCGGCTCCGCTTCCACCAGGTCTTCGACACCCCGTGTCAGACCGCCACGAGGATCGCCAGGATCCTGAGGCGCAACGGCTGGAACGGCACGATGAAGGCCTGCGGCGAGGCGTGTCGAATGAAGGAGGCCTGAGGTGACCCGGGGAGCGTGAGGCGTACCAGGTGCGCCTCACGCTCCTCGGGTCGGGCTATCGCCTCGCGGGAAGCGTCACTCGGTCGAGGTCTCGGGCAATCGTCAGCGGTCCGTCGTACGCCTCGCGTGCCTCGGCCTCGAAGACCCGCTCGAACTCGCCGTCCTCGGAGTCGGGGTAGCGCTGCGAGAAGTGCGTGAGGACGAGGTGACGTACGCCGGCAGCAGCCGCGATCTCGGCCGCCTGCAGCGCGGTGAGGTGGCCGTATTCGACGGCCAGGTGCCGATCGGAGTCGAGAAAGGTGGACTCGATGACCAACAGATCGACGCCGTCCGCGAGCTCACCGGCGGCGTCGCACAACCGGGTGTCCATCACAAAGGCCATCGACTGTCCTCGGCGCGGAACCGTCACGTCCGCGAGGTGAATCAGGCGGCCGTCCGACGCGATCACGCCGTCTCGTTGCAGTCGCCCGACGGCGGGTCCGCTGATGCCCGCCTCGGCGAGCTTCGCGGTGTCGAAGGAGCGGCCGTCGGGCTCGTCGACGCGGTAGCCGAACGCCTCGATGGTGTGGTCGAGACGCCGCGCGGTGAGCGTCGTGCCGGACTCACCGGGGAGCCGTTCGACCTTGCCGTCCGCTTCGAGACCTTGGAGCAGCAGCTGCTCGCGGTGGTGGAAAGCGGTCGATTCGCACAGGTTCCGCACCCACTGCTCGCCGGAGGCCGGGAACGAGATCGGCACCTCGCGAGGCGAGCCGTCGAGGCTGATCCGTTGCACCACGCCGGCCAGACCGAGGCTGTGGTCACCATGGAGATGGGTGATCGCGATCCGAGTGAGGTCTGAGGCTGAGACGCCGGCATGTGTCATCTGTCGTTGAGTGCCCTCGCCCGGGTCGAACAGGAGGGTCTCGTCGTCCCAATGGAGCACATAGCCGTTGTGATTTCGGCGCTTGGTCGGCACCTGGCTCGCAGTGCCGAGCACGACCAGTTCGCGGGCAGAGCTGCGGGGCACGGTCAGAGTCCTTTGATGGTCGGTGTTGGCGATGGCAGCGTAGTGCCCTCGGGAGGAGTCGAACCTCCATCTCCGGCTTCGTAGGCCGGCGTCATGATTTGGACCACGAGGGCGTTGCGGCCTGGCGTCGAGCCAGGCCACCGGGCACATGGGGCCACGGCGTTGCCGTCCGTCCGCGTCAGGCGCGCGGCGTTCGCCTCGGTACCTACCGGGTTCGCTGCGAGGGGCGTCGGGCAGCAGCCGCTGCGTCGCGCACGTCGTTTCCCACTGTCCTCACCCCCTGCGATCTGTCCGGTGCCTGCTCGGCCGATGCGGACAACAGTAGGTTGAGGACAGACCGTGATGCGAGTGGTTTACGACGCGAAGTTATCGCTATTCCGCGATACGACGCGAGTATCGTGATTTCGCGATACAGTAGAGATATCGCGGAATCACGATAGGAGGCGGCTGTGACGAGTACGCGGCTGCGGGTGCCGGCCGACTTCGGGCTTGCGCTTCAGCAGGCACGCTTGGGGCGAGGGATGACCCAGGCCGATCTCGCGAGGGAGGTCGGCGTCCCCCAGAGCACGATCAGTGAGATCGAGGCGGGGAAGTCCACGATCTTCATGCGTCGCCTTCTCGACCTGATGCAGGCGACCGGGGTCGAGCTCTCGGCGACCTGGGAGGACGAGGCGGATGCGGCTCGCGGTTGAGCTCTACGGCACCGTCGTGGGTGAGCTGACCGGCCATCCTGCGACGTACGATTTCGTCCCGAGTGCCGAAGGCATCGATCGATTCGGCGTCAACAGCTTGATCCTGTCGGTCGTCGCACCTCTGGTCGGCATCTCGCGCAAGCATCAGGCCGCTCGGCGGCGTAACTGGTTCAGTGAGTTGCTTCCCGAGGGCGACCAGTACGACTACATGCTGCGCCAAGCCGGCTTGCGACGTGGGGACACCCTCGGATTCCTTGCCCGCTATGGCCGTGACGTCGCTGGGGCGCTGCAAGTCTGGGATCTCGAGGACCCGACCGAACCAAAGACGCCATCTCTTCGGCCAGTCGATGACACCGAGATCAGGCGTTTGCTCGAGGATCCGGTGGGGTCACCCCTCGCCAACGAGTCGCTGCTCGGCAAGTCCTCGTTGGCAGGTGTGCAGCCGAAGGTCGTTCTCGTGCGCGCCGAGGCCGGATGGGCGCAGGACTTCAGCCAGGCGCTCGGCGCCTCGGGCGACCAGAAGTATCAGGAGTACGGAGGTCTCGTGAGCCTGCGTCGAATCGCCGACACCCTGCAGCGGACGACTCGATCCTCCGACCTGGTCAGCTTGGCGCGGATGGTTGTCCTGGCCGTCGCGATCGGCAATCTCGACATGCATTCGAAGAACCTCGGCATCCTGCATCCGCTGGACGACGAACCTGGGCTCGCGCCGGCGTACGACGTGGTTCCGCAGTCCCACCTGCCAGGGATCGACGGAAAGATGGCTCTGGCTGTGGACGGGACCTACCGGCACTCCGTGCTCACGGCCTCGGACATCAAGGCCGAGATCACGAGGTGGGGTGTGCGCCGCGCCGACCGAGTCGTCGATGACTGCCTTGCCGAGATCGCCGAGGTGGTCGCGAAGGAGACTCCGCTGCCTGCTGCGCACCCGACCCTTCAGGAGGACATCGCAACCTTCACGGAGAATCTGAGGGCGGGAAGACAAGTTGGCGGAGCATGACAGAGTCTTCCCGTGCGAACTGATTCTTCTCTCGATCTCCCGCTCGTCGGGTTGGCGGCGTTGTTCCTCGGGTCCGGCACCCTGCACCTGGTGAGGCCCCAGGTCTTCGAGTCGATCGTGCCGCCGCAGCTGCCGCAGGCGCGCAAGGTGGTGGAGGTCTCCGGGGTCGCGGAGATCGCGTGCGGGCTGGGGCTGCTGCACCCGAAGACCCGCCGGATCGCGGGGCTCGCCAGTGCCGCGCTGCTGGTCGGGGTGTTCCCGGCCAACGTGCAGATGAGCGTCGACGCCGGGAAGCGCGCCAACCGGAAGCGGACCGCCAAGTCGGCCGGATTCTTCGCCGGTACGCTGGCCCGGCTGCCGATGCAGTGGCCGATGATCAAGGTGGCGCTGCGCGCCGGAAAGAAGAGCGACGCATGACGTACGTTCCTGCGGAGTCCCGCTACGACGCGATGCAGTATCGGCGGACCGGGCACAGCGGCCTGGACCTGCCCGCGGTCAGCCTCGGGCTGTGGCACAACTTCGGTGACGACCTGCCGTTCGAGCGGCAGCGGGCGATCCTGCGTACGGCCTTCGACGCGGGCATCACCCACTTCGACCTCGCCAACAACTACGGGCCGCCCTACGGTTCGGCCGAGGAGAACTTCGGCCGCCACCTGCGCGGGGACTTCGCCGGACTGCGGGACGAGCTGGTGATCTCGACCAAGGCCGGCTGGGACATGTGGCCTGGGCCGTACGGGAAGATCGGCGGCTCGCGGAAGTACCTGATCTCCAGCCTCGACCAGTCCTTGACGCGGATGGGGCTCGACTACGTCGACATCTACTACCACCACCGCCCCGACCCCAGCACGCCGCTGGAGGAGACGATGGGCGCGCTCGACCAGATCGTGCGGTCCGGGAAGGCGCTCTACGTCGGGCTGAGCTCCTACTCCTCGGCGCTGACCCGCGAGGCGGCGGCGATCCTGCGCGAGCTCGGCACCCCGCTCCTGATCCACCAGCCGTCCTACTCGGTCCTCAACCGCTGGCTCGAGACCGACGGGCTGCTGGACACCCTCGACGAGGTCGGCGCCGGTGCGATCTCCTTCTCGCCGCTGGCGCAGGGTCTGCTGACGAACAAGTACCTCGGGGCCGGTGGCATCCCGGAGGACTCCCGCGCCGCCAAGGCCCGCTTCCTGACCCCGGAGGCACTCACGCCCGAGACGCTCGCCGGCATCGAGTCGCTCAACGCCCTCGCCGTCGACCGTGGCCAGACCCTCGCCCAGATGGCGCTCGCCTGGGCGCTGCGCGACCCGAGGATGACCTCGGTCGTCATCGGCGCCTCCCGCCCCGAGCAGGTCACCGACTGCATCGGCGCGCTCTCCGGTCCCGAGTTCACCTCCGAGGAACTGGCCAGGATCGACGAGTACGCCACCGCGACCGGTATCGACCTGTGGAAGCGCGAGCGGGTCGAGGGCGACTACCGGGAGATCTTCAACTGAGGCCTCCGCGGGAGCGCGATGAGCGCTAGCCTGCGCTCATGCGGGTCGATGAGTATCTGACGTACGACGCCACCGGGCTGGCGCAGCTGGTCGCTGCCAAGGAGGTGACCGCGGCCGAGGTGCTGGCCGCGGCGCGGGAGCGGGCCGAGGCGGTGAACCCGCGGATCAACGCGATCGTCGCCGACATCCCGGAGGCCGACGCCCAGGTCGCCGGCGACGGCCCCAGCGGGCCGTTCGCCGGGGTGCCGTTCCTGGTCAAGGACCTGGCCCAGGAGTATCAGGGCCACCCGACGACCTACGGCTCCCGGGCGCTCGTCGACGACGTCGCCGAGGAGCACTCCTACTTCACCCGGAGCGCCCTCGACGCCGGTCTGGTGATCTTCGGCAAGACGAACACCCCGGAGTTCGGGTCGAAGGGGATCACCGAGCCGGAGCTGTTCGGGCCCTCGCGCAACCCGTGGAACACCGACCACACCCCGGGTGGCTCGTCGGGTGGGTCCGGGGCCGCGGTGGCGGCCGGGATCGTGCCGGCCGCCGGCGCCAACGACGGCGGCGGCTCGATCCGGATCCCGGCCGCCTGCAACGGTCTGGTCGGGCTGAAGACCACCCGCGGTCTGCTGCCGCTGGGCCCGCAGAGCCTGGACGCCTCCAACGGCTTCGTCGTCCAGGGCGTGGTGACGCGGACGGTGCGCGACGCGGCCGGTCTCTACGACGCGCTCCTCGGCGACCGGTCGCTGGCGATGCTGCACGCCCCGCACCCCGACGGGCCGTTCTCCGAAGCGATCTCGGCCCCACCCCGCCGGCTCCGGATCGGATTCACCTCGACGTCCTCGATCACCGAGCCCGACCCGGAGGCGATCGCGGCGGTCGAGGACGCGGCCAAGGCCCTCGAAGCGCTCGGTCACCAGGTCGAGGAGGTCGAGGCGCCCTACGACGCCGCCGAGCTGGGCCGGGACTTCCTCACCATCTGGTTCGCCTCGGCCGCTGCCGAGGTCGCCGAGGCCAAGCTCCGCGTCGGCGCCAAGAACGCCGCCTTCGAGGCCGACACCCTGGCCGTGGCCGAGCTCGGCCGAGCCGGGGGAGTGGTCGCCGTCGA
The DNA here is from genome assembly GCF_036090055.1 of Nocardioides sp. NBC_00368. Classification (NCBI taxonomy): domain Bacteria; kingdom Bacillati; phylum Actinomycetota; class Actinomycetes; order Propionibacteriales; family Nocardioidaceae; genus Nocardioides; species Nocardioides sp. NBC_00368. The sequence continues at coordinate 5,099,623 of NZ_CP107970.1, forward strand.
GCTCGCGCACATCAACCGCCGCAACCACGTACGCCGCCTGAGCGAGTTCCACGAGACGTACGACCTGCTGCTCACCCCGACGCTGGCGAAGCCGCCGCTGAAGGTCGGGCAGCTGACCACCCCGAAGGCGCTGCAGACCGCGGCGCGGGTGCTCCACAAGGTGCACGGTGGGCGGGTGATGCGGGCGACCGGGATGATCGACCAGCTCGTCGACGAGAACCTCGGCTGGGTGCCCTACACCCAGCTCGCCAACATCACCGGGCGGCCGGCGATCTCGGTGCCGACCTACCGGACCGCGGCCGGGCTGCCGCTCGGTATCCAGCTCTCCGGGCAGCTCGGTGACGACGGGCTGCTGCTGCAGGTCGCCGCCCAGCTGGAGGAGTCGAAGCCGTGGGCGGAGTACTGGCCCAAGCTCTGATGCCGGCGATGAGGGCCCGGCCATGAAAGAAAATTTCCTTTCACGTCCGAAGCCGGTGCCGGGACGGCACTATCGAGGTATGACTCCGTCTCCGGACATGCTCATGACCTCTCGGCGCGCCCTTCTCGGTGGCACTCTCGGGGGAGTCGCGATGACTCTCCTCGGCGGCGCCGCGGTGGCCTCGACGCCGGAGGACCCGACCAGGGCGCCCCGGACGCTCGCCTCGCTGGCCGGGCAACCGCCGACGATCACTCCCGAGGAGCTCACCTTCACCCCGGGCACCGTCCTGCGTCCCGGCCACCCCCGCCAGGTCGGCCTCGACCCGGCACAGATCGCGAAGATCCGCACGGAGCTGACCCGGTTCCTCGAGCCGACCACGGAGAACCCTGCCCACCCGCTGTACGCCGGGGCCACCGCGATCGCGGTCAAGGACGGCGTCGTCGTGGCGCACGAGAGTGTGGGCAAGGCGCTCAGGTACGGGCTCGACGGCACCAGCGTCGTGGAGCTTCCGGCCGACCAGCAGGTCGCGGCGACCACGGAGACGATGTGGGACATCGCCTCGATGTCGAAGCTCTTCACCACGACCGCGATCCTCCAGCTGATGGAGCGGCGTCGACTCGACCTCGAGGCGCCGGTGGTCACCTACCTGCCCGAGTTCGCGCCGCACGGCAAGGACGCGATCGTCGTCCGCCACCTGCTCACGCACGTCTCCGGACTGCTCGCCGGCCCCTCACCGTCGCTGTGGGCGGGCTACGACACCTACGAGGAGCGGGTCGCGGCGATCATGGACACGACGCCGACGCACGCGCCCGAGCAGATCTACCGCTACTCCGACATCAACCTGATCACGCTCGGACTGCTGGTCGAGCGGCTGTCGGGGAAGACGCTGGACACCTACGTACGCGACCACATCACCGAGCCGCTCGGGATGCGGGACACGATGTACAACCCGCCCGCCGCCCGCCTCGACCGCGTCGCCGCCACCGAATATCAGCCGTGGGCGGGGCGGCCGATGATCCGCGGCGAGGTGCACGACGAGAACGCCTGGGCGCTCGGCGGCGTCGCTGGCCACGCGGGCGTCTTCTCGACCGCCGCCGACATGGCCAGGTTCGGCCAGATGTTCCTCAACGGCGGTGTCTACAACGGCACCAGGATCCTGGAGGAGGACACTGTCAGGCTCTCGTTGCGCGACTACACCGGCGCCCGGTTCACCAGCTCGCGCGGCCTCGGCTGGGAGCTCGCCACGACCTGGTACCACGGCCCGATCTGGTCCCCGGTCTCCTTCGGCCACACCGGCTACACGGGCACCAGCATCGTGATGGACCCGATCGGCCACCAGCTCGTCGTGCTCATGACCAACCGCGTCCATCCCAGCCGCGACTGGGGCAGCAACAACCCCTCCCGCCGTGCCGTCTCCGACGCGCTCGGCATGGCCTCGGCGGTCCGGCCCGCGAGCGGACGTACGTCGTGGTTCTCGGGTCGCACGAACGCGAAGAAGGCGACGCTCGACGTGCCGCTCGCGGCCACCGAGGACGCGAGGCTCCGCTTCGACTACTGGTTCGACACCGAGCCGCGCTACGACTTCGGCCGGCTGCAGTACTCCACCGACGGCACCACCTTCAGCCCCCTGCCGTGGACCCTCGAGGGCGGCGACTGGAGCTGGGAGACCAGCGAGGCGGTCAACGGCTACGGCGGTCGCCGGTGGCTGCGCGGCCGGGCCGACCTCCCGGCGGGCACCACCGCGGTCAGGTGGACCTACGAGACCGACTCCTCCTCGCAGGGCCGAGGGATCTACCTCGACGGCATCGTGGTGCGGCAGGGGTGGCGTACGTTGTTCGACTCCTCGCGACCCTCCGACGAGGCCCGAATCGTCGCCGACGGCTGGGGTCTCAGCGACGGGTGACATGTCACCGATAGCCTCTGGCGGCATGACGCAGCCGCAGCAGCCGAATCCGTTCCTGGTCAACCAGCTTCGTGACGAGGCGGACGCCAGGGCGCTCGTCACCAAGGCGGTCGAGTCGAGCTCGCCGGGTGCGCCGCGGGGGATCCTGGACGCGATCCGCGACCGGCTCGTGGATCTCGGGCCTGAGCTGGTGGCCGTCTCCCACGACCTCGCCGAGCACCCGGAGACCGGCTTCGAGGAGCACCGGAGCTCGGCCGGACTGGCGGAGTTCGTCGAGGCTCACGGCATCGAGGTCGCCCGTGGCGCCTACGGCCTGCCGACCGCTCTCTACGCCTCTGCGGGCGGCGCCAAGGACGGTCCGACGATCGCCGTGCTCTCCGAGTACGACGCGCTTCCCGGCATCGGCCACGGCTGCGGCCACAACCTGATCGCGACCGTCGGCGTGGGGGCGTTCCTGGCCATCGCGAGCGTGATCGACAAGCTCGGCGGCCGCGCGATCTGGCTCGGCACGCCGGCCGAGGAGGGCGGTGGCGGCAAGGAGCTGATGGCGCAGAAGGGCGCCTTCGACGGCGTCGACGCGGCGATCATGGTCCACCCTTTCACCTACGACAGCTCCGAGCCGGTCTTCCTGGGCCGCAGGCAGCTGAAGGTGACGTACGTCGGGGTGCCGGCGCACGCCTCGATCCAGCCCTTCATGGGGCGCAACGCCCTGGACGCGGCCAACCTGCTCTACACCGGCGTCGCGCTCAACCGGCAGCAGATGCCGCCGACCGACCGGGTGCACGCGATCATCACCGACGGCGGCCTGCGCCCCAACGTGATCCCGGAGCACGCCACCATCGAGTTCTACGTACGCTCCGCCTATCCCGAGACCCTCAAGGTCCTCTCCCAGCGGCTGGAGGAGATGGCGATGGGAGCGGCGCTGATGACCGGCTGCGGGGTCGAGTTCAGCTGGGACGAGTCTCCTGTCTACCTGCCGATCCGCAACAACAGCGGCCTCGCGCAGGCCTGGAACCGCCGCTACCAGGAGCGCAACCACACCGTCCTCGCTCCCGGCGTGGTCCCGGACCTGCTCGCCGGCTCCACCGACTTCGGCAACGTCTCCTTCCGTGTCCCCGGACTGCACGCGATGGTCAAGATCGCCGAGCCCGATGTCTCCCTGCACAGCCGCGAGTTCGCCGCTGCCGCGGTCACGCCGTACGCCGACGAGGTGCTCGTCGATGCCGCCTACGGTCTCGCCGGGGTGGCTGCCGACTACCTCTCCGACGCGAGGCTGCGCGAGACGGTGCGCGAGGAGTTCGAGGAGGCCGGCGGAGCGGTGGACGTTACCGAATTTTTCGGCTGATTAACGGTTGATGACGATTCGGCGGCGGTAATCCTGTTACCTCTTCACAATCGGAACCCGAAGGGGCATTGTTCCCTTCGTCGATCACTGAGATGGGGAGCCCCGCAATGCCTCGTAACACCCGAAAGCTTCGCCCCGCTGTGGCCGTTGCCGCCGTCGCTCTCGCGGCCGCCGCAGTCGCCACTCCGGTTGCGACCTCTGCCTCGGCGCAGGCCGGCTCGAACAGCGCCGGAAAGCACCTGGTCGATGTCCAGCTGCTCTCGTTCAACGACTTCCACGGCAACCTCGAGGCGCCGTCGGGTTCGAGCGGGCGCCTGATCACCGGCCACCACATCGACCCGACCACCGGCAAGCCGGTCGACGACACCGTCAACGTGGGCGGCGTGGAATACCTCGCGTCCCACCTGGAGGAGGCGCGCAAGGGTCACGCCCGTTCCCTGACCGTGGCCGCGGGCGACCTGATCGGCGCCTCGCCGCTGCTCTCCGCCGCGTTCCACGACGAGCCCTCGATCGAGGCGCTCAACAAGCTCGGTCTGGACGTGACCGCGGTCGGCAACCACGAGTTCGACGAGGGCTACAAGGAGCTGCAGCGCATCGACGCCGGCGGCTGCATCGACGACGGCGACGGCAAGGACAACCAGAACTCCTGCGCCGCCCACGAGTACCAGGGCGCCGACTTCGACATCCTCGCCTCCAACGTGATCGAGGACGCCAGCGGCAAGACGATCCTGCCGGCCTACTCCATCAAGGAGGTCGACGGCGTCAAGATCGGCTTCATCGGCATGACCCTCGAGGCCACCCCCGACATCGTCACCGCCGAGGGCGTCAAGGGCCTCACCTTCAAGGACGAGGTCGAGACCGCCAACGCGCTCGTGCCGGTGCTGAAGAAGAAGGGCGTCAAGGCGATCGTCACCCTCATCCACGAGGGGGCCAACCTGCCGAAGGAGAAGTGGACCGACCCGGCCACCGGCAAGGTCTACGACGTCAACGCCCGCTACGACTACACCTGCGAGGGCGGCGGCGAGCTGGTCGCCGGCTCGCCGATCGTGCCGATCGCCCAGAACCTCGACCCCGAGATCGACATGCTGGTCACCGGCCACACCCACAACCCCTACGTCTGCGACGTACCCGACCCCGAGGGCAAGTCCCGCCTGGTCACCTCGGCCTCGTCCTCCGGCCGGCTCTACACCGAGACCAACCTGAAGTACAACCTCAAGTCGCGCGACATCGTCCGCTCCTCGGTCAAGGGCTCGAACCTGCTCGTCACCCGTGACGTCGCCAAGGCCCCGGAGCAGACCACGCTGATCAACACCTACAAGGAGCTGGTCACGCCGATCGCCTCCCGCGTGCTCGGGTCGATCTCCGGTGACGTCACCCGCACCACCACCGCCTCCGGCGAGAGCGCCCTCGGTGACCTCATCGCCGACGCCCAGCTCGCCGACCAGTCGACGGTGGTCAACGGGCAGGTGCCGGTGGTCGCATTCATGAACCCGGGCGGCATCCGCGCGGACCTGACCGCGACCACCTCGTCCTACGGCGAGGCCGTCGGTGAGGTCACCTACGACGAGGCGTTCAACGTCCAGCCGTTCAACAACTACCTGGTCTCGCTGACCATGACCGGCCAGGACATCTACGACCTGCTCACCGAGCAGGTCACCGGCGCCAACGCGGCCTCGCACAAGATCCTCCAGGTCTCGAAGGGCTTCTCCTACCAGATCAGCCCCACGGGTCCGGTCGACGGCTCCGTGATGCTGAACGGTCAGCCGATCGACAAGGCCGCGTCCTACCGGGTCGTGACCAACAACTTCCTGCAGGGCGGCGGCGACGCCTTCGCGGCCTTCACCAAGGGCACCGACCCCTACTACGGCGGTCTCGACATCGACGCCTTCTCCGCCTACCTGGAGGCCAACTCGCCCTACACCCCGGGTCCGCTCGACCGCATCACCGGAACCCACTGAAAGAACCACTTCTTTCGTACGCAGCGGGCCCGTCCAGCTCTGAGCTGGTCGGGCCCGCTGTGCTGTCAGCCGTGGGAACTCGCCGGCAACCCGGCGACGAGGGCCGCCGCGGACGAGGCCGCCGAGGTGATCCGGCTCTCGGGGATCCCACAGGCGCGAAGGCAGGTCGAGGCGATGGCATCGGCAGTCTCCTCGTCGATCGTCACACCGATGCTGCGGAGGCTGGTGGTGACCTCGACCAGGTGGATGAGCATCTCGCCGAGGTGACGAGGCTCGGCCGCGTGCGCGGCGCCGGGGTCCCCGGCCTGCGTCGCGATCCGCCCGTAGGCGCGGGCGAGCTCGTCCCGGATGCTCCGGAAGGCGTCGAACGCCTCGCTGCTGGTCACGTCGGGATGGGTGGCCAGCACGCCGATGTTGTCCGGCGCCTCGGCCAGTGTGCGAAGGTCGACGAGCACCAGCGCGTAGAGCGCGGTCTCGGGCCTCTCGGCCGCGGCCTGCTCGATCAGCTCGACCCGGTCGACAGTGGGTCGGACGGATCGCTCCAGGAGTTCGGCGAGGATCTCGTCCTTGCCGGTGAAGTGGTAGTAGAGCGAGGCCTGCCTGATCCCCACCTTCTCGGCGATCTCGCGGGTGGAGGTGGCCGCGAAGCCCTGGGTCACGAACAGTTGCGCGGCGGCATGGAGGACCTGCTCACGAGGTGGGCCCGCCGTGGTGGTGGGAATGAGACGTGGTCGTCCGGGTTGGGTTCGTCGGATGCTCATCGAGACACTGCCTTCCTGTCGACGTCGACCCCGGAACCAGTAGAGCATAATATGTCGACTCGGCCAACCATGATGTGCATCTGGACGTGAGCTATGCACATGGGGCAGGATGGCTCCGTCTGTTCCGTCGAAGGAGGATGCCGCTGTGTCCCGCCCCAGCCGTCGAGCCCGTGAAGCGCTCACCGAGGCCCTCCGCGACACCCGCCGAGCCGCGGGCCTGACCGGCTCCGACCTGGCAGATGCCCTGGGGTCGGGCTGGTCGCAGCCGAAGGTGTCCAAGATCGAGTCTGGTCGACAGGCGGTCTCCGAGGCCGAGGTCCGGGCCTGGGCGGCCGCGGTGGGTGCCGACAAGCAGATGCTGCTCGCCCTGCGCGCCCGCGCGGACCAGGAGCAGGCGGCGTTCCGGGACGCTCGTCCCGCGGGCGGCGGTATGGAGCCGCACCACGAGGCCTACGCCGCGACCGAGGCGGCCGCGAGGGTCCTGATGAGCTTCCAGCCCCACAGCGTCCCCGAGCTGCTCCAGACCCCCGACTACGCCCGCGCCCTGTTGGCCCTGGCAGGCGGTTCCCGCGGCCAGGATGCGGATCACGAGGACGCCTCCACCGTGATCGCGGCGAGGCTCAGGCGCTCGGCGATCCTCTACGAGGGCGGCCGATCGATCACGATCCTGGTCGGCGAGGCCGCCCTCCACCATCTGGTGGGATCGCCCGACATCATGCGCGCCCAGATCGATCACATCGCCAAGCTGGCGACCACGACCCAGGCGACCATCGGGATCGTCCCCTTCGAGAGCTTTCCCGTCCTGGTCCAGCACGGCTGGGACCAGCGCGACCGGATCGTCACCCTCGAGACCAGCGCTGGCGACCTCGAGATCGCCGACCCGGTCGAGGTCGCCCGCTACGAGCACTGGACCCAGCTCCTGCTCGAGCACGCGCTGACCGGTGCGGCCGCCGCCGAGCGATGTGCCCGGATCATCAGCGAGCGACGGAGCCCGTCGCGGGGTGTCCGCGAATAGGCTGCGGTCATTGCTCCGGTAGACTCCCGGGCGGGCCGTTAGCTCAGTTGGTAGAGCAGTGGACTTTTAATCCATGGGTCGTCGGTTCGAGACCGACACGGCCTACGGATTCGCGCCCTCCTCCTTCGTGAGGCGAGGGGCGTTTCGGGCATTTGCGACACTGTCGCGAGCTCGAATCCATGCTCGTCGCCACCCTGGTGCGATGAGAGGATCGAGCCATGGTCGAGATCTTTGACGAGCGAAGGGTTGTGACCGACTCGGCGGTCGCCACCTTCTGGGTCGAACTCACCCACCATTTCAACGATCGCAGTCTGATGGTTGAAAGCAGCGTCCATCACGATGCTGCCTTCTCCGCGGTCGTCGCTTGGGCACGCGATCAGGTTGCGAAAGCTGCTACGCCAGGCCGGACGCGCGCCCGGATCAACCTGCTCCTCGATCAGCAACAGTGTCTTGTCGAGCTCGCCAAGAGTCACGACCGACTGCACGCGTTGCTGCTTCTGGAGCTTTGAATCGAGCTTGCTGGTGCGTCGACCGGTGTCTCGTTGACCGGAAGACTCGGGGTTTCGCCCGTGGCCGGTCAATGAGGTGAAGGAGTCGCGCGGAGGTCTATTGCCGTCCGGATACCGGTCGCGACGCACCCGAAGAGCGCCGGTTTCACGGCTCTGTTGCACAACCTTCACCGCTTCGCGCGTAAAACGATCGGCGAAGGGGGGTTCGCACCGGCTCACGAGTTGCTAATGTCACTCCCGCAACAGGGTGCAAGTTCCAGAAGGTCTGACGCCTGCGGAGTTTGTGATCCAACGGCGTTTCTGCTCTGTGCTCGCCCGGGCCCCGGTTCGGGAACACAGGTCGGAGCGACGTGTCACCCGCCCCTGATGCGGGGCTACCGAACCTGGTGGCCTCTCGCCCCGACTAAGGAGTAACGAGCAGATGGCTCAGGGCACTGTTAAGTGGTTCAACGCCGAGAAGGGTTTCGGCTTCATCGCGCAGGAGGACGGCGGCGACGACGTCTTCGTGCACTACTCGGCGATCCAGACGCAGGGCTACAAGACCCTGGACGAGAACCAGAAGGTCGAGTTCGACGTCACGCAGGGCCCGAAGGGTCCGCAGGCGGAGAACGTTCGTCCTCTCTGATTGGGCTCTATGGATATCAAGGCGATCTCGGGTTCGGCGTGAGCCGACACTGATCATCTGCAACGAGGCCCCAGCCCTTCGGCTGGGGCCTCGTGGTCTGATTGGGGCCCTCTCAGGCTTCTGTGTCACGCTTGATGTGACAACTTTTGATGGTTCTTGGTGGATCAGCGCGCAGATCCACCAAGACTGGGCGATGATGTGAAGACGAGCTTTTCCAGGTGACGTGAGGAGGCGGCGGGCGTGGCTGATCAGTTCGATGTGACGCTTGAAGATCCGGAGCTGCTTCTCGAGGTCGAGCTCACCACCAACCTCATCGTCGCCGCCAGCGAGTCCGAGGATCACCTCTCCCAGGAGGAGATCGACCGCATCCTCGGGATCATCCCGTAGGGCGTCCAGGCCCTCAGCAGGTCGCGAAGAGCAGCGGCCCGTTCGCCAGGTCGGAGAGCACGGCCGTACCGTCCTTCGGTCGCAGCTGCATCGTGACGACCGCGTCCTCGGCCGCGACCTTCCCGAGCTCGAACCGCTCGTCGAACGTGCCGCCCTGGCCGGGCGCCGGCCCGACGGCGAGCTTGGCCCGGGTGTCGGCGTTCGTACGCGCCTGGTCCTCGTTCTCGAACGACATCGCCACACGTACGTCGCCGTTCCGCTCGGCCGCCATGGCGAATCCCGCGACGGGGTTGAGGTCGCCGGCGGCGTCGATGAGGCCGTCGGCCTGGTCCTGGTCGGCGGCCGAGGCCCCGCCCAGGCCGATCTCGCTGCAGGTGAAGTCGCCGTCGTAGATGAACGCCGACAGCGGGTCGTCGAGCCGGTCGGCGGCATCCGTCATCGGCTCGTGCAGGTCGCCGTCGCCGAGGCTCTCGACCTGGTCGCCCAGGTAGCGACGGCCGTCCGAGGCCAGGATCAGATCGCGTTCGGGCAGGAAGGCGATGTAGGTGACCTGCGGGGTGATCGTCGAGTCGATGCCGGAGTCGGTGAAGGAGGAGAACGGGACCAGGGTGCCGTCCCAGACGCCGCCGTCGGCCGGATCGTCCTCGGGAGCCGTGAAGCCCATCGAGGTGAGCTGGTCGACGAGGTGGTCGGCGTCCATGTCCTCGAGGTGCCCGACCATCAGGGCCCCCTCGGTCGACTGCGTGTAGAGCTCCCAGTCGAGGGTCGCCGGCGACCACCCGAAGTGCTGCTGCAGCAGGCCGGAGGCGTCGGGCAGCACCGAGGTCGAGGTGAGGTCCTTCGAATAGGCCTCGTCGATCATCTCGTGGACCTCCTCCGGCGTGGAGTCGGCATCGAGATCGGCGCCGACGCTCTCGCGGATGGCCGCCCAGTCGGTGAACGAGACGCGGGTCGCCTCGGCCGGGGCCAGCCGCAGCGCCTCGTCGAGATCGCCCCCGCGGGTCGCCCACGCCCGGGCCAGGAAGATGACCAGCGCGACGACGACAACGCCCACCGCGATGGTCAACAGGGGGTGGGCGCGTACGACTCGGGATGACCGACCGGCCCACATCCGGGGACCGTCGAGAAGCTGGGGGGTGTGGAGCATCCCGACGAACCTTAGACGAACCGGTAGCCCATCCGACATACCCTGTGCCCATGCCCGAGATCCCGGCCGCCGGCGTAGTGGTTTTTCGCGAGCTCCACGACCTGCCCGAGGTGGCGCTGGTCCACAGACCCAAGTACGACGACTGGTCCTTCCCCAAGGGCAAGGTCGATCCCGGTGAGACGGTGCCGGTGGCCGCGATCCGCGAGGTGCATGAGGAGACCGGCCTGCGGGTCGCTCTCGGCCGCCCGCTGCGGACGCAGCGCTATCCCGTCGAGGCGGGGCAGAAGGTGGTCCACTACTGGGTGGGCCGCACCGCCATCGGAGCCGACGACGACGTCGACAGCTACCAGATCAACGACGAGATCGACGAGGTCGAGTGGATGTCGGTGGAGAAGGCGCGCAAGCGGCTCACCTACCCGCACGACCGGGAGACGCTGCAGCAGGCCTTCGACGTACGCCACCCCACCACGCCCCTCGTGATCCTCCGCCACGCCTCGGCTCTCGGTCGTTCGGCCTGGTCCGGGGAGGACCAGGAGCGGCCGCTCGACGACACCGGCCGGACCCAGGCGGTCACGCTCGCCGGCCTGCTGATGGCCTACGACATCCGCCGGGTGATCACCTCGACGAGCGTCCGCTGCACGCAGTCCGTGGCCCCGTACGCCGGGCTCGCCGGCATCGCGTCCGAGCAGATGAGACTGCTCAGCGAGGAGGGCGCGGAGGGAGGTAGCGTGTCGGCCTTGGCCGCGGACATCCTGCGCGATCTGGCCGTTCCGACGGTGATCTGCACGCACCGGCCGGTGCTGCCGTGGATCTTCGACGGGCTGGGCGTACGCGACCCGAAGCTGGAGAAGGGCGAGCTGATGGTCCTGCACGTGCAAGAAGGTGAAGTGCGAACTGCTGAGGCATTTCAGGCCTAACAGAGGCTTGAGGCCGACCTGTTCATCTCCTGTGCCCGGAACTGACACTGATTTGCCACCGACTTTGTGTTCCTCGTTAAGCCTGCGTTCACCTTCACCGAGTTTCCCGTCCACCTCGGGTCCCTACGGTCATCGCGACAACTCCGAATCGACTGCTTCATCAATCAGGAGACTTGCGTGAACACCACCTCGCTGCGCCGGGCACTCGTCCCGGGCATCACGGCTGCGGCCCTTGCTCTCGCTATCAGCGCCTGCGGCGCCGGCAACGAGCCCAAGAGCGGCGGCGGCGAAGAAGGCACCCTCTCGGGCACCATCAAGGGTGGCGGCGCTACCTCGCAGGAGAAGGGCCAGGCGGCTTGGGTCGCCGGGATCCAGGACGCGAACCCGGACCTCAGCGTCGTCTACGAGCCGGTCGGTTCCGGCTCCGGCCGTGAGGGCTTCATCTCCGGCGGCTACCTGTTCGCGGGCACCGACTCCGCCCTCAACGACGACGAGGGTGAGCTCAGCGGCGCGAAGGAGAAGTGCGGCGGCGACCCGATCCAGGTCCCCGCGTACGTCTCGCCGATCGCCGTCGTCTTCAACGTCGAGGGCGTCGACGAGCTCAACCTCGACCCCAAGACCCTTGTCGGCATCTTCTCCGGCAAGATCACCAAGTGGAACGACCCGGCGATCGCCGCGACCAACCCGGACGCCACGCTGCCGGACACCGCGATCACCCCGGTCCACCGTGCCGACGACTCCGGCACCCAGGAGAACTTCACCGAGTACCTGGCCGCCGCCGGTGGCTGGGCCGAGGAGCCCTCGGGTGAGTGGCCCGCCTCCATCAAGGGCGGCGAGGGCGGCGACGGCACCTCCGGTGTCGTGACCGCCATGCAGGGTGCCGGCTACATCGGCTTCATGGACGAGTCCGCCGCTCGCGAGAACGACCTCGCCACCGCCAAGATCCAGGTGGGCGAGGAGTTCGTCGAGCCGTCCGCCGACGCCGCCGCGAAGATCCTGGGCGCCTCGAAGCCGGCTGGTCTGAACGACAACGACATGGCCGTGGAGCTCGCTCGCGACACCACCGAGGCCGGCGTCTACCCGGTCGTGCTGGTCTCCTACCTGCTGGCCTGCCCGACCTACGAGAACGCCGAGGACGCGGCCAACGTGAAGGGCTACCTGGAGTACATCCTCTCCGAGGAGGGCCAGCAGGTCTCGGCCGACGAGGCCGGCACCGCGCCGCTCGACCGCGAGACCGCCGACAAGGCGCTCGACCTCGTCGGCGCGATCAAGTAAGTGCCGACCAGTCTGACGTGATCGCCGTTCGGGCGGTGGCTGCGGCCGCCGCCCGTACGGCTGTCTTGAGAACCGAAACAAGAAAGTCGAGGAATGCCTTGTGACTGTCGCCGCTGACCCCGGCGCCGACCCTGGCGTTGAACCGAAGTCGGAGCTGTCCGGCCGTGGCTCGGTGGGTGATGTCGTCTTCCGAGGCCTTGCCGTAACCGCCGCCTCCCTGATCCTGGTGGCGCTGGCAGCCGTCTTCATCTTCCTGGGCATCGAAGGCATCCCGGGCTTCAACGTGGACGAGCAGCACTACGCCGGCCAGGGCTCGTTCCTGGGCCTGGTGGTGCCGCTGCTGTTCGCCACCATGTACGCGGCTGTCCTGGCCCTGATCATCGCGGTGCCGTTCTCCGTGGCGATCGCGCTGTTCATCAGCCACTACGCGCCGCGCCGGATCGCGACCCCCGTGGCGTACGTGATCGACCTGCTCGCCGCTGTCCCGTCGGTCGTCTTCGGCCTGTGGGGTGCGGTTGCGCTCGGCCCGTACCTGGTGCCTGCCCACGCCTGGCTGGCGAGCAACCTCGCCTGGCTGCCGTTCTTCGACGGCCAGCCCTCCGGCAACGGGCGCACGCTGTTCACCGCCTCGATCGTGCTGGCCGTGATGATCCTGCCGATCATCACCTCGATCTGCCGCGAGGTCTTCGCGCAGACGCCGCGCCTGCACGAGGAGGCGGCGCTGGCGCTCGGCGCCACCCGCTGGGAGATGATCCGCTACGCGGTCTTCCCCTACGCCCGCTCGGGGATGGTCTCCGCGGTCATGCTCGGTCTCGGCCGGGCACTGGGCGAGACCATGGCGATCGCGATGATCGCCTCGCCGAAGGTCCTCATCTCGCTGTTCATCGTCGGCACCAACAACCCGCAGACCATCGCGGCGCACATCGCGCAGGGCTACAAGGAGAGCACGCCCGACCGGCTGTCGGTGCTGATCGCGACCGGCCTCGTGCTGTTCGCCTTCACCTTCCTGATCAACGCGCTCGCCCGCTGGATCGTCGCCCGAGGGAGGGCCAAGTGAGCAACCCTTCGACAAGCTCAGGACATCGCGTCGACCTCTCCAACGAGGAGACCAAGCTGTCCCACGCCACGCTCCCGCGCGGCGCCCAGTGGCTGGTCGGCATCGCGGCCGTCGCCCTCGGCGGCCTGACCCTGGTGCTCGGGATGAGCCTCGTCGGGGCCGTCGTCGTCGGCGTCCTCGCGTTCCTCATCGGCTACCCGCTCTGGGCCCTGCTGGTGGAGAACAAGCGCTCGGCGACCGACAAGCTCGTCACCGGGCTGGTGTGGACGGCCTTCGGGGTCGCGGTCATCCCGCTGATCTGGCTGGTCTACATGGTCATCGCTCGCGGTGCCGCCACCATCAACCCGGAGTTCCTGACCTACTCGATGCGCTCGGTCACCGGCGACGAGCAGGGCGGTCTCTACCACGCGCTGACGGGCACCCTGATCGTCACCGGCATCGCCGCGCTGATCTCGATCCCGATCGGCATCATGACCGCGATCTACCTGATCGAGTACGGCAAGGGCAACCGCCTCGCCAAGGCGATCACCTTCCTGGTCGACGTCATGACCGGAATCCCGTCGATCGTCGCGGGTCTGTTCGCGTTCGCGCTCTTCACCCTGCTCGTCGGGCCGGGCACGCGCTTCGGTTTCGGCGGCGGTGTCGCGCTCTCGCTGCTGATGATCCCGACGGTCGTCCGCTCCACCGAGGAGATGCTCAAGCTGGTCCCCGACGACCTGCGGGAGGCTGCGTACGCCCTCGGGGTGCCGAAGTGGCGCACCATCACCCGGATGGTGCTCCCGACCGCGATCGGCGGCATCGTCACCGGTGTCGTGCTCGCGATCTCGCGCGTGATCGGCGAGACCGCTCCGCTGCTGGTCGCCTCGGGCTTCAACCCGAACATGAACACCAGCGCCTTCGACGACAGCCCGATGATGACCGTGCCAGTCTTCATCTACACCCAGCTGTCCGAGGCCACGCAGAAGGGCGTCGAGTACGCCTGGGGTGGAGCACTGGTGCTCTTCATCCTCGTCATGGTCCTCAACCTCATCGCCCGTATCGTCGGCACGATCTTCGCCCCCAAGACCGGGCGCTAGGAGAAACACATGTCCATCCAAGTCAAGGACGCCAGCATCTTCTACGGCGACTTCAAGGCCGTCGAGGACGTCTCCATGTCCATCAAGCCGAAGTCGGTGACGGCCTTCATCGGCCCGTCCGGCTGCGGCAAGTCGACCTTCCTGCGCACCCTCAACCGGATGCACGAGGTCATCCCCGGTGCGTACGTCGAGGGCAAGATCCAGATCGCCGGCCAGGACATCTACGGCCCCAACGTCGACCCGGTCGCGGTGCGCCGCAAGGTCGGCATGGTGTTCCAGCGGCCGAACCCGTTCCCGACGATGTCGATCTACGACAACGTGCTCGCCGGCAACAAGCTGAACTCCAAGCGGATCAAGAAGTCCGAGGCGGACGCCATCGTGGAGAAGGCGCTGCGTGGCGCCAACCTGTGGAACGAGGTCAAGGACCGTCTCGGCAAGCCCGGCATGGGGCTCTCCGGTGGTCAGCAGCAGCGGCTCTGCATCGCCCGCGCGATCGCGGTCCAGCCCGAGGTGCTGCTCATGGACGAGCCGTGCTCCGCGCTCGACCCGATCTCGACCGCCGCGATCGAGGACCTCATCCACGAGCTGAAGTCCGACTACACGATCGTGATCGTCACCCACAACATGCAGCAGGCCGCCCGTGTCTCCGACGACACCGGCTTCTTCAACCTGAAGGCCGCCGGCCAGCCGGGCCACCTGGTGGAGTTCAACCCCACCAAGCAGATGTTCACCAACCCGGACAACCCGGACACCGAGGCGTACATCTCGGGTCGGTTCGGGTAAACCGGATCAAAACGCCGAGTCGGCGCATCCGACCCCTCTCGCTCGCTTCGCTTCGCGAGGCACGGGGTCAGATGCGCCGACTCGGCGTGATTTTGGGTCGGATGCGCCGACTCGGCGTGTTGTCGTCTACGGCAGCTGAAAAACGAAGTGGCAGATCAGGTAGGTCAGCGCCGCGACACCGCCGGCGGCCGGGAAGGTGAAGATCCAGGCCGCGACGATCGACTTCGCGACCCCCCAGCGGACCGCGGAGAACCGCTTGGTCGCGCCCACACCCATGATCGAAGAGGTGATCGTGTGCGTGGTCGAGATCGGGGCCTCCCAGACGTACGCCGTGGTGTAGAGCACCGAAGCAGCGACCGACTCCGCGGCGAAGCCGCGGGAGGGGTCCAGGTGGATGATGCGGCGGCCGAGGGTGCGCATGATGCGCCAGCCACCGGACATGGTGCCGAGCGAGATCGCCGTGGCGGCCGCGGCGATGACCCAGAACGGGAGACCGTCGCCCTCGGAGAGGAAGCCGCCGGTGACCAGGGCGAGGAAGATGACGCCCATGGTCTTCTGCGCGTCCTGGAGGCCGTGACCGAGCGCCATCGCGGCCGCCGAGATCGTCTGCGCGATCCGGAAGCCCTTCTGCGCCTTGTGCGGGTTGGCGCGCCGGAAGATCCACATGATCGCGAGCATCACGCCGAAGCCGAGGCTGAAGGCGACGAACGGCGAGACGAACATGGGGATGACGACCTTCTGCAGCACCGTCCACCAGTTGACGAACGCACCGGCGGCGATCGCCGAGCCGGCCAGACCGCCGATGAGCGCGTGCGAGGAGGACGAGGGCAGCCCGAAGTACCAGGTGATCATGTTCCAGGCGATCGCGCCGAGCAGGCCGGCCATCACGACTGTCAGACCATGGGCGCCCGATGGTGGCGTGATGGTGTCGGAGACGGTGTGGGCGACCTTCTGGCCCAGGAAGGCGCCGACGAAGTTCATCACCGCCGCAAGCAGGAGGGCGATGCGCGGTGTGAGCGCTCGCGTGGACACGGAGGTCGCGATGGCGTTGGCGGCGTCATGGAAGCCGTTGGTGTAGTCGAAGACCAGGGCGACGACGACCACCGCGATGACAATGGCGAGTTCCATTGAGCAGGCTCAGGATTCCTTGACGGCGATCTGCTCGACGGTGTTCGCGACCTTCTCGAAGCCGTCGATCGCGTCCTCGAGGGACTCGACGATGTCCTTCAGCTTGAGGACCTCGAGTGCGTCGTACTCACCGGAGAAGAGCTTGGCGAGAATGCGGCGGTGGTTCTTGTCGCCCTGGTTCTCGAGACGGTTGATCTCGATCCAGTACTCCGAGAGCTCCTTCATGGAGCGCAGCTTGGGCATGGCCGACGCGGTCAGCTCCGCGCAGCGCTGGAGCACGGTCACCTGGTCGGAGAGCTCCGGGGGGAGGATGTTGACGCCGTAGACGAAGATCTGGTCGACGACCTCGTCCATCGAGTCCATCACGTCGTCGAGACCGGAGCCGAGGGCGTAGATGTCCTCGCGGTCGAACGGCGTGACGAAGGTCGAGTTGACCTTCTTGACCAGCTCGTGGGTGGTCTCGTCAGCGGCATGCTCCGCGTCGCGCATCCGTCGCGCGACGTCCTCACGATCGGCATTGTCGCTGAGCATCTCGGCGAGCAGCGAGACACCGCCGACGAGGTGGTTGGCAGACTCGGTGAACAGGTCGTAGAACGACGTGTCGACCGGGCGGATTCGGAAACGCACGGGGGGCTCCTGGCTGGATGAGGCAGACCTGCGGGCTCATGTTAGGCGAGTCCGCTTGACACGACGAAAGCCAGGGGCGTGTTCAGCCCGCCGAGGCGCGCCTGCGTTGCCGCTGACGTGTGATCAACATCGCCTGGAGATGGTCGGGAGCGTGGTTTCGGGTCCACGTTCCGTCGGACCCGAGGATCCAGGCGTCCGTCGACGGTTCGAATGCCAGGTCGAACAGTGCGCCGACCTCCGCCACGAGCTCCGGGGTGGGGAGACGTACGAGGGCCTCGACCCGGCGGTCGAGGTTGCGGTGCATCATGTCGGCCGAGCCGATCCAGGCGGTCGGGCCGTCCCCGTCGTCGGCGTTGCCGTTCTCGAACCAGAAGATCCGCGAGTGCTCCAGGAACCTGCCCAGGATCGAGCGCACCTCGATGGTCTCGCTGAGCCCCTCCACACCCGGGCGGAGCGCGCAGATGCCGCGCACCAGCAGCTGGACCGGCACGCCTGCCTGGGAGGCCAGGTAGAGCGCGTCGATGACGGCCTCGTCCACGACGGAGTTGGCCTTGAGCCGGATCCGTGCCGGCCGCCCGGCCAGGTGGTGGGCGATCTCGGCGTGGATCTGCTCGATCAGGCCGCTGCGTACGTTTCCGGGTGCGACGAGAAGCTGCTCGTACGTCGCCTCCCGGCTCCAGCCGGAGAGGTTGTTGAACAGGTGGGCGACGTCCTCGCCGATGTTCTCGTTGGTGGTGATCAGCCCCATGTCCTCGTAGAGCCGAGAGGTCTTGGGGTTGTAGTTGCCGGTGCCGATGTGCGTGTAGCGGCGGATGGTGCCGTCGGGCTCCTCGCGCACCACCATCGCCAGCTTGCAGTGGGTCTTCAGGCCGACCAGGCCGTAGACCACGTGGCAGCCGGCCTGCTCGAGCTTGCGCGCCCAGCGGATGTTGGCCACCTCGTCGAAGCGCGCCTTGATCTCGACCAGCACCAGGACCTGCTTGCCGGCCTCGGCGGCGTCGATGAGGGCGTCGATGATGGGGGAGTCGCCGGAGGTGCGGTAGAGGGTCTGCTTGATCGCCAGCACCCGCGGGTCGGCCGCCGCCTGCTCGATGAAGCGCTGCACGCTCGTCGCGAACGAGTCGTAGGGATGCTGCAGGAGGATGTCGCCACGACGGGCCGCCTTGAAGACGTCGACCGGCGCGGCGCTCTCGACCGGCGCCAGCGCCGGGTGGGTGCTCGGCACGAAGGCCGGATACTTCAGCTGCTCGTGGTCGATGTCGGCGATGCCGTGCAGTCCGCGCAGGTCGAGCGGGCCGGGCAGCCGGAAGACCTCCTTGTCGGAGATGCCGAGCTCGGAGACCAGCAGGTCGAGGGTCGAGTCGGTCATGGACTCCTGCACCTCGAGGCGTACGGGAGGGCCGAAGCGCCGCCGCAGCAGCTCCTTCTCCAGCGCGGTGAGGAGGTTCTCGGCGTCGTCCTCCTCGACCTCGAGGTCCTCGTTGCGGGTCACCCGGAAGGTGTGCACCTCGAGGATCTCCATCCCCGGGAAGAGCTTGTGCAGCCGCTCGCGCATGATCTCCTCGAGCGGCACGAAGCGGTCGTCGCCCAGCGGCACGAAGCGGGTGAAGATCGGCGGCACCTTCACGCGGGCGAAGTGCTTCTTCTTCGTCTTCGGGTCGCGCAGCCGGACCGCCAGGTTGAGGGAGAGACCGGAGATGTAGGGGAACGGGTGGGCCGGGTCGACCGCCAGCGGCGTCAGCACCGGGTAGACCCGCTCCTTGAACAGCTTCTTGCAGGCCTTGACCTCCTCGGGGGTGAGGTCCTCCCAGTGCAGCAGCTGGATGCCCTCTCCGAGCAGCGCTGGCTTCACCTTGTCGCGGAACACCTCGGCATGCCGCTCGGAGAGCTCCCGCGTCTTCCGCCAGATCAGCTCGAGGACCTCGCGCGGCATCAGCCCGGACGCCGCGCGCACCGCCACCCCGGCCGCAATCCGCCGCTTCAGCCCGGCGACGCGGACCATGAAGAACTCATCGAGGTTGGAGGTGAAGATCGCCAGGAAACGTACGCGTTCCAGCAGCGGCAGCGTGTCGTCCTCCGCCAGCTCCAGCACCCGCTCGTTGAACCTCAGCCAGGACAGCTCGCGGTCGAGGAACCGGTCCTCGTACTTCTCGACCTCGGCCAGCGCCTCGTGGTCCGGGAGGTACTCGGGCTCGACGTCGAAGGGTTGGTCGGGAACCGCGGTCAGACTCACGGTGTCCTCGGCCGAGCGGGTGGGGGCCTGCGGGTCGAGACTCATGGGAACAGTCTTTCATCCGAGGGTGGGTTCGGGAGCGTCGATTCCACGGTACGTTCCGGCGATCGTCTGATGAACTACCTGCTACACGATGTCCCTGGTAACCGGTAGCTTGGGCGCATGTCGATTCTTGAGCGTGCGTCGTCCGTGATCGATCCGCTGGTGGCGCCTGTGGTGACCCCGATCAAGGGGCTGGCGTTCGCGGCGGCACTGAACCTGCCGGCCTCGGTGCAGCGGCGGATCGTCGGCAAGCCGGTGACGTACGACGGGCAGACGCTCGCCGTGGACACCCAGATCATGCTCGCGCTGATGAAGGTGTCGGGGGAGCCGGACCCGTCGACGCTGCCGATCCCGAAGGGGCGGGTCGCACTGCTGCGGCAGTCGCAGCTCGGTGGTGGTCGCCAGGAGATCGGGTCGGTGCGCGAGCTGTGGGTCGCGGGCCTGAAGGCGCGGCTCTACGTCCCCGAGGGAGTCTCGGGCAACGCTCCGCTGCTGGTCTTCCTGCACGGCGGCGGGTTCATCTTCGGCGACCTCGACTCCCACGACGCTCCCTGCCGGCTGCTGGCCAGCGAGTCCGGCGTCAAGGTGCTCTCCGTCGACTATCGGCTGGCGCCGGAGTCGCCGTTCCCGGCGGCATACGACGACTCGGTCGCGGCGTTCCGGTGGGTGGTCGAGCACGCGGCCGAGCTCGGTGCGGACCCGGCCCGGATCGGGGTCGGCGGCGACTCCGCCGGCGGCAACCTGGCGGCCGGGGTCGCTCTCGCGGTCGGCGAGGCCTGCGCGTTCCAGCTGCTCATCTACCCGGTGACGCAGTCGGAGGCGAACACCCGCAGCCGCGAGGATCTCCGCGAGGGCTTCTACCTGACCGCCGACTTCATCGCGGCCGCCACCGACAACTACCTGCCCCAGGGCATCGACCGCCGCGACCCGCGCCACGCTCCGCTGCACGCAGAGATCCCGACGAGCGGGGTCGCCCCGGCCTACGTCGCGACCGCGGGCTTCGACCCGCTGCGCGACGAGGGTGAGGCGTACGCCGCCAAGCTCGAGGAGGCCGGGGTCAAGGTCGCGCACAAGCGCTTCGCCGACCAGATCCACGGCTTCCTGAACGTGGTCGGCGCCGGGCGTACGTCACGTGCCGCTGTGCTCGAGATCGCGCAGGTCCTGCGCGACAACCTCTGACTTCTCGGGCAACTCCTGCACTTCTCAGGTGTTGCAATGCCTGAGAAGTGCAGGAATACCCGGTTGACCGGGTATTCCAGCGAGCCGCTCAGCCGGCCATATCCGGGCGCCAGCGGAGAACCTCGCGCTGGAACGCCTCGGGGTCGACCATCGACTTGTCGACCTGGACCGCGCCGGCCTCGTCCGTGTTGAACTCGACGACCCACTCGTCGGTGGCCGGCTCACCCTTGATGGTGATGTCGGTGTGGGTGTCGTAGAGGTCGTAGGTGTGGGTCTGCTCGTCCTTGCGTACGTCGAGCACACCCTCCTCGGTGACCGTGACGGTGCTCTCGGTCATGAGCGAGCCGTCCTCGGGCTTGAAGGTGCGGACGGTGAGCTTCTTGGTGCCGGCCGGCTCGCCCTCCAGGTCGGCGTCAGACACCTCGCCGGCGGGCTTGGCGGGCTCGGGCACGGAGTCGGCACCGGGGATCTTGGCACCGGGGAACTTGCCGGACTCGGCGAGCTTGACCGCTGCCAGCCAGCCGCTCGAGCGCTGGGGGAGCGAGTCGCTCGGGGTGTCGGGCAGGTCGGCCTGGCCTGCGGCGGCGTCGTTGGAGGGCGCCTTCTTGTTGCCCTGCTTCTTGCCGGTCGGGCGCTCGGGAAGGTTCACCGGCGCGGTCGGGGGACCTGCCGTCGGTGCGGCCGATGAGCCGACCGGCGCGGGGGCGGTGGTCTTGTCGTTGTGGACCGGCGCGACGGTCTCGAGGGGCTCGACCACCAGCGGCTCCTCAGGAGCGTCCGGGATGGGGAGGCTCGCCTCCGGCGGGTTCGGGGTCGCGGCGAGGGTGAGCTCGAGGGCCTGCATCGCGCGCTTGTTGGTGCTGCCGCCCTTGACCGCGAGCATGACGGCCTCGCGCAGGTCGGCGAGCTGCTTGGCGAGCTGGGCGCTGCGGCGCTCGGCGATCTGCCGGTCCACGATGGCCTGCTCGACCAGCTGGGTGTTGTGCAGGA
Organism: Nocardioides sp. NBC_00368; assembly: GCF_036090055.1. Taxonomy (NCBI): domain Bacteria; kingdom Bacillati; phylum Actinomycetota; class Actinomycetes; order Propionibacteriales; family Nocardioidaceae; genus Nocardioides; species Nocardioides sp. NBC_00368. The sequence continues at coordinate 5,120,998 of NZ_CP107970.1, forward strand.
TCGAGGCTTCGACGGCCTGACGGTCGATCGCCTTCTGGCCGGCGACCTCCTCGGCCTCGGCCCGCAGACGTACGGCCTCGGCGGCCTGCTCCTGCACCTCGGCGAGACGGTTCATCATCTCCGTCATCCGGCGCTCGGCCTCTTCACGCTCGCGGGCCTGCCCGGTGATGACCTCGGTCATCGACTCGTGGGCGGTACGCAGCGCGGTCTCTGCCGCGCGACGACCCTCGTTGGCCTCGGTCGCAGCGCGCTCGGCGGCGCGCCGGCCCTCCAGGGCCTGGACGGCGAGATCGGCGTGCTCGGAGGCGCGCTGGTCGGCCGCCATCCTGGCGATGTTGGCGGCCTCGGCCGCCTGCTCGGCCTGCGAGGCGAGCTCGGTGAGCTGCCGGTAGCGCTCCTCGTTCTCGTTGGCCTCGTGCGCGGCGGCAGCAGCGAACTCCGCGTACTGCTTCGCGCTCTTCTCGGCCTCGAGCCGGGCGTCGTTGGCGGCGTCGGCGGCCTTGAAGGCGCGCAGTGCCGCCTCCTCCGCCTCGGTGCGGGCGGCGAGCGCCTCGGCCGCCACGGCGTACTGGTCCGCAGCCGCGGCCTCGGCCGCGGCTCGCGTCATCGCGTGGTCCTCGGCATTGGCGTCGGCGGCCTTGCGCTCCTCGAAGGCCTCCTTCGCCGCTTCCTCGGCCTTGGTGCGGGCGGTCGCAGCCTCCTCGGCGGCGGCGTAGGCAGCCTCGGCGGCTGCCTCGGCCTCCTTGCGGGCCTGCTCGGCCCTCTCGGCCTGGGTCGCCATCGCGACCGCGGACTCCTCGGCCGTGATGCGTGCGGCCGCTGCCTTCTCGGCCTCGGTCGCGCGGTCGTTCGCGGCCTGCTCGGCGGCCTGGCGCGCGGTGAACGCCGCCAGCGCCTCGTCGGCCCGGCCGGCCGCGGCGGCGTCGGCCTCCTCGCGCATCCGCGCGAGCTCCTCGGAGCGCGCGTCGGCCGCGGTGCGGGCGGTGTAGGCGGCCTCGGCCGCTGCCTCTGCCTCGCTGCGGGCCTCGTAGGCGGCGCGTGCCTCGTCGGCGGCCTTGCGGGCAGCCTTCTCGGCCGCCGCCAGCGCGTCGCGAAGCTCGTCCATCTCCTCGAGGCGGTCCTCGGCGGCTGCCTCGGCGACGCTGCGCGCGGCGTAGGCGGCCTTGGCCAGCTCGGCGTGCTCGGCAGCCTTCGTGTGCGCCTCGGCCGCGGCGGTGGCCGCGGCGGCGGCCTCCTCGGCCTTGGCACGGGCGGCCTCCTCGGCCTCGCTGCGTGCGCGGGTCTGCTCCTCGGCGGTGCGGGCAGCCTCGAGGAGGCGACGCTCGGCCGCCTCCAGCTCCTTGCCCCTCGCGACCGCGGCCTCCTCGGCCTCGGCGCGCTCCTTGGCGCGGGTGTCGGCGAGCTTCTCGGCCTCGACCCGGGCGCGGGCGTACTCCTCGGCTGCCTTCTCGGCGACCTCACGCGCCTGGTGGGCGTCGGCGGCCAGCTCGGCGTGGAGCTTGGCGGTCTCGTCGGCCTTGGCGCGGGCGGTTGCGTGCTGGGCGGCGGACTCCTCGGCCACCAGCCGCTCGGCCGCCTGCTCGGCGGCCGCCTGCTCGGCTGCGATGCGAAGTGACTCGGCTGCGGCGGCCGCGCGGGCCAGTTCCGCAGCGCGCGCCGTCAGGTCCTCGTCGTCACCCGGCTGGGCGGCCGAATCCCGGCTCCACCACTTGCCACTGGGGGTCTGCGTGCTCACGAGGGTGAATGCTAACGGCGAAGTAGGCGGCGTGTGGAGTCTCCGAGAGGATTAACACGCGTGCTACCTGGAACTACATGGGTGTAATTCCGGACGGCGTCGAAATCAGTAGACGAGAGCCTGCACGCCGTCGCGGAGGATCTCCTCGGCGAACACGACCGCACCCTTGATGGTGACGCCCTTGATCAGGTCGTCCTCGGTGAGGTCTCGGCGGGAGGCGCACTGGCTGCACACGGTGACCTCGCCGGCCTCGATCACCAGGGCGAGCAGCTCCTGCAGGGGCGCCGCGTTCTCCAGCGTGAACTCCTCCGCGCGCCCGGGCACGGCGAACCACGTCGCCTCGCCGGTGAGCCACAGGGACACCTTGGCTCCGGCGGTCGCGGCCGCCGAGGCGACCGTGAAGGCCTGGTTCGTGCGCTCGGGCGTCTCGGCGCCCACGGTCACCTTCACCACGAGTTCTTGCATGACGAGCACACTAGCGCTTGCGTTTCGGGTCGTAGGCGACGTACGGCCTAAACTCGGTGTGTGGCTTTCGAACTTCCGGAGAACCTTCACCCCGACGCCGGTCCTTGCGCGTGGATGCTCGGCACCTGGCAGGGCAACGGGCACGGTGACTATCCGACGATCGACAAGTTCGAGTTCGGGCAGGAGCTGATCTTCACCCACGACGGCCGGCCGTTCTTCCACTACTTCTCGCGCTCGTGGATCATCGACCCCGAGACCGGCGAGAAGGTGCGCGACGCCGCCCTCGAGACCGGCTTCCTGCGCTTCCGCCCCGAGGGCGAGGTCGAGTGGGTGATGACGCACAGCAGCGGCATCATCGAGGTCTGGTACGGCAAGGCCGAGGGCGGCAAGCTCGACGTCGTCACCGACGCGGTCGCTCGCACGGAGACGGCCAAGGAGTACACCGCCGGCAAGCGCCTCTACGGCAACGTCGAGGGTGACCTGCTCTATGCGTACGACATGGCCGCGATGGGTCAGGCGCTGCAGCCGCACCTGTGGGCGCGGCTCAAGCGAGCCAGGTAACAGGCGGAGGAAGTAGTCGCGATGACCGAGGCGGCTGAGGACTGGCGCGAGGCCCTTCGGGCGAAGGGCTATCGCCTCACGCCCCAGCGCGAGCTGGTCCTCGGAGCCGTCGAGCGGCTGCGTCACGCCACCCCCGAGGAGGTGCTCGCGGTCGTGCGCGAGTCGTCCTCCGCGATCAACCTCTCCACCGTCTACCGCAACCTCGAGGTGCTCGAGGAGCTCGGCCTGGTGCGCCACGCACACCTGGGCGAGCGGGCCTCGACCTACCACTCGGTCTCCGGGCGCCCGCATTTTCATGCGGTGTGCAGGAAGTGTCAGAAGGTCACGAGTGTTGACCCCTCTGTGGCCGACGGAATCTGCGAGCGGCTGCGTGAGGAGTACGCCTTCGAGGCAGATGTCGCTCATCTGACCGTCTTCGGGGCGTGCGTCGACTGTTCTGCCGAGGAGCCCACATGAACGAGCACGGTCTGACTGAGCACAGCATGATCAGCCCACTGTTGTCCCTGCCCGGTGCGGTCGCGGGTGATGGTGCCGACGCGCCGGTCGCCGCGCACTACGGCTCGTTCAACCTGGAGCAGCGGACGCTGGCCTCCGGTGAGGGCTTCGTCGACCTCTCCCACCGAGACGTGCTGCGGATCGCGGGGCCCGATCGGCTGCCCTGGCTGCACTCGCTGACCTCGCAGGCGTTCGAGGGCCTGGCCCCGGGCGCCTGGACCTCGGCCCTGATCCTGTCGCCGCAGGGACATGTCGAGCACTTCTTCTCCGGCGTCGACGACGGCACCGCCTTCCTGGCGTGGACCGAGCCGGGTGCCGGTTCGGCGCTGGTCGACTACCTGGAGCGGATGAAGTTCTGGTCCGACGTCACCGTGACGCTCGAGTCGTCGCAGGCGTCCGTCTGGCGTCCGGCGCAGGGCTACTCCTTTGTCCCGCGCGAGTCCTTGGAGACGTACGCCGCTGCCGCGGGCCCCGCCTGCGGATTCTGGGCGTTCGAGGCTCTCCGGATCGAGCGTGGTGAGCCACGGTTCGGCGTGGACACCGACGCGCGCACGATCCCCAACGAGGTCGGCTGGGTGCCGGGGGCTGCTGACGTGGTCGGCCCGGAGTACGCCGTCCACCTCGACAAGGGCTGCTACCGCGGCCAGGAGACGGTCGCCCGCGTCCACACCCTGGGCCGCCCGCCGCGGCGCCTGGTGCTGCTCCACCTCGACGGCTCCGAGAACCGGCTGCCTGTAGCCGGCTCCGAGCTCGTCTTCGGGGAGAAGACGGTGGGGTTCGTGGGTTCGTCCGCTCGTCACCACGAGCTCGGCCCGATCGCGTTGGGGCTGGTCAAGCGCAACGTACCTGTGGACGCACAGCTTGTCGTGGACGGGATGCCGGTCGCTCAGGAGGTCCTCGTCGACCCCGAGATCGGCCTCCACATCCGCCCGCTGCGCTGACCGGGTCCAGCCCGTTGGGCTCGACCCTGCAGTAGTGGTGGCCGAGAAGGTAGTTGTGGGCGACGAAAGTAGAGATTCGTCGCCCACAACTACCTTCTCGGCCCGCCAGTTCTGCAGACTCGACCGTCAGGGACGGGTCGCGGCAACGGCGTCGAGGGCGAGGGTGGCGAGGACGTTGCCGGAGATCTCGGGGTAGCCATGGCTGAGGGCGCGCCACTCGGCCGGAATGGCGGAGGCGCCCCAGCGGGCGCCGAGGAGGCCGCCGGCGATGGCGGCGACCGTGTCGGTGTCGTTGCCGATCCGGATCGCGGTGTTCAGCGCCTCGACGTAGTGGCTCCCCGGATCGGCCTCGGGCACCGGGGTCTGGGCGATCGAGGACCACGCGGCCTGCAGCGCGGTGACGACCCAGCCGTTGGGGTTGAAGGTCGCCGGCGGCGCGGTCTCGGCTTCGTCGAGCTTCTCGGTCCAGAAGCCGGCCTCGGCGGGGGAGAGGAGGGAGAGGCCGGAGCGTACGTCGATCTCGCCGTGCATCACCGCGTGCTCGATGGCCAGCGACCACAGCACGCAGCCGGACCGGGCGTGCTCGTCCCAGTGGGTCAGGGCACTCACCGCCGCCGCGGCCTCCGCGACGGCCGGACGGTCGCCGAGATGGCGGAGAGGAACCGGAGCCGTACGCATCAGGGAGCCGTTGCCACCGGTGTGACCGGTCATCTCGTGCAGCTTCTCCGAGACGAGCCGCAGGTCCGCGGCGGTCGGTGCGGGGCCGGCGGTGTTGAGCACCCGGGCCGTCTGGTTGCCGATGTCCTTCGGTTCCGACTCCGCCCAGGTCCGGAAGTTGCGGGCGACCGCGGTCAGCCCTTCCTCGGTACGCAGGTCGAGCCCGCCGGCGGCAGCGTCGAGGATGCACCACGCCATGGTCGTGTCGTCGGTCCACTCCCCGGGCGCGAACGGGCCGAGCCCGCCGCCGAGCATCTGAGCCTTCTCGTCCGCCCCGAGCGGGGGCCGGTCGAACTCGTAGTGAGCCCCGAGCGCATCCGCCACCGCGGTCCCGACGATGGCCCCGACGGCCCGGTCACTCTGAGACTCGTTCAGCTCCACGCGACCAGACACTAGCTGCGCGTGTACTGGACGTGCGTGTCCGCCGCGGCCCGGGTGAAGCCGAGCCCTTCGTAGAGACGTACGGCCGGGGTGTTGTCGCCCTCGACGTAGAGGTGGATCGCATCCACCCCGGCATCTGCCAGGTGACGCAGCCCGAGGAGGGTGACCAGCTTGCCGAGCCCGCGACCCTGGGCGGCAGGATCGACGCCGACGACGTAGACCTCGCCCTCGGTCTCGCTGTGGCGCTTCGTCCAGTGGAACGCGAGGAGCTTCCCGCCCTCCCACGCGGTGACCAGCCCCGATGCGTCGAACCACGGCTCCGACATCCGCTCCCGCAGCCCGGCCTCGTCGAGCGAGCCCTGCTCGGGATGGTGCGCGAAGGCGGCGGCGTTGACCCGGAGCAGCTCGGCCTCGTCACCGGCCTCGAAGCCGCGCACGACGATCCCTTCGGGAGGCTCGGGAGCGGCCGGCAGTCCGGATGCGGGGCGCCGCATCACCCACAGCTCACGCGTGCGCTCCCAGCCCTGCTTCGCGGCCAGCCGCGCCGCAGCCGGGTTGTCCCCGTGTGACCACGCCGTCGTCCCGGCCGGAAGCGAAGGCGCGCGGAGCAGCAGCTGGCGCCCCAGGCCCACGCCGCGATGCTGGGTCAGCACCACCAGCGACAGCTCTCCACCGGTGGTCGAGCCTGTCGAGACCAACAGCCCGAAGCCACGTACGTCCCCCCAGATCGTGGCGTCCTCCGGACGGTTGCGCAGCGTGAGCAGGGTCGCCTCGTCGAGCGGTGCCACCCCGTCGTACGCCTCGGTCGCCTTCGCGATGTCCAGGACCTGCTCGACGCTGAGTGCCATAGGAGCAGCCTAGGCGTCGGCCCCCAGGCGAGGAGACGGGGTCAGGCGGGCGCCGTCAGCCGCGGCCTCGTTGTTCTTCGAGGGCAGCACGAAGCGGTAGCCGACGTTGCGGACGGTGCCGATGAGGGTCTCGTTCTCCGGGCCGAGCTTGGCGCGGAGGCGACGTACGTGGACGTCGACGGTGCGGGTGCCGCCGAAGTAGTCGTAGCCCCACACCTCCTGCAGCAGCTGCTGGCGGGAGAAGACGCGGCCGGGGTGCTGGGCGAGGAACTTCAGGAGCTCGAACTCCTTGAAGGTCAGGTCGAGCGGGCGGCCACCGATCTTGGCGGTGTAGGTGGCGTCGTCGACGACGACCTCGCCGGAGCGGATGACGTGGGCCTCGGGGTCGGAAGCCTCGCGGGCAGCCGAGTTGCGGCCGATCGCGAGCTTGATCCGGGCCTCGAGCTCGGCCGGACCGCAGGTGTGCAGCACGACGTCGTCCATGCCCCAGTCGTGCGAGACGACCGCGAGCCCACCCTCGGTGGCGATCAGCAGCACGGGGATGTCGGTGCCGGTCGTACGGATCAGACGACACAGGTCGCGGGCCTGGGCGAGGTCTTGTCGGCCGTCCACCAGCAGCAGGTCGGAGTCGGGCGCCTCGAGAAGCGCGCTACCTTCAGCAGGAAGGATCTTCACCTGGTGGCCGAGGAGCGAGAGCCCCGGAAGGACGTCTGCCGAAGGCTGGAGCGAACTGGTCAGCAACAGAAGCGAGCTCATTGGGGGTGCCTCTCGGTCAGAGAAAGAGGAGCACCGAAACGCAACATTGAGCCTCGGTGAGGTGATCGTTGGACCATATTAACGAAACCTCGCGGTGACATAGGAAGGTTGTCCACGAGAAAGTGACGAATGTTATAGAGGTCCGCTACTGGGCGGCAGCCAAGTCCGCGGCCGGAACCGCGTCGGACCAGATCGAGGTCGACGGTCCGTTGACCCTGGCCGAGGTCGTACGCCGTGCCGCGGAGCTGCACGCCGGCACCCGCCTCCCCGAGGTGCTGAAGGTCTGCTCGGCACTCATCGGTGACCGTCCGGCAGGAACGGCCGACCCCGGTGGGATCGAGGTCCCACCGGGGTCGACGGTCGAGTTCCTCCCGCCGTTCGCGGGTGGCTAGATCACAGATGGCTGGGGAGCCCGCGCCCGGCGACTCACCTGCGTAAGGGCCTGCCGGGGCGGGCAGGTCCTCAGCTCTCGATCGCGGCGGGCTCCGGCTGGCCCCCCGTGGCGATCTGGATCTTGCGCGGCTTGGCCTTCTCGGCGACCGGCACGACCAAGCGCAGCACGCCGGCGTCGTACGCCGCCTCGATGTGGTCGAGGTCGAGGTTGTCGCCGAGCACGAGCTGACGGCTGAAGCTGCCGCGCACGCGCTCGTTGGCCAGCATCTGCCAGTCGCCGTTCCTGGCGACGCGCTCGGCCCTGACCGTGAGCACGTTGCGCTCGACGTCGAGGTCGATCGTGTCCGGGCTGACGCCGGGAAGGTCGAACTCGATGACGAACCGGTCGCCCTCGCGCCAGGCGTCCATCGGCATCACGGCCGGGCGGTTGGTGGTGCCGCCGCCCAGGAGCTGCTGGGTGATGCGGTCGAACTCGCGGAACGGATCGGTGCTTCGGATCAGCATGATTCCCTCCTCACGGGATCTATATCAGCGGATACACCTTTTATATATTCCAGTGCCTAGGGAATTTCAAGTCCACATGTCAGAATCGCTCCTGTGAAGGAGCGAACCAGGGCCGTCTACGCCATCTCGGTGGCAGCCGAGATGGCCGAGATGCAGATCCAGAACCTCCGTGTCTACGAACGCAGAGGGCTGGTCGACCCCGCGCGCACGGCCGGTGGCACCCGGCTCTACTCCGTCGCCGACATCGAGCGCCTCATCCGCATCCGCGACCTTCTCGCCGACGGTCTGAACCTCGCCGGGATCGCCCGCGTGCTCGCCCTGGAGGAGGACGTACGCCGTCTGAGAGCCGCCAACGAGAGACTTCGGCGCGCCTCGGGGGAATGAGCGGGGCGGGTTACCGGTTGAATGGTCACATGAGCACCGGAGCCTGGATCGCCGTCATCGCGATAGCCGTCGCGCTCGCCTTCGGCGTGTTCCGACTGCTCACCGACGGCCGCTTCCGAGGCACGAAGGAGCTCCACGTGGCCCACGAGGATCATCCGCCCGAGCCGCACGCCTGGGATGCGGTCACCGACGCGCTGGGTGAGACCGAGCTCGGTGAACGGGCGACGCTCGTGCAGTTCTCCAGCGCCTTCTGCGCGCCCTGCCGGGCGACGCGGAGGATCCTGGGCGAGGTCGCCGAGATCGTCCCGGGCGTGGTGCACATCGAGATCGATGCCGAGCACCACCTCGACCTGGTCCGCCGCCTCGACATCCTGCGGACTCCTACGACGCTGGTGCTGGACGGCGCCGGCAACGAGGTGGCGCGGGCTTCCGGTGCCCCGCGCAAGGAGCAGGTCCTGAGCGCGATCCCGGCCTACGATCTCGAATCCTGACACGCTCGTCCGTATTCCGAGACATTCGTTTCGTGCCCGTCGAGCATCGCGCTACTGTCATCGCATGTTCTCGACCATGCTGACCAAGCGCCGCGCAGTGGATCACTGCCGCGTGCGCTCGGCGCTGTGTCGTTCCTGCCGCTGATTCCTTGAGATTTGTCGACGCAGTCGACACCGGGGATCGCTTTCGCCTGTCAGGCTCGTCCTGACGACCTCCCCTCCACTCTCGCAGGAGCACACCTATGTCCGAGACCTCGAGCACGACGGCTACACAGACCGGAATCGACCCCCGTGGCCCGCAGTTCGCTGCGGCGCTGACCGTTGTCGTGATCCTCCTGGCTCTGCTGCTTCCGCAGCCGTGGGCTCTGGTGGTCACGGCCATCCAGACCGTGCTCTTCGCGATCGGGGCAGGTCTCGGCGTTCAGCGGACCCCTCATGCCTGGCTCTTCAAGAAGTTCGTACGTCCCCGCCTAGGTGCGCCGGACGAGCTCGAGGACCCGGCCCCGCCCCGGTTCGCCCAGGGGGTAGGCCTCGCCTTCCTCGTGGTCGCGCTCGTGGGCTACCTCCTCGGCGCCACGCTCGTGGCGCAGATCGCCCTCGGCCTCGCGCTGGTGGCGGCCGTGCTCAATGCCGTCTTCCGGTTCTGCCTCGGCTGCGAGATCTACCTGCTGATCAGGCGTTTCGCCTAGTCCCCTGAACGCAAGAAACACAACGAAAGGTACCTAGATGACCCGCGAGAACTCCCTCGTCTCCGCCCAGTGGGTGGAGGAGCACCTCGATGACCCGAAGGTGGTGCTGATCGAGGTCGACGAAGACACCACCGCCTACGACAAGGGCCACATCAAGGGTGCCATCAAGCTCGACTGGACCACCGACCTGCAGGACCAGGTCCGTCGCGACTTCGTCAACAAGGACCAGTTCTCCGCTCTGCTCTCCGAGCGTGGCGTCGCCAACGACGACACCGTGGTGCTCTACGGCGGCAACAACAACTGGTTCGCCGCGTACGCCTTCTGGTACTTCAAGCTCTACGGCCACCAGGACGTCAAGCTGCTCGACGGCGGCCGCAAGAAGTGGGAGCTGGACTCCCGCGAGCTGACCGACGAGGCCGTCACCCGCGAGGCGACCACCTACACCGCGCAGGAGCAGGACCACTCGATCCGCGCCTTCCGTGACGAGGTCGTCGAGGCCATCGGCACCCAGAACCTGGTCGACGTGCGGTCGCCCGACGAGTTCGCGGGCCGCCTCCTCGCCCCGGCTCACCTCCCGCAGGAGCAGGCCCAGCGCGCCGGTCACATCCCGACCGCGGCCAACGTCCCGTGGTCCAAGGCGGCCAACGACGACGGCACCTTCCGCTCCGACGAGGAGCTCAAGGAGATCTACACCGAGGCCGGCGTCGACTGGAGCAAGGACACCATCGCCTACTGCCGCATCGGCGAGCGCTCCTCGCACACCTGGTTCGTGCTCAAGGAGCTCCTCGGCCAGGAGAACGTGAAGAACTACGACGGCTCGTGGACCGAGTACGGCTCCCTCGTCGGCGTTCCGGTCGTCACCGGCGACGAGCCCGGGGAGGCCTGAGCATGTGCGGAGCAACTGAGGGCGGGCTCTCGCTCGCCGGCGTCGACGTCGCCAAGGAAGCAGTCATCCAGGGTCAGGTGACCCGTGAGGGGCAGCCGGTCCAGGGCGCCTACGTGCGGCTCCTCGACCGCACCGGCGAGTTCACCGCCGAGGTGCCCACCTCGGCCACCGGCCACTTCCGGTTCTTCGCCGGGGACGGCGAGTGGACCCTGCGTACGCTCGCGCCGAAGGCCGAGCCCGTGGACAAGAAGGTCCACGCCGCGATCGGCAACGTCGCCGAGGTGACGATCCCGATCGGCTGACGATCTCTGACGTGGGAGCCCCGATGTCACTGGCTGACACCGGGGCTCCCATGTCGTTTTGCCGTCCTGTGATGGAGATATTGCGGCGAATCATGTGAATGGCGCTAGATTGTCCGGGTGACTGGACTGCTTGTGACCGTGGCGCCGACCGGGGCGGAGACCGCGAAGGAAGACTGCCCGCAGCTGCCGACGACGCTGGAGGAGCTGGTGGCGACGGCCGTCGAGTGCGAGGAGGCCGGGGCGCGGATGATCCACGTCCACATCCGCGACGACGACCATGCGCCGACGCTCGACCTCGGGCGGCTCACCGAGACGGTCGACGCACTCCACGAGAAGACCGAGCTGATCGTGCAGCTCTCCACCGGCGGCTCGGTCCACGACCCGCTCGACAAGCGGCTGAAGGTGCTCGACGCCGGGCCTGACTCGTGCTCGCTGACGATGGGCACCACCAACTTCGGGGACGACGTCTTCTCCAACCCGTGGCCGTTCATCACCGAGCTCTACCAGCTCACCCAGGAGCGCGGCGTGGTGCCGGAGTTCGAGCTCTTCGACCTCGGGCACGTCGCCGCGCTGCAGCGGCTGCTGGGGAAGTACGGACTGCCGGCCGGCGGCAAGGTCCACGTCGACTTCGTCATGGGCGTGCCCGGCGGCATGCCCGGCACCTCCGCGGCGCTCGTCGCGGCCGTCGCCGCCCTGCCGGCCGAGGTGACCTCGTGGTCGGCGACCGGCATCGGCCGCTCGACCCTCCCGGTCATGCTCACCTCGCTGGCCATGGGCGGGCACCTGCGGGTCGGGATGGAGGACGTCCTCACGCTGGCCAAGGGTGTCCCGGTCGACGCCAACCGCCAGCTCGTCGAGCGTGCCGTCGAGGCTGCCGCGGTCGCCCAGCGGACGCCGATGAGCACCGACGAGGCCTGGGCTCTCCTCGGTCTGAAGCGCTAACCGTCCCGCCGAGTCGGCGCGTCTGTCCCGTTTCAAGCCGCCGAGTCGGCGCGTTTGTCTCGTTTCGGGTTCTCGAGTCGGCGCGTCTGTTCCGGTCTCCGCTGCGAACGAGTTCGGGGCTGGGACATTTGCGCCGACTCGATGGACTCTTGCGGGACATGCACGCCGACTCGGCGGGAGTTTGTGGGGCAGACGCGCCGACTCGGGTGCTAGGGGCGGGGCAGTTGCGCCGGGTCGGCGGTGAGGTAGCGGTCGATCGTCGGGGCGACCCACTCGACGATCTCCTCGGCGTCCATCTCGACGATGGGTGGAAGATCGAGTACGTAGCGGCCCAGTGCGATGCCGAGGAGCTGGGTGGCCACGAGGGCTGCCCGGCGCGCCGCCTGGGCGGGGTCGGGGCACAGCGGTGCGACGGCGGCGGCGACCTGGGTGGCGAAGATGCCCCGCATCTGCTCCGCTGCCTGGGGGTCGGAGGCGGCCCGGCGGAGAAGGGCCATCAGGGTGCCCTCAGAGTCCCAGGTGCGTACGAAGTGGGCGGTCATCACGCGGCCCGCGTCGCCCTCGGGGACCGTGGTGAGGTCGGGTAGCGCCAGGTCGATCGAGGCGGCGGCGGTGAAGAGCTCCTCCTTGCTGCCGAAGTAGCGCATCACCATCGACGGGTCGATCTGTGCCTCGGACGCGATCGCCCGGATGGTGGTGCGGTCATATCCCCGCCTCGCGAAGTGCTCTCGTGCGACGGCGAGGATGCGTTCGCGGGTCTCGGCTCCGGATCGGCGCGTATCGGTCATGCCAACAAGTGTAGGCCAACACCTGTTGACGTCAATCCGATGGCGCGCTAGCTTGGTCAACACCGGTTGGCCAACACGTGTTGACCAACAACGAGACCAAGGAGCGCATCATGTCCACCATCACCACTGACGTCCTCGTCGCCGGCGCCGGCCCCACCGGGCTGGCGGTGGCGGCCAAGCTGGCCGCCGCTGGCATCGACGTCACCGTCATCGACAACCAGGCCTCCGGCGACAACACCTCCCGGGCCGCGGTCGTCCACGCCCGCACGCTGGAGGTGCTCGCCGAGCTCGGCGTCTCCGCGCGCCTGGTCGAGGAGGGGATCGAGGCGTCGCGCTTCACCATCCGCGACCGCGACAAGGTCCTGGTCCCGATCCGCTTCGACGACCTGCCCAGCGACTTCCCCTACGCCCTCATGGTCTCCCAGGCCGTCACCGAGCGCATCCTCCTGGAGCGCCTCACCGAGCTCGGTGGCCACGTACGCCGGCCGCTCACCCTCGTCGATCTCGTCCAGGACGACACCGGCGTCACCGCCACCACCGAGGACGGCACCGAGATCCGCGCCCGCTACCTCGTCGGTGCCGACGGGATGCACTCGACCGTGCGCGACAGGGCCGGGATCGGGTTCCCGGGAGGCAAGTACGCCGAGTCGTTCAGCCTCGCCGACGTCCGCGTCGAGGGCGACCTGCCGCACGACGAGGTGATCCTCTACTTCTCGCCCGAGGGCACCCTGGTCTCAGCGCCGCTGCCCGACGGCTCGTTCCGGTTCGTGGCGCCGGTCCCCGAGGCTCCGGAGGAGCCCGACGTCGACTACGTCCAGGGTCTTCTCGACCGTCGCGGTGGCGTCATCAGCCCGGTCAAGGTCACCGAGGTGGTGTGGGGATCCCGGTTCCGGGTCCACCACCGCGTCGCCGACGCCTACCGTGCCGGACGGGTGCTGATCGCCGGAGACGCCGCCCATGTGCACAGCCCCGCCGGCGGCCAGGGCATGAACACCGGCCTCCAGGACGCGGTCGTGCTCGGCGACGCCCTCGTCGCCACAATCACCGATGGCGACGACGCCGCGCTCGACGACTACGCCAACCGTCGTCGGCCGGTCGCCGAGGAGGTCATCGAGCTCTCCGACCGGCTGACCCGGTTCGGCATCGCGCAGGGCGTCCGGCGGAGCGTACGCAACCTGGTGCTGTCCACGCTCGCGAAGCTCCCGCGCTTCCGCCGGATGCTCGCCTGGCGCCTGTCCGGGCTGGTCTACCGGGACCGCTGAGCCAGCAGCTCAGGCGAGGTCGAGATAGCCCGCCTCGCGCAGGCCGGCGATGACGTCCTCCAGCGCCTCGTCGATCGAGCGTCCGGTCGTGTCGACACGGACGTCGGCGTCGGCCGGCTCCTCGTAGGGTGATGAGATCCCGGTGAACTCCGGGATCTCGCCGCGTCGGGCCTTGGCGTAGAGGCCCTTGCGGTCGCGCCGCTCGCACTCCTCCAGCGGCGTGGCCACGTGCACCAGGAAGAAGGCGCCGCCGGCATCGGCGACGAACCCGCGGACGTCCTGGCGGGTCGAGTCGAAGGGTGCGATGGGCGAGCAGACGGCGAGTCCGCCGTGGCGGGAGATCTCGGCGGCCACCCAGCCGATCCGGCGGATGTTGGTCTCCCGGTCCTCCTTGGAGAAGGTCAGCCCGGCGGAGAGGTTGCGGCGCACGACGTCGCCGTCGAGGGAGGTGACCGTGCGCGCTCCCTGCTCGAGGATCCGATCCATCAGCGCGCGGGCAAGGGTGGACTTCCCGGAGCCCGACAGGCCGGTGAAGAAGATGACCAGGCCCTGGTCCTCGGGGGCGGGCTGGTCGGCGTCGATGACCGCGGCGATGTCGTCGGGGTAGTCGTCCGACGCCGGAGAGGCCAGCGCGTGCACCGCCTCCCCACCCGCGTACGCCTCCACGACCGCCACGCCGAGCGCATGATCGGCCTCGGGGTCGTCGTGAGCTGCCAAGGGCACCGCGACGACGGCCGCGTCGGGCAGGGTCTCAGCGGCCAGCAACGAGGCGCGCAGCAGTGCGACCGGCGAGAGCGCCGGGGTGCCGTGGCCGACCAGGGCGAGCAACAGCACCGGCCCGAGGTCCGCGATCTCGGCGACCTCGGCGGTGGTCAGTGCATCGGTGACCGGGACGACCGTCCTCCCGGCGTACGCCTTCCGGGTCTGCTCCGGGGTGAGGTAGAGCCTCCGGAACGGACCGTAGGCGGGGGAGGAGAGGCCGGTGACCTCGCCGGCGGGCCAGGTGACACGTGCCAGCGGGAGACCCTCGGGGTCGACGATCTCCACCGAGCCGTCCTCGGCCGCGGCCGAGGCGACCGACGACGGAAGATCGAGGGTCAGCGGGGAGCCCGGGGCGTTCAGCGGGCCCGGGAGGACGCCGGAGACGATCAGCTCGATGTCGTCGAGCTCGCGCGGGGACGGGGAGAACTGCGGCACTGGCACGGGGCAACCTTATGGGGCTCACCACGAGTCGGCGCGTTCGCACCTTGCTTTCTCGCTTCGCTCGAAAGACGGCGATGCAAACGCGCCGACTCGTGTCTCGCTGAACGCTCGCTAGTCGTTGATCATGCCCGCGCCGACGGTGACGCCGGTCGCCTCGTCGATGAGGATGAAGGAGCCGGTGGTGCGGTTCTTCGAGTAGGGGTCGCACAGCAGCGGCTTGGTGGTGCGCAGCTGGACGCGGCCGATCTCGTTGAGGCCGAGCTCCTTGGTCTCCAGGTCACGGTGGAGCGAGTTGACGTCCAGGCGGTACTGGATGTCCTTGACCAGCGCTCGAGCCGAGTTGGAGGTGTGCTTGATGGCCAGCTTCTGCCGTGGGCGCAGCGGAGCGGTGGTCATCCAGCAGATCATCGCGTCGATGTCCTGGCTCGGCTCGGGGGCGTTCTTGACCCGCGAGATCATGTCGCCACGGCTCACGTCGACGTCGTCCTCGAGGCGGACCGTCACCGACATCGGCGGGAACGCCTCGGGGATCTCCTTGTCGAACAGGTCGATCCCGGCGATCTTGCTGGTCATCCCGGAGGGCAGGACCATGACCTCGTCACCCGGCTTGAGCACGCCGCCGGCCACCTGGCCCGCATAGCCGCGGTAGTCGTGGTGGTCGTCCGACTTCGGCCGGATGACGTACTGCACCGGGAGGCGCACGTCGACCAGGTCGCGGTCGGAGGCGACGTGGACGTGCTCGAGGTGGTGGATCAGCGTCGGGCCGGAGTACCAGTCCATGCTGGTGGACCGGGTCACCACGTTGTCGCCCTGGAGCGCCGAGATCGGGATGACCTCGAGGTCCGGGATGTTGAGCTTGGTCGCGAACGCGGTGAACTCGGCGGAGATCTTCTTGTAGACCTCCTCGGAGTAGTCGACGAGGTCCATCTTGTTGATGCACAGCACCAGGTGCGGCACGCGCAGCAGGGACAGGAGCACCGCGTGGCGGCGCGACTGCTCGGTGAGGCCGTGACGAGCGTCGACCAGGACGAGCCCGAGGTCAGCCGTCGAAGCACCGGTGACCATGTTGCGCGTGTACTGCACGTGGCCGGGCGTGTCGGCGATGATGAACTTGCGGTTGGGCGTCGCGAAGTAGCGGTAGGCCACGTCGATGGTGATGCCCTGCTCGCGCTCGGAGCGCAGACCGTCGGTCAGCAGCGAGAGGTCCACGTAGCCGTGGCCCTTGTCCTGCGAGGTCTTCTCGACCGACTCCAGCTGGTCGGTGAAGATCGACTTCGAGTCGAACAGCAGCCGCCCGATGAGGGTGGACTTGCCGTCGTCGACCGAGCCGGCGGTGGCGAACCGCAGGAGGTCCATGGCCATCAGAAGTAACCTTCCTTCTTGCGGTCCTCCATGGCGGCCTCGGAGAACCGGTCGTCACCGCGGGTCGCGCCGCGCTCGGTGACCCGGGCGGCGGCGACCTCCTCGATGATCTCGGGGATGGTGGCGGCGGTCGACTCGACGCAGCCGGTCAGGGTCATGTCGCCGCAGGTGCGGTAGCGAACGGTGCGCTCGGTGACGACCTCGCCCTCGCGCAGCGGGTTGAGCGGGGTCTCGGTGAGCAGCATGCCGTCGCGCTCGAAGACCCGGCGCTGGTGGGCGAAGTAGACCGACGGGATCTCGATGCCCTCGCGGCCGATGTAGTCCCAGATGTCCAGCTCGGTCCAGTTGGAGATCGGGAAGACCCGCATGTGCTCGCCCTCGTGGAGGCGGCCGTTGTAGAGCGACCAGAGCTCGGGGCGCTGGTTCTTCGGGTCCCACTGGCCGAACTCGTCGCGGTGGGAGTAGACGCGCTCCTTGGCGCGGGCCTTCTCCTCGTCGCGACGACCGCCACCGAAGGCGGCGGTGAAGCCGTTCTCCTCGATCGCGTTCAGCAGGGTGGGCGTCTGGAGGCGGTTGCGCGAGGTCTTGCCGTCGTCGACGACGATGCCGCGCGCGATGGCGTCATCGATGCTCGCGATCACCAGGCGTACGCCCAGGCGGCTGACCCAGCGGTCACGGGTCTCGGCGACCTCGGGGAAGTCGAGGCCGTTGTCGATCTGGAGGACCGGGAACGGGATCTTGGCAGGGAAGAAAGCCTTCTCCGCAAGTCGCAGCATCACGATGCTGTCCTTGCCGCCCGAGAACATCAGGACAGGCTTCTCGAACTCTGCCGCGGCCTCGCGGAAGATGTGGATCGACTCGGCTTCCAGCTGGTCGAGCTGGCTGAGCCGGTAGTCGGCGTGTGTTGCAGTCATTACGGAACCAGAGGACCTCTCCGTCAGGTTGAGGCGCCCATGCTAGTGGCGGCTTCCACGGCACGGCGAAATGTCCCATCCCCGCGTGGGCTGGACTCCGAGTGTACGCAGGAGCGGGGCCCACCTCGGTAGCCGCACCCGCACGGTGAGATGTGGCCGGCGAGATGCCTCAGCGCCGTGGCGCCACCACGACCCGGTCCCCGGCCAGGAGGAAGGCGATCCGGCCGATGTCGTCGACCGGCGGCTGAGCCTGCCCGAGGCGCAGGAACAGATCGCGTACGCCGCCGGGCTCGACGTCCTCGTCGGGCCGCAGCCCCAGCGCCTGCCGGATCGTCTCGGCATGGATGCGCCGGCCGCCGAGGCGGTCCCAGCGCTCCGCGACGAGCGCCGGCTGCGCGCCGAAGGTGACCAGCTCGGTGCGGGTGGCAGGGATCTCGCGGGCGCGGGCGAGGTCGAGGTCCGCGAGCTGCTGGGTGGCAGCCTCCGGCGTCGTCGGCCGCAGGATGTGCGTCGACGGATGCTCGTACGTCGGCCAGAACCACTTTCCTGAGGCCCGTCGCAGCGCGAACTTCCCCCGGTGACCGCCGAGGGAGAACCGTGGCCGGGCCCGCTGGTCGAGCCACGAGGTGGGCTGGTTGCGCAGCGCCGCGAGCCGGGTCGCGATCTCGGGCAGCGGCGCCTCGACGGGATGCGGCGCCCGGCGCCAGGGCAGGTCGGGGTCGGCCGAGAGCGAGACCGCCCCGGCGAGGTCATCACCGTAGGAGGCGAGCAGCGTCATCGGCTCGGTGTCCGGCAGCCCTCGTTCGCGCGCCCATCGGCGGCGTACTTCCTCGCGGGCGGGGAGCAGGTTGTCGAGCCAGGCGCGGGCGGCTCCCGGGGAGAGGGCCGGGCCGGTGCGGGGGAGGGAGAGCGAGATCGGCGTGGGGCCGGCGGTCTCCGCGTAGGTGAAGTCGACCTGGTCGCCGACCTGGCGGAAGGTGCCCATCCGGCGGCGGCCGGCGAAGGCGTACAGCTCACGCATCACAGGTGGTGGGCCAGGACGGCGTCGAGGTCGACGTCCTCCAGCGGCGGGGCGATCGGGGAGAGCTGCGTGGGCGCGAGGTAGACGTCGAGGACCTCCAGCAGCGCGAGAGCCTTCCCGAGCTCGGCGCGCGGGTGGCCGGACTCGACGTCGACGACGAACCGCCGGCCCACGCCGGCGCGGTGCGCCAGGTCGCCCTGGGTGAGGCCGGCACGGCGTCGGGCCGCGCGCACGGCCGACCCGAAGGCGGCCGGTGAGGTCAGGTACGGCGACGGCACGATGAACACTCTACGTGATGTTCCCGTACGGGAACATCAACGGCAGAAGTCGCTGGGAGGTCGTCCGATCCGCTGCTTACAGTCCGAGCATGAAGATCACCGTTGTCGGCGTGGGCTACGTCGGGATGTCGCTCGCCGTCCTGCTCGCGCAGAAGCACCAGGTCGTCGTCCTGGACATCTCCCAGGAGCGGGTCGACCTGGTCAACGCGGCCCGGACGCCGATCGAGGACGCCGAGATCACCAGCTTCCTGGCCACCAAGGAGCTCGACCTGCGCGCGACCCTCGACAAGGAGGACGCCTACGCGGACGCCGCGTACGTCATCGTGGCCACCCCGACGAACTACGACGAGGCCACGAACTACTTCGACACCTCCACCGTCGACGGCGTGATCGCGGACGCGGTCACCTACGCGCCCGAGGCGGCTATCGTGGTGAAGTCGACCATCCCGGTCGGCTACGTCGCGGCCAAGCGTGAGCAGCACCCTGAGGCGATGCTCTTCTTCAGCCCCGAGTTCCTCCGCGAGGGCAAGGCGCTCCACGACAACCTGCACCCCTCCCGCATCGTCGTCGGCGACGACTCCGCGGCCGCGAAGGGCTTCGCCGAGCTGCTGCTCGAGGGCTCCCTCGAGCCCGACGTACCGGTGCTGATGACCGGTGCCACCGAGGCCGAGGCGATCAAGCTGTTCGCCAACACCTACCTGGCGCTGCGGGTCGCCTACTTCAACGAGCTCGACACGTACGCCGCCACCCACGGTCTCAACACGACCCAGATCATCGAGGGCGTCGGCCTGGACCCGCGGATCGGCTCCCACTACAACAACCCGAGCTTCGGCTACGGCGGCTACTGCCTGCCGAAGGACACCAAGCAGCTGCAGGCCAACTACCAGGACGTCCCGCAGAACCTGATCTCGGCGATCGTCGAGGCCAACACCACGCGCAAGGACTTCGTCGCGACCGACATCCTGCGGCGTGAGCCGAAGGTCGTCGGCGTCTACCGGCTGATCATGAAGTCCGGCTCGGACAACTTCCGCGAGTCCTCGATCCAGGGTGTGATGAAGCGGATCAAGGCCAAGGGCGTCGAGGTCGTCATCTACGAGCCCGAGCTCGACGAGCCGGAGTTCTTCCACTCCGAGATCATCAAGGACCTCGACGAGTTCAAGCAGCGGGCCGACGTGATCATCGCCAACCGGCGCACCGAGGTGCTCGCCGACGTCGCCGACAAGGTCTACACACGCGACATCTACGGGCGCGACTGAGCCGCTCCGGCGGGGGAGAACTGCTCCCGTGGGCGACCTGCGGGTAACGGACCGGTGAACATCGGCTCGCAATGAACCGTGCGCGAATGCGTACAGTTATGGTCGCGTCTTCTGTTCAGTGTCTAGGAATGAGGCAACATCATGGCTGGTGACTCCGAGACCCGCCCCTGGGGTTCGTGGCATGTCATCGACATCGGTCCGGGTTACAAGGTGAAGCGGATCGAGGTGCTGCCCAACAGCCGCCTCTCCTATCAGACCCACACCCACCGCTCCGAGCACTGGGTGGTCATCTACGGCAAGGCGACCTGCATCATCGACGGCGTGACCACCATCGCCGGCCCTGGTGAGTCCGTCGACGTGGCCGTCGGCCAGGCCCACCGGATCTGCAACGAGACCGACGAGCCGCTCTCGATCATCGAGGTCCAGCGCGGTGGCTACACCGGCGAGGACGACATCGTCCGGCTCGAGGACGACTTCGGCCGGGCCGAGGCCGAGAAGACCGCGACGGCCTGAGACCACGAAAGACGTACGCGGCGGGGCAGTGCCCCGCCGCGTACGTCTTTATCTGAGGCGGAGGTCAGGCCAGCAGACCGAGCAGGTACTTCCCGTAGCCGCTCTTCAGCAGCGGCTGGGCGAGCTCGGAGAGCTCCTCGTCGGAGAGCCAGCCCTGACGCCAGGCGACCTCCTCGGGGGCGCCGATCTTGGTGCCCTGGCGGTGCTCGATGGCGCGGATGAAGTTGGCGGCCTCGTTGAGGTCCTCGAGGGTGCCGGTGTCGAGCCACGCGGTGCCGCGGGGCAGCACCTCGACGGAGAGGGTGCCGGCCTCCAGGTAGATCCGGTTGAGGTCGGTGATCTCGAGCTCGCCGCGCGCGGACGGGCGCAGGTTGCGAGCGTGCTCGACGACCGAGCTGTCGTAGAAGTAGAGGCCGGGGACGGCGTACGGGCTCTTCGGCTTCTCGGGCTTCTCCTCCAAGGAGACGGCCTTGCGATTCTCGTCGAACTCGACGACGCCGTAGGCGCGCGGGTCGGCGACGCGGTAGCCGAAGACGGCGCCGCCGTGAATCGTCTTGAAGCGGGCCAGCTGCGTGCCGAGGCCGGGGCCGTAGAAGATGTTGTCGCCCAGGACCAGGCCGACGCCGTCCTCGGACTCGTCGAGGAAGCCGACGTCGGCGCCGATCGTGAAGGCCTGGGCGAGGCCGTCGGGGGAGGGCTGCTCGGCGTAGCTGATGTTGACGCCGAGGTGGCTGCCGTCACCCAGGAGCCGGTGGAAGCCGGAGGCTTCGTGGGGCGTGGTGATCACCAGGATGTCCCGGATCCCGGCCAGCATCAGCGTGGTCAGCGGGTAGTAGATCATCGGCTTGTCGTAGATCGGCATCAGCTGCTTGCTGATCGCGAGAGTGATCGGGTGCAGACGTGAGCCGGTGCCTCCGGCAAGGATGATGCCCTTCATGATCAGTTGATCCTACGGATGTTCACCCCACGTTCTAGGGAACCCACCGGGGCGAGGCGACCACCGGGTGGTTAATTCTGCCTACGATGAGCCGGTGAGACGGATTCTTGTGACAGGCGGGGCCGGGTTCATCGGCTCCAACTTCGTGCACCACCTCGTGGCCAACACCGATGCGTACGTGACGGTGCTCGACAAGCTGACCTATGCCTCCTCGGAGGCATCGCTCGCCGGGCTCCCGGAGGACCGGGTTCGCCTTGTGGTCGGCGACATCGCGGACGCCGCGGTGGTCGAGCCGCTGGTCGCGGAGTCGGACGCCGTGGTGCACTACGCGGCCGAGTCGCACAACGACAACTCGCTCTCCGACCCGGCGCCGTTCGTCCAGACCAACATCGTCGGCACCTTCGTCCTGCTCGAGGCGGTCCGTCGTCACGAGGTGCGGTTCCACCACGTCTCCACCGACGAGGTCTACGGCGACCTCGACCTCGACGACCCCAAGCGGTTCACCGAGGACACCCCCTACCAGCCGTCCTCGCCCTATTCGGCCACCAAGGCCGGCTCCGACCACCTCGTCCGCGCCTGGGTGCGCTCCTTCGGCGTGCGCGCGACGATCTCCAACTGCTCCAACAACTACGGCCCCTGGCAGCACGTCGAGAAGTTCATCCCGCGCCAGATCACCGAGGTGATCGAGGGGCGCCGGCCGCGCGTCTACGGCGACGGGCTCAACGTCCGCGACTGGATCCACACCGACGACCACTCCTCGGCCGTCTGGACGATCCTGGAGAAGGGCCGGATCGGGCAGACCTACCTGATCGGCGCCGACGGCGAGAAGTCCAACGTCGATGTGGTCCGTGCGATCCTGCGCCACTTCGGCAAGCCGGAGGACGACATCGAGTGGGTCACCGACCGCGCCGGACACGACCGCCGCTACGCCATCGAGTCCGGCAAGCTTCGCAGCGAGCTCGGCTGGGAGCCGAAGTACCAGGACTTCGACAAGGGCCTGGCCGCGACGATCGCCTGGTACCAGGAGAACGAGGCCTGGTGGTCGCCGCTCAAGCACGAGACCGAAGCCAAGTACGCCGCGAAGGGGCAGTGAATGTCGGAGCTCGCCGTTGAGCGGACGCCGATTCCGGGTCTGCTGGTCGTCCGCCTGCCCGTGCACGGAGACGCCCGCGGCTGGTTCAAGGAGAACTGGCAGCGCGAGAAGATGATCGCGCTCGGGCTGCCCGACTTCGGGCCGGTGCAGAACAACATGTCCTTCAACGCCAGCCGCGGGGCGACCCGAGGCATCCACACCGAGCCGTGGGACAAGTTCGTCTCCGTGGCCTGCGGGCGGGTCTTCGCGGCCTGGGTCGACATGCGCGAGGGTTCGTCGTTCGGGACGACGTTCTCGGTCGAGATCGGCCCGGAGACCGCCGTCTTCGTGCCGCGCGGAGTCGGCAACTCCTACCAGGCGCTGGAGGACCTCACGGTCTACTCCTACCTGGTCAACGACCACTGGCGTCCCGGGTTCGCCTACCCGGCCCTCAACCTGGCCGACGAGACCGCCGCGATCGCCTGGCCGATCCCGCTGGACTCCGCCGAGATCTCCGAGAAGGACAAGGCCAACCCACGCCTGGCCGAGATCACCCCGATGAAGCCGAAGAAGACGTTGATCATCGGGTCCAACGGCCAGCTCGGCCGCGCGTTGACCGCCGTCTTCCCGGAGGCCGACGCGGTCGACCTCGACGAGCTCGACATCTCCGACGAGAAGGCGGTCGCGGCCTGGCCGTGGGCCGACTACCAGCTCGTCCTCAACGCCGCGGCCTACACCGCCGTCGACGTCGCCGAGACTCCCGACGGCCGGCGCACCGCCTGGGCCGCCAATGCGACGGCGCCGGCGCTGCTCGCCCGGGTCGCGACCGAGCACCGGTTGACCCTGGTGCACTACTCGACCGAGTACGTCTTCGACGGCACCGCCGCCGAGCACACCGAGGACGAGCCCGTCTCGCCGCTCGGCGTCTACGCTCAGTCCAAGGCCGCCGGCGACATCGCCGTCGCCGGCACCCCGCGCCACTACATCCTGCGCACCTCCTGGGTCGTCGGCGACGGCAAGAACTTCGTACGCACCATGGCGACCCTCGCCGAGAAGGGTGTCTCGCCCACCGTGGTCGACGACCAGATCGGCCGGCTCACCTTCACCGACACGCTCGCCGCGGCCACCGCTCACCTGCTGCGGTCCGGGGCTGCGTACGGGGTCTACAACTGCACCAACGCCGGCGAGCCGTGCTCGTGGCGGGACATCGCCGCCGAGGTGTTCTCGCTGTCCGGGCGTGACCGGGCCGACGTCGGCGCCACCTCGACCGAGGCCTACTTCGCCGGCAAGGACGGCGTCGCCCCGCGGCCGCTCAACTCGGTGATGTCCCTCGACAAGCTCACCGCCACCGGCTTCGAGCCCGAGGACCACCTCGACGCGCTGCGCCGCTACCTGAAGGCCTGACCGCCGACTCGGCGCGTCTGTCCCAGAAAATGACGCCGAGTCGGCGCGTCTGTCCCAGGAAAGTGGGACAGACGCGCCGACTCGATGCTCTGTGGTGAGACAGATGCGCCGACTCGACGGGGGCTACTTCTCCGAGCGCTCCGGCAGCCGCCAGGCGGCGGCGTTGTTGTCGAAGGGGGCCAGACCGCGCGACTGGCGGATGAAGCCCCACAGGAGCGGACCGAGGAGCAGCATCGCGCCGCCGAGAAGCAGCAGGAAGGTGGCGTCCGCGCCGAGCATCTTGGCACCCGAGAGGGTCAGCATGATGACGATGCCGCGGCGGATGACCGACTGCGAGACCCAGCGCGCCATCCGGGAGCCGAGGAAGGTGCCGGGGGTGCCGCCGAGGATGAGCGGGATCAGCACCGCCCAGTCGACGCCGTGGTTGATCACCTGGCCGATCGCGGCGGCGAGCACGAGCGGCACGGCCTGGAGCAGGTCGGTGCCGACGAGCTTGACCGCCGAGAGCGTCGGGTAGAGCAGCAGCAGCGCGATCATGATGACCGAGCCCGAGCCGACCGAGGTGATGCCGACCAGGAGGCCGCCGAGCGCGCCGATGACGATGGTGAGCACCGGCTTCAGGTCGGGGTCGTCCTCGGGAGCCACGTTGCCGGAAGCGACCTGGCGCAGCTGGAGGTACATCCGGAACATGTAGGACGCCGCGGCGAACAGCAGCGCACCGCCGAGGATCATCTTGAGGAAGTGGTCGGTGTCGCCCGGCGCGAGCTTGTGGACGAAGGTGCCCAGGAACGCGCACGGCACCGAGCCGATGATCAGGTAGGTCGCCAGCCGGATGTTGGGCGAGCCGTGGCGCCAGTGCACCGCGGCGCCGACCGACTTGTTGACCGAGGCGGCGACGAGGTCGTTGGCGACCGCGGTCGTGGGGGGCACCCCGAGGAAGATCAGCGCCGGCGTCATCAGGGCGCCACCGCCCATGCCGGTCAGCCCGACGACGATGCCGATGCCGAAGCTGACCACGAGCACGCTGAGCGCGTCTTGGGTGAGGAGGTCGGCGAACACGGGGCAACTCTCACATAGTCTCGCCCCCATGCCAGCACCTGTGCCGTTCGCCGAGATCATCCGCTCCGACTTCGTCGAGGGACACCACTACGGATCCGCCCTCTCCCTGTCGGCCGACGGCACGGTGGAGTGGTCGCTCGGCGACGTCGACTCGGCGATACTCCCGCGGTCGTCGAACAAGCCGGTGCAGGCCCTGGCGATGGTGATCCTCGGCCTCGATCTGCCGCCCGACCTGCTCGCCCTCGCCTGCGCCTCCCACTCGGGGGAGGCGTTCCACCAGGACGGCGTACGTCGCATCCTCGCCACCGTCGGCCTCGACGAGTCCGCGCTCGGCAACATCGAGGACTACCCGTTCGGCGTGGAGGCGCGGGAGGAGGCGCTCCGTCGCGGCGAGGCGAAGAGCCGGCTGGCGATGAACTGCTCCGGAAAGCACGCCGCGATGCTCGCCACCTGCGTCGCCGCCGGGTGGCCGCTGGAGGACTATCTCGACCCCAAGCACCCGCTTCAGGAGGGGATCCAGGAGATCCTCGAGGCGTGCACCGGCGAGGCTGCGTACGTCACGGTCGACGGTTGCGGCGCACCGGCTCTGTCGACGTCGCTGACCGGGCTGGCGCGGGCGTTCTCGACCATCGCCTCGGCGGTGGACGGACCGGGTGCGCGGGTCGCCGAGGCGATGCGGTCCCACCCCGAGTACGTCTCGGGGACCACACGGGACGAGGTCGCGCTGCACAGGGCGGTGCCGGGACTGATCGGCAAGCTCGGCGCCGAGGCGGTCTACGCGGTCGCGCTGCCCGACGGCCGTGCCTGGGCGCTGAAGGCCGACGATGGCGGTGACCGGGCGCGCGCGGTCGTGATGGCGGCCGCGCTGCTGCGCGACGGGGTCGGTGACCTGGACGGGGTCGACGCCGACGCCTTGCGGGCGACGGGGGAGGCGCGGATCCTCGGTGGTGGCCACCCGGTGGGCGAGATCCGTGCGCTGCTGTGAGTTGCTAGCGGGCGGCTAGCGAGACCCCGATCCAGGTTTCAGGCGTGTTTCCGCCGGTTGACGGGGCAACTAGTGGGTGATGTGTGTCACTTCGGTTGCCCGGGACTTGTGTTTGCTAGCAATTGTTAGCACACTGGAGTCATGGTCAAGAGCAAGGTCACGAGTGCGGTCGGCTCGCTCGGCGAGTATCTGAAGGAACAGAGGATCTCTGCCGAGATGTCTCTGCGTCAGCTCGCCGACCAGGCAGGCGTGTCCAACCCCTACCTCAGCCAGATCGAGCGCGGTCTGCGCAAGCCATCGGCTGAGGTCCTCCAGCAGATCGCGAAGGCGCTGCGCATCTCGGCGGAGCAGGTCTATGTCCGTGCCGGGATCCTCAGCCCCGACTCCAACGTCGGAGGATCCGTGGAGCTCGCGGTGCTCGCCGATCCGAGTCTGACCGAGCGGCAGAAGCACTCGCTGCTCGACGTCTACCACTCGTTCCTTGCTCTCAACAGTCGTGTCACCGACGATGCGCCGGCCGCCGATGAAACCGACGAAGAACCCCATCACGAGGAGAACCCAGATGCCCACGCTGCCCAAGATTGAGACCACCAAGCCCCTCAACGCCGTCGCCGGCGTCGCTGACCTGGCCTACGAGACCGTCAAGGACCTCGCCACCGACCTGCAGAAGAAGGTCGACGGCTACCGCTCCGAGGCGACCACCAAGCTGACCGACGCTCGCACCAAGGCGACCGAGAAGGCCACCGCCTACCGCACCCACGCGACCGAGCGGGCCACCGCCGCCAAGGCGACCGTGACCGGCTTCGACCCGAAGACCCTCCCGGCCCTGGCCAAGGAGCAGTACACCGTCCTTCCCGAGAAGCTGAAGACCACCGTCAAGGCCAAGCTCGACGAGACCACCGGCTCGGCCACCGGCACCTACGACAAGCTCGCCACCCGCGGGGAGACCTTCGTCGCGAAGTTCAAGAAGGCCGAGGCCGAGACCGAGGCTGCGACCGAGGCCCCCAAGGCTGAGGCCCCGAAGACCGAGGCCCCGAAGACCGAGGCCCCGAAGACCGAGGCCCCGAAGGCCGAGGCCGCTCCGGCCGAGAAGCCGAAGGCTCCCGCCAAGAAGGCTCCGGCCAAGAAGACGGCTGCCAAGAAGGCCTGATCCTGGCCCAGCACGCCCGACGGCTCACCGAGGTGACTCGGTGAGCCGTCGCTGATTTCGTGGAGCTCCGCGAAGGGAGCGGGCGCTGACCGAGTTACCCTTCGACAAGCTCAGGACATCGCCTCGGTGAACATCCCGCCCGACGTCAACTCGGGTAGTCCGCACCCGCCGCCTGGCGAGCCTCCCACGCGGTGGCGACCATG
Organism: Nocardioides sp. NBC_00368; assembly: GCF_036090055.1. Taxonomy (NCBI): domain Bacteria; kingdom Bacillati; phylum Actinomycetota; class Actinomycetes; order Propionibacteriales; family Nocardioidaceae; genus Nocardioides; species Nocardioides sp. NBC_00368. Next base: position 5,147,895 of record NZ_CP107970.1, read on the forward strand.
GAGCGCAGGTCGTGGCGCATCTCCCACTCGAGGTCGCGCCGGGCGAGCTCGCCGGTGGCGACGATGCGGGCGGGGTCGCCGGCACGGCGAGGCTTGATGACCGGCTCGAAGTCGATGCCGGTCACCTCGCGGATGGCGTCCATGATCTGCCGCACCGAGGAGCCGTCGCCGGATCCCAGGTTGTAGACGGCCTCCAGATCCGCACCCGAGGCGAGCCGCTTGGCGGCCACGACGTGGGAGTGGGCGAGGTCGGCGACGTGCACGTAGTCGCGTACGCAGGTGCCGTCGGGGGTCGGGTAGTCGTCGCCGTTGATCTGCGGCGTCTTGCCCTTGGCCAGCGCGTCGAAGACGAGCGGGAACAGGTTGTGGGGGCTGGTGTCGTAGAGGTCCTTGCTGCCCGAGCCCACCACGTTGAAGTAACGCAGCGACGTGTGGGAGAGGCCCTCGGCGCGCGCCACGTCGGCGATCAGCCACTCGCCGATCAGCTTCGACTCGCCGTAGGGGCTCTCCGGGTTGGTCGGCGTGGTCTCGGTGACCAGGTCGACGTCGGGGGTGCCGAAGCAGGCGGCGGAGGAGGAGAAGACCAGCTTGTCGACACCGGTGGCCACCATCGCCTCGAGGAGGTTGGCGGTGCCGGTGACGTTCTGGGCGTACGTGTGCAGCGGCCGCTGCACCGAGACGCCTGCGTACTTGAAGCCGGCGAGGTGGATGACTCCTTCGACGCCGTTGTCGGTGATCGCCTGCTCGATCGCTGCCTTGTCCAGCAGCGTCGCCTCGACGAACGCGACGTTGTCGGGCACGAACTTCGCGAAGCCCGACGACAGGTCGTCGATGACGACCGGCTCCAGGCCTGCGTCGAGCAGCGCCTGTACGACGTGCGATCCGATGTAGCCCGCGCCTCCGGTAACCAACCAACTCATGCGAAGAAGATAGCGGCAGGTCCCAGCGCCTAACGTTGGCAGGGTGATCCTCCTGCACGGTGACGGCGACCCGACGACCCGCGAAGGCCTGCGGGCCATCTACACGCCTCGGCGCCTACCCTGGCTACGGGTCAACATGGTCAGCTCCCTGGACGGTGCGGCGACCGGCTCCGACGGCCTCTCCGGCACGGTCAACAACGCCGTCGACGTGGACGTCTTCCATGTCCTGCGCGAGCTCGCCGACGTGGTCCTGGTCGGGGCCGGGACCGCCGACGCCGAGACCTACACGGCCAAGGGTGCGCCGATCGTCATCGTCTCCCGTCGGGGCCGGGTGCCCGACGAGCTCCGCGGGTGCGAGCCGGGCGCGGTGCGGCTTGCCACGGTGGCGGATGCGCCCGGACTGGACGCCGCCCGCGACGAGATCGGCGAGGAGAACGTCTACGTCGTCGGCGCCTCCGAGGTCGACCTGCCCGCGCTGATGCGCAGACTCCACGAGGAGGGCATGCGCCACGTGCTGTGCGAAGGCGGGCCGAGCCTGCTCGGCTCGCTGCTCGAGGCCGGGGTGGTCGACGAGCTCTGCCACACGATCACGCCCAAGCTCCTCGCCGGTGACGGCCGGCGGATCGTGACCGGGCCGCCCACCGACGTACCGGTGTCCTTGGGATCGCTCATCGAGCACGACGGCACGTTGCTCGGACGTTGGCTGGTAACCAGATGACGTTCACCATCAGTTTCCGGTAACGAAATCTTGAGACCGAGAGTTTTACTCTTGACGGGGTCCGACCCAGCCGCTTGACTCACCGATCGTGCCAGGTATGACGGCCGTCACGACCAAGCGACCACGTCAGGCACTCTCGGGAAGACGCGTACGGGAGTGGCTGATCTTTCTGGCGTTCGTGCTGCCCAACGTCGCCCTGATCGCGGTCTTCATCTACCGCCCGCTCTTCCAGAACATCTACTACTCGACGCTCAACTGGACCCTGGGCTCGAAGTTCGCGACGCCGGTCGGGCTGGGAAACTACCGCGACTTCTTCTCCTCCGGCGAGGCGAGCAAGGTGCTCACCACGACGGCGATCTTCACCGTCGCGACCGTCGGCCTCACCCTCGCGCTGGGCCTCGGCGTCGCACTGGCGCTCAACCGCAGGCTCCCGGGCGCCGGGTTCGCGCAGGCGACGGTGTTCGCGCCGTACATCCTCTCCGGCTACGGCGTCGGGCTCGCCTGGCTCTACATCTTCGATCCGAACATCGGCGCCCTCTCCGCGATCCTGCGTGACGTCGGCCTGAACAGCCCGGAGTGGATCAACTCCCCGCCGTGGACGCTGACGATGGTGATCATCGTCTACGTCTGGAAGAACCTGGGCTACGCCGCGGTCGTCTATCTCGCCGGTCTCCAGGCCGTCCCGGGCGACCTGCTGGAGGCGGCCGACCTCGACGGTGCCGGGCCGGTGCGGCGGTTCTTCACGGTGACCCTGCCGCTGCTGTCGCCGACCACCTTCTTCCTGATGGTCACCACGATCCTCAACAGCCTGCAGGCCTTCGACCTGCTGATCGCGATGGACAAGCTCGGCCGCGGCGCCCGCACCCTGATCTTCGACGCCTACCTGACCGGCTTCAAGGAGCAGAGCCAGGCGGGCTACTCCGCGATGCTGTCCACGGTGCTCTTCGCGATCCTCGTGATGCTCACGCTCGTCCAGCTGATCGTCGTGGAGAGGCGGGTCCACTACCGATGAGCGCTCCCTCACGCAGAGTGCGGCTGACGCCGCTGACCGTACGCGACTACCTGGTGCTGCTGCTCGCGGTGCTCGTCGTGGTGCTGCCGCTCGGTTACATGATCCTGGCCTCTTTCAAGGGCCCGGGCGACCTGGCGACGACCGACCTGGTCGTCTTCCCCGAGGTCTGGAAGCCGGAGAACTACTCCGAGGCCGCGCAGAAGGTCCCCTTCGGGCGGCTCTTCCTCAACTCCGGCATCGTCACGGTCGTCGGCGCCGGACTGAAGGTGCTGCTCGCGATCCTGACGGCGTACGGCCTGGTCTTCTGCGAGTTCCCCGGCAAGAAGTACCTCTTCTGGGGTGTGCTCGCCACGATGATGGTGCCGCCGCAGGTCACCGCGCTGCCCAACTACGTCTTCATCAGCAGCCTCGGCGGCGAGAACACCTACTGGGGCCTGATCCTGCCGGGCCTCGGCACCGGCTTCGGTACGTTCCTGCTCCGCCAGGCCTTCCTGCAACTGCCCTACGAGGTGATCGAGGCGGCCCACCTCGACGGCGCCGGCCACTGGAAGCGGCTGTGGCACCACGTCGTGCCGATGGCCCTGCCGAGCATCGCGACCGTGGCGCTGGTCAACGTGGTCTACGAGTGGAACGACTACCTGTGGCCGCTGATCATCATCTCCGAGCCCGAGATGATGACGCTGCCGCGCGGCCTGACGCTGCTGCAGAACAGCGAGTCCGCGGCCAGCTCGTTCGGGGTCCTGATGGCCGGCACCGTGATGGTGCTGCTGCCGATCCTCGCCGTCTTCGCGCTCCTGCAGCGCCACATCGTCAACGGCTTCACCCAAGGCGGCGTCAAAGGCTGACGTTCTCAGCCCACAGTTGGCACAACAGGGAAAGGATGCTTCATGAACACCTCGTCCAACCTGCATCGCTCGGGCCTGATCCTGGACCGACGACGGTTCCTCGGCCTCAGCGCCCTGGGCATCTCCGCGGCGGCGCTCTCCGCCTGTGGCGGCGGCCCCTCGACCAGCGGCGGCGGAGGCGGCGCGAGCACCGTCGAGCAGATCGACTTCAGTGGAGTGAAGCCGGCCAAGGAGATCACCTTCTGGACCTCCAACCCCGGTGACTCGATCAAGGTCAGCACCGAGATCGTCAACGCCTTCAACGCCTCGCAGTCCGACATCACGGTCAAGCTGGTCACGGCCGGCGCCGACTACGAGGAGATCGCGCAGAAGTTCCAGACCGCGCAGACCGGCGGCGACCTGCCCGACATCATCAACCTGTCGGACGTGTGGTGGTTCCGCTACAAGATGAACGACCAGATCATCCCGCTCGACTCCCTCTTCGAGGCGCTCGAGTTCGACACCGACGACTACGTCGACTCGCTGCTGGGCGACTACCTCTACGACGACGCCCACTGGGCGGTGCCGTGGGCGCGCTCGACGCCGCTCTTCTACTACAACAAGGACCACTGGAAGAAGGCCGGACTGTCCGATCAGGGCCCGCAGACCTGGGAGGAGTTCGGCGAGTGGAAGACCAAGCTCGCCCAGGCCAGCGGCGCGAAGTTCGCCTTCCAGTTCCCGGCCCTGGCGGGCTACGCCGGCTGGACCCTGCAGAACAACCTGTGGGGCTGGGGCGGCGGCTGGTCGAAGGAGGAGTCGTTCGACATCACCTGTGACTCGGCCGAGTCGGTCGAGGCGCTCTCCTTCCTCAAGGACTGGGTCTACAAGGACAAGGTCGCCGGGGTCGCCGGGGTCGACCAGATCCAGGACTTCGCGGCGGGTGTCGCCAGCGCCACCGTCGGCTCGACCGGCGACCTGATCACCGCGATCACCTCCGCGAAGTTCGACGTCGGCGTGGCCCCGCTGCCCGCCGGCCCGGCGGAGACCGAGAAGATCTGCCCGACCGGCGGGTCCGGCGTCGGCATCCCGAAGGACATCAGCCCGGAGCGGCAGCTCGCGGCCGGCACCTTCATCAAGTTCCTCACCGAGCCCGAGCAGGCGATCAAGTTCTCCGAGGCGACCGGCTACGTGCCGATCCGCAAGTCCGCCGACCCCGCCGCGATCCTGAAGAAGACCCCGCAGGCCCAGGTCGCGATCGACCAGCTCCCCAACACCCGCTCGCAGGACTACGCCCGTGTCTTCCTGCCCGGCGGCGACCTGGAGATGGCCAACCACATGGCCGCCGTCCTCACCGAGAACAAGGACGTCCAGACCGAGATGGACAGCCTCAAGGCGGCGCTGGAGAAGATCTACACCGACCAGGTGAAGCCGCACGTGTGACGAACGCCACCGTAGGGCACCCGCAGGGGTGCCCTACGCTCGGTTCCCGTGAGCGAGGACTTGGTAGTGGAGCGGCGCCCCGGCGTCGTGCAGGTGACCTTCAACCGGCCGCAGAAGCACAACGCCTTCACGCACGCGATGTACGGTGCGCTGCACGATCTGTGCGACGAGCTCGCTGCGGACGAGTCGGTGAAGGTGCTGGTGCTGACCGGCACCGGCGGACGGGCGTTCGCGGCCGGCAACGAGATCTCCGACTTCCTCTCTCGCGACGCGGTGGACTACGAGGACTGGATCCGCGCGCTGCTCGAGAAGCTCTTCGCCCTCCCGCAGGTCACCATCGCCGCGATCGACGGGGTCTGCGTCGGTGGCGGGCTCGCGGTCGCGACCCACTGCGACCTGCGGGTCGCGACGCCCCACTCCCGCTTCGGCTACCCGATCGCGAAGACGCTCGGCAACGCGCTCGCGGCCTCCATCGTCTACCGCGCGGCCGCGGTCTTCGGTGAGCCGATCGTGCGGGAGATGCTCCTCGCCGCTCGCCTGATCAACGCCGACCGTGCCTATGCCACCGGCGCGCTGACCGCCGTCACGGACTCGCTGGCCGACGAGGTGGACGCGCTGGTCGAGGGCATCCTGGCGCTCTCCGGCGTCACCGTCCGGGCCACGAAGGGCCAGCTCGCTGCGTACGCCGCCCGCACCGAGGCCTCGCCCGAAGGCGACGAGGACCTGCTGCGCGAGGTCTACACCGGTGCTGACTTCAAGGAGGGCGTGCGCGCGTTCCTGGCCAAGGAGAAGCCCGCCTTCCGCTAGGCCGTTTAGTCCGTTGACGGGTGGGCCACGTCGGTCGACGATGGCGTATGCCCTCTGAGCAGACGTACGCCGAGACCGACCAGTTCCGCCGAGCGCTGATCACGCAGAGCGATCTCAGCGGTCTGGAGATCCGGGACTGCTGGTTCGAGGAGCGGCTCAAGATCGTCGACTGCTGGGGCCGCGACGTCTATCTGGGTGGCGACTTCGGCCGGGTCGTGGTCAACGATGTCGACGTCACCGCGTACGTGGCGTCCGAGCTCGACCGCGTCGAGCCCAACCGGGTGCTGGCCCGTGAGGCGGAGACCGCGGAGGAGATCCGCGCCGCCTGGGCGGCGATCGAGGCGACCTGGGCGGCAACGGTCGAGCAGGTGCGGGCGCTGCCGGAGGAGGTGCTCCACCAGCGGGTCGACGACGAGTGGTCGTTCATCGAGACCCTGCGCCACCTGCTCCATGCCAGCGACAAGTGGCTCGGCAACCCGGTCCTCGAGGAGGACGACCCCTATCACCCGCTCGGCTACGGGCCGGCCGGCGTGGACGAGACCGGCACAGGGCTCACCGTCGACGCCGACCCCTCGCTGGCCGCGGTGCTGGAGCCCCGTCTCGCCCGGATGGGCACGATGCGCGCGTTCGTCGCGGGACTCACCGATGCGGACCTCGAACGGCTGTGCTCCCGCCCGCCGGTCGGTAACGATCCCGAGGCCGACTACTCCGTACGCCGCTGCCTCAAGGTCGTGCTCGCGGAGGAGGCCGAGCACCACCGCTACGCCGCACGCGATCTGGCCGTTCTGACCTCGCGCAGCTGAGCGTCCGCCCGGAGCGTCCGCCCGGTCATCAGGGCCGGACGCCGCGCTGCGGGTGGCAAGTCGGCCCGGGGAGTGCGTAGGGTCGAACCGTGATCGCCGAAGCGCTTGCCTTCGCCGCCGAGGAGCCCGCAGGGCTCCTACCGGCGCGACAGCAGATGGCCTTCTCGCTCGGATGGCACATCATCCTGGCCTGCTTCGGCGTCGCCTTCCCGAGCATGATCTTCGTCGTCCACCTCCTCGGCCTTCGTGGCAACGAGGTGGCGCTCGTCCTGGCGAAACGGTGGGCGAAGGTCTCCGCGGTGCTCTTCGCGATCGGCGCCGTCTCGGGCACGGTGCTCAGTTTCGAGATGGGGCTGCTCTGGCCAGGACTGATGGGCAAGTTCGGC